>DAOPZE010000006.1:15062-16166 GCA_035353255.1 Candidatus Cloacimonadota bacterium
ATCTGTTAATCCGCAGTGATCTCCACCTTCATCCGGTCGGGATCTTCGAAGAACACGGCATAATAACCCTCACCTCCCGCGAAAGGATGTCTGTCCTCATAGAGGATGGTGACTCCGCGTTCCTGGAGCTTACGAGTGATCCCATCCACGAAGTCCGGGCTATCCGCCTTGAATGCAAGGTGGTTGAGTCCGCTGCGGCAACGGTGGTAAGGGATATTCAGGAAGCGAGATTCCGTCTGCACAAAGACGATGTAGGTCTCTCCCAGGATGTAGCTGATCCCGCTTTCCCAGGCTTGATATTCGCGATAGCCCAGTTCGGCAAGCAGCCAGCCCCAGAAAGCCTTCGTGACTTCCAGGTCTCGCACATAGATCTCGATGTGATGAAGCGTTCCGGTCACATCAGATCCTGCAGACGCGCTTGACGCGGATGGGTTTGTCATCGACGATCAAACGGAGGAGATAGATCCCCTTGCCGCAGAGACCGCCATTGTCATCTCTGCCATCCCAGAGGTATCCGACTCTGCCCTCATCGTCGATGGCGCCGCTACGCAGGGTTTTGACCCTCTGACCGCGGAGATTGTAGATATCGACCCGGTGAGTGGTGCCTTTGGGGATACCAACCGAGAGCCGGAGTTCGCCATGCATGGGGTTAGGATAGGCATCCAGGTTGATTGAGGTCAGTTCCGGCGCGACGGGATCATCGGCAAAACTGGGATTGATAGCTCTGGCATGATAGATGGTGCCGGGCTGGTTTTCTCCCGCTGGAGTGCCATAGGGAACCCAGAGGAAGATATCCAGTATCTCATTCGAAGAAGGACTAAGGTAGATCCGGCTGTTCCGCAGAGCTTCGGACGAGATATTCTGATCGGGGAAGGGACAGGCGTCGAACAGGACCGGTTCATTGTATTCGTTTAATTCATACAATCTGATCTGAGAATCGGTGTACATCGCCATGAGCTTGCGTCCTGAGGGCGTGATGGCGATATCGTTGATCCTGGTAGTAACGGGGAAGACATATTCCTGGGCAACGCTGCCGTTGATAGGGTTCAGGAGTTTGAGGCGCATGGTGTCTGTATCAGTGGTATCATACTGATAGACCAGCGG
>DAOPZE010000006.1:16266-39821 GCA_035353255.1 Candidatus Cloacimonadota bacterium
GGAGTTTGAGGCGCATGGTGTCTGTATCAGTGGTATCATACTGATAGACCAGCGGGGTTCCGTCCGGAGCCAGGGCTACAGACTGGATCATCCCGTCTCCATAGGTAGAAGCAGAGAAGTCCGTCACCTCGTCCCCTACACCGAGTAAGAGCAGATCATTTGTGGCATATAGCGCGCTGTTTCCTCCGCGGCTAAAGACTTTGGAGTGGGTCTTACGCACCTGAGTCTTACGGTAATAACTTTCGGTTTGCCAGCCATCCTGATAAAGAGTACAGGTTCCCAGGGTCATTCCAAGTTTCCAGATGCTTTCCTGCCCTCCCGGAGTGTCCAATGCCCAAAAAGAGCTTCTGTGATCGTAATGGAAGTCCTTCTTATAGCCTACTCCGCTACCCGTCGTTCCGGGATAATTCGAGGTAGCCAATGGTATACCCAGAACGGGGTCCTGATAGTTAACACTGGAAGTCCCGCCACAAAAATCTAAGTCAGGATTCCAGACACCATTAGATGGATACTCATTGTCATACAAGGATCTATGCAGAAAACCTCTGCGACGTTGATTTATAGACCCCCAGAGCTGGACTGTGCCGCGTTCCAGATAAGGAATTCGTTCCGGCCAGAGGGGATTGTACCAGGGGTAGTCGATGTTTGAGGGCCAGGGCGCGGAGACTGTCTGCGGGAAGTGCCTGCGGTGCAGATCTATGTTATCCCAAAGATTGCCCCATGCATTGACCGCTTGCAGTGATGGATGAGGATGCTGATATTCAAAGCTAAAGACACCATCACGTTGAGAAACCCCCTGTCCATCTCCCAGTGCATAAAGAGAAGCATAGATATGAACAGGGTCGCCGTCTGCCCGGCAGAGAGGGTGATATCTGAGAGAATCGACAGGGTCCCGGTAGCCATATTTGAGTAAGATGCTCTTCTCAGAGATCAGACTCACTGAGTCTGTCATGTTAACCGGCTCAACACTAGGATCCATTCCGGGTGTGGTATTCGTCAGAGTGATATCCCCGATGATCATGATCGTATCACCGGAACACCAGGTCTGAGCCCCGCTGAAATTGCCCCTGATCC
This sequence comes from Candidatus Cloacimonadota bacterium, assembly GCA_035353255.1. Taxonomy (GTDB): domain Bacteria; phylum Cloacimonadota; class Cloacimonadia; order Cloacimonadales; family Cloacimonadaceae; genus PHBP01. Next base: position 17,341 of record DAOPZE010000006.1, read on the forward strand.
AGAGCTTGTTGGGTGTAAACAAAATACCTGTTGCATTACCATCTGGAAGCGGTGTCCATAGAGTATCGGATACTGAGTAAACATTTCGATAAAGTGGTTCGCCCAGAGGATCAGCAGGATACGATGCATAGACCCAGGCATACTCCCTACCCACTGGAGGTATGATGGTGCCTAACATAGCTGAGTAGGTATTCCCGTTGACTGTCACCATAAGAATATTGTTTGGATCGTATGCCGGAGGACCAATGACCTGAGCATGAGCACGTATAGGTGCTGTATCAGGAACTTCCAGGGTTGGTGCGTGTTCGGAGTAACCACCGAGAAAAACCTGATCATAAGGGATAACTCCACTAAAGGAGTGGATTTCACCCGCTGTGATCACAGGAGCATAGAAGGTTGGCCAGCCACTGTTTATGCCACCACCTGCTTGCTTGATCCAGATATCACTATTGGCATAAACCGGTCCGTAGATCACATCAGGTCCGTAGAAGTATGTAGGAGTTCCGTTGGTTGTCTCGTCATTGTTCACGAACATCATCGGAGAGGCAAGTTCTTCTTGATCAGGCGCCGAATAGCTATCCTGATCAAGCTCCGGGTAGGGAAGATCAAGAGAGAACCTCTTGAATAATCCATTGTTTCTCTCCATGTACGGGCTTTTCTCGAAAGTCCTGCCGAGGATAAGTGGCTCCCAGGTAGTTCCATTATCTATTGACCAAGCTACCTGGTTCTCAAATCCTGAGGTGTAACTGATCATTATCTCATCCGGTGACCAAAACAGGGTTGGTCTTTGGCAGTTGCTGATCAGATTGGGCTTGGTGAAGCTTACCCAGTTCTGACCCGCGTCAAAGGAGCGTTTCATGACCAACGGGCCGATGTCATAGGGAATTGATTGCCTCGAAGCGTTATAGACAAAGGCGAGGGTATCCCCCGCAGTATGGATCCCCAGCTTTCCGCTGAAGTGTCCGATGCCCACCTGTTCGAAGGGAGTGACCGTTGCCCAGCCAAAACCTATCAACAGGCAGCAGATAAGCGACAAACAAATAGCCTTCACGATATACCTCCTGTATATTCGCACTCTTCCCACGCGAGTCTGAACGACCCGCATTTGCTATATTCAGCAAGTCAGTTTGTTACGACCGACCCGCCTATTCCGCTAATTTGTTAATCTGCTAATCTGTTGATCTGATGACTACTTCACCATCAGCATTCGTTTCGTCTGAGAGCCGTCTTTGGTCTGCAAGCGATAGAGATACACACCGGTGCCGACAGCCTTGCCAGAATTGTCCAAGCCGTCCCAGGCTGCCTGATGACTGCCGGCTGATTTGCTGGCGCTGACCAGGGTCCTGACCAGCTGACCACGCAAGTTAAAGATCTCGATCCTGGCGGTGCCGGAGGACTTGGTGCTGTAGGGGATGACCGTGCCTGCGGTAAAGGGATTGGGGTGATTCTGACCCAGGCTCAGCACTGTGGGAGTGACTTCCGGATCGTCATTGCCGACGAATCCCGTGGATGCGTAGGAGCCCTGACGGTTCAGATTGCCACGGTAGGTCGTCCAGGGTTTCATATCGCTCGAAGGTTTACGCAGATTGATCACCAGCACGCCTGTCGAATATCCCGCCACCAGTTTAAAGAAACCGTTGTCATCGAAATCAACCAGCGTCCCCGGCGTCGCTCCGTTGTAGGAAGTGATGAAGGGATAGCCGGGAACCATACTGCCATCGTGGTTATAAATGAACACTGAGTTCACATAGCTGTGAAGCAGGATTTCGTTAAAGTGGTCGTTATCCAGATCCGCGATCAGGGGAGGACAATTGAAATTCACGCCCACGTTGACCGGAAAGCCCGGAAGGTCTTGACCAGCCTGATCGACGGCATAGAGCATTCCGTTAAGGGTCACGAAGACTATGTCCACGCTGCCGTCGTTATTGATGTCAGCCAGTGCCGAACCACCTGCCATGCTGGAGGAGATAGGCTTGGAGAAGATAATGCTGCCAAAGGGATTGATGGCATACATCTGCGTGGATGTGCCAAGCACCATCAGCGAGGTTTCCAGAACCGTCGGCGCGCCGGAAACGGAACTGCCGATGTTGACCGGAAAGCCCGGAGTGCTCGAGCCGCCGGAGCCTATGACGTAGAGATAGCCTGCCGTTGTGCCGGCGATTATCTCCATGGCACCGTCGCTGAAGAGATCAGCTGCCGCAAGTTCCGAGGAGAAAGGTGCCAGAAGGTCGATCGGGTAACCAGGACAGAGGTTGCCATTGCCTTCGAGCACATACAGCTTGTGATCCATACCACCGACGGCGATCTCCAGAACACCGTCCGCGTCCACATCGGCAAGCACAGGCGAGAAGATGAACGAGGTAGGGAACTGCTGATCGAAGATCACTGTCCCATTCAGACGTGTACCGATGACCTTGCCTGTGCGGCTGGCATATACGAAATCCGGCTGTGAGTCGCCATTGATATCCGCCATGGCGCTGCTGCGCATGATGCTCTCGTCCGTCGAACCGAAGGAATTGTCCAGTTCTCCGTCATTGCCGACCAGATAAGTCGTTCCGAAGCTATCCAGATAGGCGACGTCCAAAGCCGAGTCGTTATTGAAATCATAGACCACCGGTGCGGATTTGCTGCCATTCAGGCAATCCCAGGGGAAACGGTTGTCCATCAGGGTGATCTCGAAATTTGCCTTATAAGTTCTCTCGCCGGTGGTGAGCCCTGTCTGCGGATGGAAGGACTGGATGGTCAGCTTGAGCGAATAGATGCCAAAGCCGATGTCGTCCGGAAGCTGGATCCTGATCGAGCTGTCCTGACCGACGATCTGCCCGGGAGCGATCTCAGCGAAGGAGGGACAACTGCCCAGAATCTGCGCACCCTGAGGCAAGCCGCTCGCCTGAACTGTGACGTTATAAGCAGTATGCCAGCCCGTCGCGTTCTTGATCCTGGGATGCAGACGGATGATCTCGCCGGGGTTGATGATCCCGTCGTTGTCACCTTCGACGTCGTCCACGGTATAGCCGTCCAGACTCAGCAGAGGCATCAATGCATCAGGATATTTCACCTGTATGGAAGGATCGCCAAAGAGCACCTGCTCATAATAGCACCAGCGCATGACGCCATTCTGCAGGGCGGCATTGAGATTCGCATTACGACAGAAGGTGAGGGCGCGTCCGAGCTCCGGGATCGCGTTATCGAACATTCCAATAAAATACTGTCTATCAAAGAATTCAGAGGCACCTTCGATGCTTCCCGGCATATACCAGCCATAGCGGGTATTGCCGATAAAGCCCATCAGAGCGCCGCCGGCGGTGAGAAGATGCTCGCCGATAGATTCACCGTCGCCACTGGTACGCTGGTCAAAAGCCGCCGGATAGCAGCCCTGGGAATAGAGCCAGCCATATTCCGTGTTCTCAAGCTGTTCGATGGTGTTATTGCCCTGTCCTAGCAGGAAGGTCTCATTGGCATGCCCCATGTGGTTCATGACGTTGGCGCCATTGTTTATGGTATTCCAGACGATCGATTCGCTATATGTTCCATCGCGCTGGTAGTGCGTCTCAAGAGCATAGGTATCGGGAAGATAGACTGCGACGGCGTCTTTGTAATCACCACCCCAGGTCATGGGATTGTTGTTTAGATTCTCGCCGAACATCACAGCAAGGTTGTTGCTGAAACTATTTGTATCCGTGTAGTAGCGTATCTTGCGGAAGATATTGTTGAATTCCGTCAGAGTCTCCGCGGGGAAACGCCCCACATGCACTTCGGGAACCATATCCACGTTATCGTTGGGCTGACCCCAGACGTCGTTGTTATTGCTGTTCCAATTGCCGTCCAGACAGCCGTAGTAGAGATCGACAGGCATTCTGGCATCGACGGTGTCGCCCACTTCGCCATAAGCTCCGCGTTCCGGAACGATCTCGTCATCCCCGCCCAGGAGTACATATTCGAGCGGAGTGCTTGTGTCCGCCCAGCTCTGATAGGCATCGATGATGAAGTTGCGAACCTTTTCCGCGTTGTCAACCCCGGTATATTCGTTGTAGATATCTCCGGTGAGGAAGACTCCGGTGGAGATGCCTTTGGAATTGCGCCAGGCGACGTAATCGGCGAACCAGGGCGCTCTCACTGCATCGGTGATCACGATCATCTTTCTGGGTGTGCCAAGATCGATCAGCCGAGACCCGGGAATATGCTTCCGAGGCGTCACGGATGAGTAGGAACGGGATTCCTGCGGATTGAGCGTCCAGGCCCCAAGCTCGTTCTCAGCGCGGGTATTGAAGCTGTAGAAAGTGCTCTGATAGGCAGCCGTATCGGCGTCATAGATCGTCTCAAGATCGATCTCCGCGTGGGAGAAAGCCTTGAGCGTACGCTGGACGGGATTGTATTTGAAAGGATGGATATTCAGCACGACGATCTGATAACCACGGTAATACTGCGTCCCAAGATACTCATAGTCCTTTGCCGGATAGGCAGCATCCCGGGTATAGATCGCTTCATCGCGGACCGTCTGATCCGGCAAAGCCTGGGAAGTGGGCTGCTGTGCCCGGACGTAATCCAGGTCAAAGGAGCTGCGAAGCAGAGTCTCGCCACTGAGGCTGACCTCCGCTCCCGTGATCTTGTGCCCGTAAGGGAGGATGATCCTCACCGGGTAGTAAGGAAGCATAGGGCTTCCCGGATCGCTGATATCCGTGGGATACTTTTCCGCGGAACGCCAGTCACTGACGGCGATCTCGGTGCTGAGTTGCAGCGCGTAAGCGGCACAGAGGCTCAGAATTAGTATTAACAGGGCTGAATACCGTTTCATAGTTTAGTCCATTTCTGTTTTTTAGATTTTCATTTATTGATGCAAAAAACGTTCCTTAGCTCGTATAAGTTTGCATTTTATCGCTTTTGATCTTCCCGCTGTTTTATCGGCATCATCTCTCTATCCCCTCTCTATCATCTTACGTCATGACGTAAGATGATAGAGAGGGGATAGCCGGAAGTTGCAGCGAAATCCTGTCGCTACGTCCCCGGATCGCGGACATCTTGTAACCGTTTTGCCGGGGGGTAAAAGCAGATAAGGTGGATAATAAAGTAGCGTAGCCACTCAGTCTCAGAACGGCATAACGATCATTGTTCCATCAGCGACAGGATGTCGCTGCTACATTGGGATGCAGATAACTATCCAGGGGATAATAGCAGAGCTTACTAAACCGGAAACCTCAGGTCTCAGTCGTATTTGAGTCCGGCATTGGTGATCTTGGTCTCCAGCAGCTTTTCCTGCTCCTCCAGCCATTTCTCAATGCCGATCTCCCGGAGACGCTCATTGCTCTCCAAAACGTGGTTGTACCTGCCGGAAAAGAACTCCCTGAGCTTTTCGCAGGGATAATCCCCGCACCGGACACAGAGGTCGAGCCCCTTCTCGCGGGCACAGAGACGGAAATGACATTCGGGATTGCCGCAATCACCCTTGCACATCGGGCAGTGCTCCTGCAAGCCGGTAAGATTCTTCAGAACTCCCCAGAACTGCTCGAATTCGGGAAAGACCTGAGAACCCCAATGCTCCCAGCCGTCAGTCTCCATGATCTCCCGGAGCTTGAGGGCTGCCTGGGGCAGAGCGGTGGTCAGATTGCACCTGCGGCAGTTGATCCCGCAATAGGCTATCTCGTTCAATGTAAGTTGGTTATTCATATTATTCACCTCAGGATTCAGCCTTGATGAAGTGAGTATCTTGTCAAAGGAATTGATCGTCCGGTCTATAAAAACTTGGAGTCCAATTCTAAGCATGGAGTTCAAAGCGCCGTAGATGGTCTTGAATTGGCTTCATATCCTGAAAGGCGATTTGGACTTCATGCGGCAATTGCCTTAAGTATCTATGGCTTGGCAACAAACAGATGCTGTGCGTTTTGAAGTCCAAGCCGGTGCTGAGACCATCTTTAGCTTCAAAGACTATCCAACCGGCTTGAACTCCAAACTTATAATAACTCCAAATTTGCTTTATCTCCAGGATCAGAACTGATCTGAGAGCTGCAGAAGTGGACTAGAAATATCTGATCCAGATATAGAGGGTAGAGATCACCAGTGAATTCAGAGTGTAGATGACGCCTATCTTGGTGAAATCCATGAAGGATATCTTGAATCCGTTCTTGTTGGCGATGCCGACGGAAACGACGTTCGCCGAGGCACCGATCAGAGTTCCGTTACCACCCAGGCAGGCGCCCAGGGAGAGAGACCACCAAACGGGATGCATCAGTTCGCGGGGGACTCCGTTGCCGATCTTCTCGATCAGGGGGATCATGGTTGCCACGAAAGGAACGTTATCGACGATCGCGGAGAAGATCCCGGAGAACCAGAGGATGATGAAGGATGTAGTTTTAAGGCTGCCACCGGTCGAGCTGACGATCTTCTTGGCGGCGATATCCATGACTCCGGTGGAGATGAGACTCTCTACCAACATGAACAGACCGATGAAGAAGAGAATGGTCGCCCAGTCGATATCATGAATGAGGACTTGATCGACATGTTTACGGTTGTTTATGATCAAGAGGATCAGCCCGGAGATCATGGCTATGGTCGAGATCTCCAGATGCAGCTGAGACTGCAGCAGGAAAGAGGTGAGCATGAGTCCCACAACGATCAGAACTCTGACGAGGAGCTTCTTGTTCTTGATCAGGTTGTCTTCGTTATATTCCATGAGCCTCGCGCGGTTCTCATTGGTGACCACCATCTTCTTGTGGTAGAGCAGCCAGGTGAGCACCAAACTGCTGGCGATGATGATCAGGATCGCGGGAGTCAGATGATAGATAAACTCGATGAAAGTATAATCCGTGGCGCTACCGATCATTATATTGGGCGGGTCACCGATCATGGTGGCGGTACCGCCTATGTTTGAACCGATCGCCATGGTTATGATGAAGGGGACAGGGCTGATCTTGAGTTCGCTGGCGATCAACAAGGCAATGGGAACCAGCATCATCACTGTGGTGACGTTATCCAGGAACGCGGAAACGAAAGCCGTGACCACAAAGATAAAGAGCATGATGCGGATGGGCTTGGCTTTGGCGGCTTTGGCGGTTTTGATCGCCAGATATTCGAAGATCCCGGTTTCCTTGAGCACGGACATGACCATCATCATACCGATGAGCAAGAAGATCACATTCCAGTCCACGGCAGCAAAAGCACGCTCCTGACCGACCAGCCTGAGAATGACTACGAGGAATCCACCCAGGAGGGCAGCGGTCATCTTGTTGATCCATTCCGTCATGATCAGCATATAGGTAAATCCGAAGATTGCGACGGCTAATAGCATTGATATCATCATGATCTAAACACCTTTTTAAATATATCCATGGCGGTAATCACACCCACCAGCCTGCCGTTGTCCACGACAGAAAAGAGCCTTTTGTTATGGCGAATCATCTCGAAAACGCCTTCAATGATCGACGTGGAAGGTGAAAGAACCACTTCTTCCCGGGACATGATCTCTCTGACACTGAGCAGATCTTCCTGTTCGAAGAGGTGTTCGAGAGGTTCGAAATTACTCATGAATCCGAGGTGATCCATCATCATCAGATAATCGGGGATCCCTACCTTGAGCAGATTGAGGACGTCCACTTCTCCCAGGTAACGCATCTGGGCATCAACGACCGGAAGCACGGCGATGTCTTTGCCGTTCATCACACCGGCTAATTCACTCAGCTTGGCATCCGGCGAGATCGTGATCGGTTCGCTGATCATCAGATCTCCGATGCTGACAGATTCTTTGACCGTCACTGCCATCTTTTTCAGGTAACTGATCACCGCGGAACCATCCGGGAGAGATTTTAGTTCCTTGAGTGAACCCGGATCGCGGGAGAACTTCAGTAGAGCCGCGACGATGTTCAGATAGAGTTTGGACGAGGATCTATTGGTTATGATCAGCACGATCCAGGAGACAGGAGTTCCGTCGTAATCGAGGGGATGATCCAGGAAACACATGGAGATCAGGGTATCATTGAAACCCTCCATCCTGATATGCGGCACGGCAAGACCGGTCGCGTAGGCAGTCGATGACTCCTGATCACGCTCCAGAACGAGCTCAGTCAACTTGGCGGCGTTCACCGGCATCGTATAGAGCCGGCAGATACGCTCGACCATTGTCTGATAGACTGCTTCTCTCGATTGGGGAGAAGCTTCGCGATATATTAGTTTTGAATCCAAATAACTGGATAATAACATGTTAACCTCTTTAAACAGGGATAATGGTGAACAAAAAATTGCCTGACGAATGCGTCAAGTGTTAGATTTTATCAATAACAACAGATCAGGAAGAGGAACTGTGCCCGGGTCTATTCCCGCTTGAGGAGTTTGATGGTCTGGGTGACTTCGCCCGAACGGGCTCTGAGGATATATACTCCGGCAGGACAGGAATTACCTTTGTTGTCTCTGGTATCCCAGATCATGCCTTCGGAAGTCTTGAAATTGCGGATCAGCTCACCCCGGATATTATAGATCCTGACCTCTATGATCTCTCGATCGTAAGGATCGAGACAGAGGCTACCCAGAAAGGGATTCGGATATACGTTAAGAAGAGATGAGGATGGAGTTATGACCAGATCGTCGTTGGGGGTTCCGCTCTCTTTGATGCTGACGTAGCGGGTATTATTGGCAGCGAGTTCGGTCCGAACGTAGCAGACGTTATAAGCGCCGCTGCGATCGACCTGTTCCAGTACACCGTTTGTGACTGTGTAAGTCGCATTGCCGGAAGGCATCCTAAACTTGACCAGGGCATTATTGAAGGGCAGGGGCTGATTGTTGCTGACGATCGCCATGACGCTGTCGGCTATGGCGTTATTGGCGGGAATAAATGAAACATTGAGGTTCGTTCCGCTGCTACCGGCATAGATGGAATTGTAGGGAGTGATCTGAGTACCTTCGACCTTGATGATGCGGTAGGCGCGATTGCCGCTGCAGGTGCTGCGAGTGGCAAGATCGTAGGGGAAAGTCGTTATTGACCCGCTATTGCGGTGAATGTGCCCCCAAAGGGACAGATCGATATCCAGAGCGGAGAGATTCAGCTGGCTATTAAAATCATAGTGATGAAATAGCACTTTGGTCTGGTTAGGGTGAAGAGCGACCTCGCTGTTCAGCCAGGCCATCTGTCCCGCGGTAAAGCTATCGTTTCCATAGATGTTGTAGCGCCAGCTGTCATAGTTGTCATAAGATTCCAGCCCGATGTAATGCAGATCGCCGTAATCGAAGCTGTAATCCTGAGTGAAGGGCACGGAACTGTTATCGGTGTGATTCAGCCAGGGCCAGCCGAAATATCGCCACCAGTTGCGTCTGGAACTACCCTGCGAGGGAGGAGTGGCATCCCAGCCACCCACGTCATGGTTGCCGACAGTGAGGAAGAAGGGTACTTCCAATTCCGCCATGACCCGTTGCGCCCAGCCATAAACAAACATGCCGTTAAAATTCTCCAGCTCGCCCTCATTCACGACGTCTCCGGTGATCAGGACAAATTCCGGACGAATGAGGTTCAGATCATCGACCACGGAACGAAAATCGTTCACGGAGGTGGAATCGCTGTTATATCCGGCATCCGGGTAGTAAATATTGGTCGGCATGTGCAGATCAGTGACATGGGCAAAATAGTAGTTAGTCTTACGGGTGGGCAGAACTTGAACGGCATTCTGCGTCGTATCGTCTATCCCGCCTGAAGCAGTGACTCTCAGATCGTACAATTCAAATACAGGTACCTGGGGTATGACGGCGTTCAGGATCCAGCGAGAAGGGTTGGTCACCGCTTCGGAAGAGGTGATCGCCATGGGGATCGTCTTTGCTCCGTGCTTCAGATAAGCTGCCCAGCCGGTGGTATTGGTAGGCGCGATACAGGTTATCTGCATGGTTTCGCCGGGAATCTGGATCGCGGGGACGTTCAGAATCGGGATCTGGATCACGGTCAGAGTATCACCCAAAGCGTTGTAGGGTGATTGAGCCTGCAGGTATCCTGCGGGAAGGAGCGCCAGGAGGAGCAGAAACAGCGTTCCTGAGGCAAAACAAATAGAATTGAGGAAGGTATCGCGTGAGCGCATCAAAGAGTCGCCAAAACCCTTTTAACGGCTTCTATGGGGATAGCAAAACCTATCCCGACGTTACCGCCATTCTCGGAGAAGATGAAGGTATTGATCCCAATGACCTCACCGTTGATGTCGATGAGCGGTCCGCCGCTGTTGCCGGGATTGATCGCGGCATCGGTCTGGATCATGTTCTTATAATCACGCTTGTCGTCACGCATGGAAAAACTGCGGTTTATGGCAGAGATCACGCCGACGGAAACTGTTGGGTTGCTGTCACCCATCAGATAGCCGTAGGGGTTTCCTATCGCTATTGCCCATTCACCGATCAGCAGTCCGCTGGAACTACCCAGAGCCGCGGAAGGTAGATTTGAACCTTTTATTCTGAGCTTGGCGATGTCATGAGCATCATCAATGCCAACGATCTCCGCGTCAAACTCACGTTTATCCGGCAGAACCACTTTGGTTTGGGTCGCACCGTTGACCACGTGGGAATTGGTGATGATATACCCGTTCTTGGCATCATAGATGACGCCGGAGCCGAAGCTCTGAACCTGGCGTTGCATGGGAAAATCGAAAAAGCCGAAGAAGGGGAAGCCAAAACCGTTTCCACCTCTGACGGTCTCGGTTTTGATCACGTTGATGCTGACGACAGCTTGTTCAGCCTTGGCGACAGCTTTGGTGATATCGGTCGAACGCATGGCCGATGAGGTTTTGGAGACGGGGGTGCCGTCATTCTTGAATAATGTGCCATTCCCCATGAACTGGTTGATGAGAACCAGAGAGATACCGGCATTGATGATCAGGATCGCGATCAGCAGGATAATGATATTGGTACTGCGCATAAGGGTTCACTCCATTAGAGAAAGCGTTTGATGGCAAATTCTATTGCAGAAATGTTTACTGTGGTATCGAAGCAGGGACCGTTGGGACGATCATTCAGCACGGAAAACACGGGGAGTTTCCAGCTGTCGCGGACTCCGTCGATAAGATCGCGGTGGCAGGCGACCGCTATGATGAGATTGGGATTATTGTCCTGGATCAGTTTGCGTGCCAGGGATCCGCCGGTGGCGACCGCTGTTGTGACAGGATACTTGCCCAGAGTCGCTTTGGCGTCGGCGATATCGCAATTGCCGCAGCCTTCACAAGCGTTGATATCCTTGGTGATCCTGATCTTGCATTCGGCATTCTGCAAGCAGTGCGGAAGCAGAACCAGGATAGAAGGATCTTTGAGATTGCGATAATTGCACATGATTATCTCATTGTTGAAATTCAGGAAAGATTCCTGAAGCCCGGGTTTCTTGCGCAGAAAGAGGGAATTCAGGAAAAGCGCCATAGGGTAATATACCTTGGACAGCATCCACTGGGCGTGCCGCTGCATCCAGGCAGGTTTGATCACAGTGTGAGTGGACATCAGGATCAGTATCCAGTTGCTCACCATAAAGACCAATCCGATAAAGACCAGAGTATAGATCACTGCTTCATGGAGAGAAAGCCCTGTCCGACTGTAACTGCTGATGGCTACGCCAAAGAACAGGCCAACCAGAATGATCAGGCTGAGACTGACGAATACGGGGAATTTTATCACGGCAAAATATACATTCTTCATAATTCACTTCCCAAGTGTTGTGCCGGCTGTAATTCTGGAACCAAGCGTAAACGCCCAGCTATCCATGACTTTTTTTCCGGCGGGTTGCACTGACTTGATCAGGAGCTGAAAATCTCCTGTATTAACTGTAAATCCGATATTGCGGATAAGCTTGCCCACGGTTCCGGGAACTCCGTTGGAAGCTTCATTGGTCACTTCCGATTTCAGGAAACGCAGAGGATCATCTCTGTAAAACTGGTAAGCTCCGGGCACTGGTGACAGTGATCTGATCAGGTTGTGGATCGAGACTGCCGAAGCAGTCCAGGGGATGATCTGGTCGTCCTTGCCTGTCTTAGCTGTATAGGTGGCTTTGCTGTGATCCTGGGGTTGCGGCGTCACTTCTCCCCTGTTCATCTCCCGCAGGAGTTCATTCAGGAGCGTCGCCGATTCCGCGGCAAACCTTTCGTGCAGACTTCCGTAGTCATCATCAGGAGCTACCCTATACTCTTTCTGGAAGAGAATAGGTCCGGCGTCCATCTTTCCCGTCATGCGGAAGATCGTTATCCCTGAAAGGGTGTCTCCGTGGCGCAGGGCAGATTGGATCGGCGTTGCGCCCCGATATCGCGGGAGCAGCGAAGGATGGATATTTATCGCGCCAAGAGCGGGAATGCTTCTAAGTTCCCTACTGAGCAGTTCACCGTAGGAAGCGGTCACGATCAGATCCGGAGCAATATCGCTCAGGAGACGAAAGAGTTCAGGCGAGGCTACCGATTCCGGACGCTCAAGGGGTAAGCCAAGCTCCAAAGCCGTCACGGATATGGGGCTGGGGCTGATCCCAAGCTTTCTGCCCTTGGGCCTGTCAGGCTGGCTGATCACCAATGCGACTTGGTATTCATCTGAGCCAGCCAGCATTTTGAGCGAGGGAATCCCAAATTCCGAAGTTCCGGCAAACACGATCTTTTTGAGCATCAATCCTTGCTTGAGGCTTCATAAACACGGATATTCACGCCATCAACGGCAGTCTTTTCGATCTCTCTGAGCTTGCGTTTGAGCTTCAGCTTTGCCAGGCTGCTGATCTTGTCGATGAACAGCACGCCATCCAGATGATCGTATTCATGCTGAAACACTATGGCAGGATATCCTGAGACGGTTTCTCTGTGCCTGTTTCCCTCGAGATCGGTAAAGCTGTAGGTGATCGTTGAGGGACGGGTCACTTCCGCGTAGATGTCCGGGATACTGATGCAGCCCTCTTCATTGGCGGATTCTCCGGCAAATTCCTCGATGACTGGGTTAATCATCACCCGGGGGTTCTTGCCTTTGTGATCCCTGGTCCAGGTCGCGTCCATGGCGAAGATCCTCAGATCTTTACCGGTTTGGTTCGCGGCAAGCCCCACTCCATCACGTTCGTACATGGTAAAGATCAAATCCGCGGCAAAATCCCTGATCTCGTCAGTTATCTCCTTTACTTCCTGCAGGTTGCGCCGGAGGATCTCATCCCCCAGGATGTGGATCGGCAGGAGCTGAGGGTGGTCTTTCATAGTTTAGCTCGGCTGACCTTCAGATGTTTTCAGGATCGCGGCGACAGCTGAGCGCTGGAATTCGACTCTGACATGGTTGGTTTCGTCGATCTCGATCACTACGGTATCTTTGTCGGGTTTGATACTGACGATCCTTCCGAACATTCCTGAAGAAGTGATCACCCGATCGTTTACCTGCAATCCGGCAAGCATCTGTTGCATCTCTTTCTGCTTCTTTTGCTGAGGTCTGATCATCAGGAAGTACATGATCAGGAACATGGCTCCAAAGAACAGGATGGTGGACATTCCACCCATACCGGCACTTTGGGGTGCGGCAGCGGGAGCAGCGGCAAGTATTATATAATGCATATTTTTCTCCTTTTTCTATCCAAAGAATCTTGGATATAAAGCGTTTAGTATATGTAAAAGCGCGCCAGCATAAATTGCTGCCAGCAGATCATCTATAACGATTCCCCAGCCGCGGGGAAGCTTCTGCGAAACACTCACAGGGAAGGGCTTCGCGATATCGAACACACGGAATAACGCAAAGGCATAGATGCCGATCAGCAGATTGTGCGGCAAGAGCAGCACGGTCAAAAAATAACCGCAGATCTCGTCGATCACGATCGCCGGAGCATCGTGCCCCAAGATCTTTTCCGCCCTGGTGGAGATCACAACCGAGATAAAGGAAAAGAGCAAAAGCCCAATCCCATACCAGAGCTGATTGATCCCGCTGAAAAGCGCGTCAGGCAGGAGCAGATAAATCCCAAAGGCGAGCAAACTGCCAAACGTGCCGGGAGCCTTGGGGATAAATCCGACTCCCAGACCACTGGCGAGAAAAGTGTCAAAGCTCAGCTTGGAGTTCTTCATCAAGGAGTGATCTGGACGAAACTCTCATCCATGAGCTGCCCCATCCATACCTGATAGGCATCCATCTGTTTCTGGTTAAAAAGATAATCGTGAACCTGACCCTTGACTTCCTCAAAAGAAAGAACTCTGGCAGGCACTTCTTCGGTTCTTACAAAGAGATACAGCATCCCTTCATTCTCCAGCACGGGAGTCATCTCGCCCACGGGAGTGCTGTTGATCACGCCGGCAAAGAGCTCAGGCATTTCCTTTTCCGTAAACTCGCCGACTATACCATTGTTCTTGGCGACTTCCTCATCCTCCGAATAACGGGCGGCAAGATCGGTAAAACTCGCCTGTTTGGTCTCATAGAGCTCACGGATGTTTTCCATCTGATTCCTGGTCGCGAGGGTGTCTCCGGCAGCTGGCGTCACCATTTTGAGAATATGCCGGGCGTGTACTTCATCGCCTCGTTTTTCCTCAACCTTGATAATATGGTAACCAAACTGGGTTTTGACGATATTGCTTATCTCTCCGGGAGCAAGGGAGAATGCAGCATCCTCAAAAGGTTTGACCATCTGGCCTCTGGTGAAGAAGCCAAGATCACCGCCTTCGGATGCGCTGGGACAATCGCTCACTTCTTTGGCGAGAGCGGCAAAATCCTCTCCGTTCAGCAGTCGCTGCAGGATCGCTTTCATGGCATTTAGCTGTGCCGCGTCAGATTCTTCGCTTGCCTTAACCTCACGCATGACCATGCCGAGCTTCCAGGTCGTGGGTTTGATCGCCATGGTGTCCTTACTCGCTTCATAAAAAGCATGCAATTCGGCATCCTCGATACTGACCTTGGAGGAGACATAGCGTTCGACCAACATATCCTGCAGGGCTTGATCCGTGATCATCCCGATATAGAATTCCAGCAGATCGTTCTGAGTGAGCTTCATTTTGGCGAGTTCCGCGTTAAATACACTCTCGGAAGGATATTTGGTCTTTAGCTGGTTCAGATAACGCTGTGCGTAGTTCTTGATCCTGTCCGCGTCAACCTTGAGATCAAGCTCTTTGGCTTTCTGAACCATCAGCTTCTGCTCTACCATCTGCTGAAGCACTTCGATAGGGCGAATATCTTCCTTTTTCGCTCCTGTGCTCTGGAGTTGAAGGATCTGTTTCTGAAGGTCACTACGCAGGATCACCTCGGTGCCGACCTTGGCGACGATCTTGTCAATGACTTCCGCGCTCAGTGTGCCAAGAATCAGGCACAGGCTGAGCAGGATAAGGGCTCTCTTCATATAACTTCCTAATAATAATAGATTTTATCTGTCTTGGTCTTGAGTTCTTTCAAGAGCTCGAGATAGACTTCTTCTTCTTTTTCAGCTACGATCTTACGCCGGATAAGTTCGCGGTAATCTTCAAAATTAGCCTCACCGTCTCCGACTCTGGTCTCAGTTATGCGAAATACGTACCATTTATCACCTATATTTGTCAGAGAAGGAGTATTCGGCTCCATTCCGGAACAGGCACGCCAGAACAAGGAATCCGTTCCCGCCTTGCTGACGAAGCCCATCATCCCTTTGCTTTCTTTGAGTGGCTCCTGGGAGTACAGGTTCACGGCTTCATCAAAATCAAGCCCGCCTTTGAGCTTGGCAAGCACGTCGGAGGCTGTGTGTTTATCATTGAGCAGGATACGTTGGATCGAATAGTCTGTCAGATTATTCTCGAATTCCGCCCTGTGTATCCTGAAATAGTTGAATAGCTCGTCGTCATTGACCTTGATCTCAGCCAATCGTTTGGAGATGAGTGCGTTTGCTTTGACTTTCTTGACGGCGAATTCCATTCTCATCTTCAAAGCAGGTGTGGAAGTAAGTTTCTGGGCATCCACTTCCTGCGAGATCAGTGTCAGATTGACCCAGTCTTCTATGTATTTCTTCTTCTTAGCCGCGTCCAGGGTCTTCCATTCTTCGTCTGTGAAAAGCGTGCGGAATCCCGCTTCGGTCAGGACTTCGTCGTTGACCTGAGCAAGGATAGGCGATCTGTCCGCCTTGTCTTTCTTGCAGGATACCACCAGGAGTGGTACCAGGATCAACAGGAAAATCAGATAACGTTTCATCTTATGGCAGGAATGGCGGAGTATATTTTACCCGAAGTTTGGGGGCTTTACCCTGAGGCAGGGCGGGATCGGCAAAGTGCCACAGCTCCAGCTCACCAAAATTGGTCATTTCCTGAGTGGACTGGATCATTACCCCGTAATTGGGAATGTCGCCGCTGATATAACCCTGAACCATAGCCGTGACGTTCACGACGACCGAATCAGCGTTGATAAAACCAGTGCTGGAAGGATTGAGTGTCATCAGTTCATAATCTCCTTCCTGCAGGGATATCGCACTGCTGAGGCTGTCACGGGTGACGTTATATGCCTTCAATCCGTAAGGGATCGAGGAACCATAATAGGGATTGGTCTTCTTGTAGAGAACCAACTCAGCTTTATTGATCGTGAGACGTTTGAGGCTCAAACTATCTAGAGGAGCGCCATTCATCCCTCTGAAACTGCTGGGATTGACCGCGAACTTCACGTACAACCTGGAAGGATTGATGTTTCTGATCAGCCAGCGGTTATTCAGTTCACTGCCAAACGGAGCGGTGATCCGGTAACTGTCCGATACCGCAGAAGAGCTGTACTCCTTCAGAGTCGATGTTGCTGAATCAGTGGTCAGCCTGTACTTGAAGGAAAGCTTTGGTCCGCTGCTGCCGCTATCGATGGAATATATCTCAGACCAGCCATTCTCGCTGGAACGCATAGCAATGCAGAATCCCGTGGCTGTGTCGTCGGACCAGCTACTGATCACGTCATTGGGAATGGTTATGCTATAGGTGCTGTCCGCCGAAACATCGGGAACCGTATATTCCGGGATAGCAGGATCAAAGACCACGATAGAATCGTCCACGACGGCATAGGTGCTGTCCGCCGTCCAATGTCCCCTCAGGCGGAAGAGATTTAATTTCAGGGTGCTGCGCGGCTCAGGAGATCTGCGTTTAAACTTCAGCGTAAGTTTCGCCTCGGTCACCGTGGCGAGCAGACTGTCCGCCGGAAGACCGGTAAAACGCATCATGGCTACAGCTTCCCTGTCTCCCATCTTACCGCAGAGCAGCGTTGATTCATAACCGCTGACCTTGGCTGTGTCCGCGAAGGAGAAACCTTCCGTGAACAGACTATCCGTAAACGTCCTCGGTTTGACGTCCGACCAGTTGTTACCGGTCAGATTGTTCTTTCTGGTACAGGCAGAAAAGAGCGTCAATACTGCCAAAAAGGTCAGCAACAGGAGCATCCGGCTTTTCTTCATTGAATACATATTAAATAATCCTATAGAATTTCATTTTCTTAAATAGTAGGAGTAGTAGGCATCGTGGATAAGGGGATAAATGGTCAACCTTTTTTTTAACCACCTGATAAAAAAGGCTCTCATCCATCTCATCTGCATGTGTATAACTTGTGGATAAGTCCGCCTTTATTTCTGACTTATGCACTTGATACACGGTAAATTCAAAATTCCTGCACTTATCCACAGCCGCACACAAATACTTATCCATGAGTGTGGATGAATTGCTCAAAAACAGGCTAAGTGCCATCATCCCCTGATACTATTGATCAGTGAATCGATATGCGCACGAAAACTTATATCGGTGCGAAACTGGTTTTCGATCATCTTCTTGGCGTGAAGGACCGTGGTATGATCCTTGCGCTTGTAATATTCCGCGATCTCTTTCAGGGACAGATGCGGGATCAGAGCGTTGGCAAGATACATGGCGACCTGGCGGGGAAAGCTGATCTGGGGTTTGCGGGTCTTATCCACGATCTGGGGGATGGTTATATTGTAAGCGAGGCAGACTTGTTGAGTGATCATATCCAGAGTGATCTCTTTCCTGACGTCCGAGATCATGTCCGAGAGGATATTGCGCACATCAGCTTCGGTGATATCCTCGGGATTGATCTTATTATATGACGCGTAGGCGAGGATGCGGATAAGCGAACCTTCGAGAGCGCGTACGCTGGAATTGATCTGCTCTCCGATCAGAGTAAAGACTTCATCCTTTAGCACGATATTATCCGGCTCACTCTTCTTGCGCAAAATGGCGACCCTGGTCTCAAACTCAGGATTCTTGACGTCGCAGAGCAAGCCGCTCTCGAACCTGGTGACCAGTCTCTTTTCCAGATCGGGAATATCCTTGGGGGGACGGTCTGAGGTCAGAACGATCTGCTTGCGGGATTCGAATAGAGTATTGAAGGTATGGAAAAACTCCTCCTGAGTTCCTTCCTTGCGGGAGAGGAAGTGAATATCATCCACGAGAAGCAGATCAACTTTACGGAACTTCGCCCGGAATTCTGACATCTTGTTGTGGCGGATCGATTCGATCATCTCATTGGTAAATTCTTCCGAAGTAGTATAATAGATATTGCAATTGCGCCCTTCCTTGAGGACGAAATTCCCCACTGCCTGCATGAGATGCGTCTTCCCCATGCCGCTTTCTCCGTAGATAAACAGGGGGTTAAAGGTGAAGCCGGGAGATTCCGCGACCGAGCGCGCCGCGCTATAGGCAAAGTTATTGCTCTTGCCCACCACAAACTGCTCAAAGCTGTAGCGTTCATTCAGTTTGGTATTCAGGGAGACCTTATTTTCATTGGAAAGCGAATCTCCGGCACCCACTGCTTCATGCCGCGGAGTGCTGTTCACGAAAGTGATCCTGTAGCGTCTGTTATAGAGCGCGAAAGCTATCTCCGAGAGCATCTCCGAGTAGTTTTGATTCATATAATTGGCGGTAAACTGAGTCGTCACCCGGACGGTTAAGGTGTCACTGCTGATGTCCACCAGTTTAGTATCCGAAAACCAGGTTCTGAAACTCTGAGGATTGATATGCCCCTCAAGCTTGTCTAAAATATTCTGCCAAATGTCCTGATCCATCATAATCGTTCCTGTAAAAGCTTATTTATCCACAACTTATACTAAGCCTCGAAAAACCGTTATATGCATTAGCTAAGTCGCTATTAACTATATTCTTAGAGATTCTCTTTCCGGGTGCTCCGCAGGCTCTGTCGAGAACTTATCCACAAGTTATCCACATACAATGTGAGTAAAATCAGATATCTTTATTTCAGAAACATCTAAGTATCCCGGAAGGATGACTTATCCACAACCCGGATAGGAAAATTGGATGCTGTTATTTTGTCAAGACCGGAAAATCATACTTTTCAAAGGATTAGCATGTGATGAAAGTCAATAAACGTAATTCTGCCATAGGAGTTATGGCTTAATAGTCCTATATTGAAAAAAGCGGACACGCGCACATAAGAAAATATGGGGTATAAATTTACTGATTGTGCAATTTCATCCTCTGTCCGCGAAATTCCGTAGGGGCGAAATCCTGTCGCCTCTATCTCTGAAATCCTCATCTTCGCAATTTTCTCTTGACCTATTTCAGGAGAGGAATAATCTTGCCGCAAAACACTAAGGAGTCAGATCATGGCAGTCAAGATCGATAAAGAAACCTGTATCGGCTGCGAAGCCTGCGTGGGTGTTTGCCCCGTCAGCGCTCTCAGCATGGAAGACGGCAAAGCCAAATGCGACGAAGCAACCTGCATAGATTGCGGAGCCTGCATCGGCACTTGCCCCGTGCAAGCTATATCCGAATAATACCGGTTTAATACGGTACAATTCAATTTGAAAGAGTCGGCAGGTTTGCCGGCTTTTTTTATTTTAGAACTGGAGGTTCGTCATGAAACGCTTTTATTTGTCGGCACTGCTTAGTATCTTCTGCGCGGCAATTCTCTTCTGCACCGATGTGAGCGGCAGTCAATCCGGCTCCTGGACTCTGGCTAACAGCCCTTACAATGTGATCGGAGAGGTCACGGTTCCCGTTGGTTCGACCCTGATTATCCAGCCGGGGGTGACCATTCAGGCAATGGGTAACTACCGCATCAACGTCCTGGGGGTTCTGAGCGCCGTTGGCACATCCCAGGACAGCATCCGCTTCGTCTCGGGCATGGCGGACGTCAATGCCCTCTGGACCGGGATCAGGCTGGAAAACTCCACCCAAGCCAGTACCATTCAGTATTCTTATATCGAAAAAGCCACCTATGGGGTCAATTCCATCAATACTCCGATGACGATCTCGCATTGCCGCTTTTTCAAGAACGAAAAAGGTATGCAGCTTTATGCGATCGGTGAGGCAAATCCTGCCGCCATGGTGGTGACTGAAAACCTGATCGAATACAGCACCCAGAACGGGATACTGGTCACCCAAAATACAAACAGCACGATCACTTACAATGAGATACGCTACAATGGCACGGGTACCCAATACCGGGGCGCGATCCAGCTGGCGAATCAATCCGCCGGGGGTTCCTGCAGCCCGGAGATCGCCCACAACAATATTCATGACAATTTCAAGCAGGGGATCACCGCCTGGGATATTATGAGCGTGAACGCCATCCAGCCCATGATCCATGATAATATCATCGAAAGCAACCTCACTGGCATCTATCTGCTCAATTCCTCCGGTTATGTGCATAACAACACGATCATCAACAACTTCATCCCCGGGGATATGAACAGCGGAGCCGGGGTCATGGTCTCCGGAGCCACCTCTGTTCCCTACTTCGAGGATAATATCGTCACAGGGAACTACACCGGATTCTACATTACCAACAATGCCCTGCCCTGCCTGGGAAACATGGCGATCAATCATGCCTGGGCACAGGGAGGCAACACCATCTCCAATAACATCGACGCTGAAAATGTCCTCCACAGCGTCTATTGTTATCAATATTCCGCCGCCGGAAATGTCATCTATGCCGAGAACAACTTCTGGGATGCGGATGATGCTGCCGGGATAGCTGTCGGGATCAACGATCACAATGATTCCGCGGCTCTGCCGACCGTGGATTTCGATCCCTGGCAGATCCATACCATTCCCTCTCTGGTTAATGGCAGCTATAGCTACAATGGCAGCAACACGATCACCGATCCCAGGTTGCAGCTTGTCTCCGTCGAGACCGGCGAAGTGCTCTTTGAAACTCCGGTTCTGTCTCAGAACTTTGCCTATTCCGTCAATATCACCGGTCAGTTCTATGCCGTGATGTTGGCAACCGCGTCAGGCTCAGGACGCACCCTCTACGGTATTTCCGGGGGCATGACCAGTCCCGCGGTATTTAGCCCCGGTGACCTGATCGAGGTCTGGGTAGGCAATATAGAGATCACGGACATGGAACCTTTCCATTATCAGCACATTCTGACGCCCATCACTGAAGAGGGACAGACGGTTTATCCTGTGTATGGCGGTTTCTTCGTCTACACTTGGCATCAGGTGAACTGGCTCTATCGCGAAGGTGATTACCTCAAGATGATGAAATACACTGTCAAACTCGCCAACGGAAGTCAGACCTGGACGATTCCCGCAAATCAACGTGTCTGGGACAAGATCGACAACGTCGTGGACGGAGATGTCTGGAACAAGGTGAGTGTGGTTGATACCCTGGGAACCATAGTCACCAGTGTTATCACTGCCACCGCGATCACCGATTCAGGATCAGAACCTGCCGGTTTCCTCCTGAGAGAGACGCTGAACAGCCAGCCTGTCAGCCAGAGGGTCATTACCGGAAACGACTTCCTGATCTGTTCTTACAATGGCAATTATCTCAGCAGCATCTGGCAAAGATTTGATTATCTGATCGAACAGGACGGGACCCAGTTCCCTCTCGTGGACGGTAATATCTGGATATACATGTCGCAGGAACTGAGCGATAATCCTACTCTACTGTACTACAATCCATTGACGATCACAACTCATGCCAGCCAGGTACATCTTTTCTGGCAACCGCCCAGGCAGGGAATTAACTGGCAAACCTACCGGATCTACCGTAATGGCTCTATCCATGCGGAATACCCCTTTAACGCACTCAGTGATTGTTATTGGGTCGAGGAGATCCCCGCCAGCGGACTTGCCTATACCTACTACATCACCCTCTGGAATGGCAGCGTGGAATCCCAGCCTACAAACAGCATCACTATTGTCACCACCGGTGTGGATGAGGAAGTTCCTGCTCCCCGCAGTCTGAGCGTCTATCCCAATCCTTTCTCCGCTTCGGGTGCCCTGCGGATCGAGCTGACCAATCCCAAAGAATCGGCTACGACTCTGGAGATCTACAACCTCCGGGGTCAACGTATCCTGAAGGAAAATCTCGGTTTGGCTAAAGACATTCACTATCAGTGGAATGGAAGAGACTTTTCCGGCAATGGCTGTGGCACGGGGATATACTTTATCAGGTTGTCACAGACCGGCGAACCAGTCCTGCAGAAGAAAGTGATCCTGGCGCCCTAGGGGGCAGATGAACGAATTAACAGATTAGCAGATTAGTAATGAGGGGGCTCAGCCCCCTCATTGGTTAATGGGTTAATAAGTTAATTGGTCAGTGCGCCACACCCCTTCATCCGTTAATCTGT
This sequence comes from Candidatus Cloacimonadota bacterium, assembly GCA_035353255.1. GTDB lineage: Bacteria > Cloacimonadota > Cloacimonadia > Cloacimonadales > Cloacimonadaceae > PHBP01. Next base: position 39,806 of record DAOPZE010000006.1, read on the forward strand.
TAATCTGTTAATCCGT
>DAOPZE010000006.1:39921-42384 GCA_035353255.1 Candidatus Cloacimonadota bacterium
GTTAATCTGTTAATCCGTCAATATACGTACAGCTTGACCTCTTCCGTCTTACCCTTGAGCGTCACGCTGTGATGGAAGGCGAAGCCTTCGTGCAGATCATGGTCCAGTCTTGCCAGCGTGGCTTCTGAGATCATCAGGCGGTTTGGCAGAGAGCTTTTCTCGATCCTGGCGGCGATATTGACCGTGTCGCCGATCACAGTGAGGTCTTTGCGTTCCATGGTACCAACGTCTCCCTGCAGGAGTAAACCTGAATTGATCCCGATGCGCACGGCAATTTCCTGTTCCCCGTTTTCTCTGCGCAGGCGGTTGATCTCAGGGATCGCAGTTTCCAGGATCCCTATCGCGCTGCGCACGGCGTCGTTGGCATCGCTGAAGACAGCCATGATGGCGTCTCCGATGTACTTATCAATATCTCCGTAGTTCTCAGTGATGATCACCTCGCAACTGCCAAAGAGGTCATTAAGGGTCTCAACCACAGCTTCCGGGCTATTCGATTCCGAGAAGGTAGTAAAGCTGACCATGTCCAGATACAGCACGCTCAGGTCTAGGATCCTGGTTCTGCTCTGTTCACTTTTACTCTTGAGCTGTTCCTGGATCTCAGTGTAGGTGGTTCCGGAGACGTACTTGCGGATCAGGTTCCGGAATTTCTCCTGCAAGATCCGGTATTCTTCCTGATGCGTGATATCGCGAAAGATCTCGATCGCGCCGAGGAGTTTGCCGTTCTCGTCATGAAGCGGGGAGACATGCGTCTCGACCGGGAACCGCTTGCCGGACTTGTGTTTGGGATAGACTTTGGCGGAAACGTTAGTATTGGTCTGCATGGCTCGCAGGAGGGGACAGGCGCTTCGGCAGAGGAGGATCCCGTTCTCGTCGATATGATTAAGGATGTTGTCGCCGCAGCATTTGCCCAGAACTTCGGCTTCGGAATAGCCTGTAAGTTCTTCCGCGGCTTTATTCCAATAGAGGATCTTACGTTCCGGCGTGACGATGTACACGCCATCATACAGCCCCTGCAACAGAGTGGCTACATGCGAATTCTTGTCTTTGATCGAGTCGATCAGTATCATTAATCCTTCTTCTGCTCCAGGAGCCTCAATAGTGTGTTTTTGAAGGCGTTCACGTGTTTGGACCGGATACTGTGCATCATTGCCGCCGGTGGATGAACGATCGGCACTCCCGCCTGATTGATGCCACCTATCTCGATCAGGAACGCTTGACAGTTTTGCTTGAAAAAGAAGTAGTTACGGGCATTCCCCATCCGGGAATTACCCTGAGACCGAACCTCATACGTGCCCTTTTGATAATCTTTTTTAACCTGCGAAGCGTAATACTCGGCAGTCTCGGTCAGATGCTTGAAATCTTCCAGTTTGTGTTTTTCCAAGCCCTGATTGCTCGGCAGATAGAGCTTTTCATTATAGGCGCCGGAGGCAGAACTGTGATAGAATACCGCCAGCTCGAATTTCTCCTCTCCGGCGAGTTTCATGATGGCTTGAACTTCCGCTTCGCTTCCAGGAGCGGGTCCTTTGTAATAGGGATCGGTGACCGCGGTCAACTGGTCAAGCTCCCAGAAGAGAGGGTAATTCCGGTTCAAATCCACCCCATCTTCACGCAGATCCAGCACGCCATTACCATTGGTGTCGCGGTTATTGCGCCGTTTCCACTGATACTGCCCGCCGGAAACCACCCTCCAGCCTTCGGGATTGATGGTCGGAACGATCCAGATCTGGAAGTTTTTGAGGATCTCCAGAGTCGCTTTGTCCTTGCCGGTTAAGAAGTTCTCTGCCAGAGCGAGTGCGACTTCGATCCCCAGAACTTCATCTCCGTGATGCTGGCCGATGACCAGAGCTTTGCGCGTGAGACCGGGACCGCCGATCTGCAGGGCATAGAGAGGAAGCTGCTCTGCTCCGCTGAAGCCGATAAGATGCAGGCGGCAATCGTCAGGATGTGCCTTCATCAATGCCGTAAGGCGAAGTCCCAGGTCTTCATAGCGTAGATACGAAGCATCGAGGGGATAGTGATTCCCTTTGTTCCCGGCGCATGAACCCAGCAGGATGAGTGCCGCTAAAATGACTATAAGTTCGCTCAACAGTCGTGATATGCTCATGAGTTCACCTCTCCCTCAAGCGGGATAATCAGTCAATCTTTTTGTCAATAAAACAGCCCTCAAAGTCTGGGGTTCAACCGCCATAACAAATCTAAGCCTGGAGTTCAAACGCCGTAGCCATTCTCAAGCTGACCACCGATCTTGAAGGCCGGTTTGGACTTCAGAGCGACACAAGCGATTGTACCGCTGGTGATCGTCTGGAAGTCCAAGTCGGCGCTGAGATGAGTACTAAAAGTAAAGCATAGTGAGCCGCCTTGAACTCCTAGCCTCAACTTCAGCCATCACTCCAATCATACCACTATCATCTGGCTATCCTCTCTCTATCATCTTACGTCATGACGTAAGATGATAGAGAGAGG
>DAOPZE010000007.1:0-37339 GCA_035353255.1 Candidatus Cloacimonadota bacterium
AATAGGGAGTCAAATTGATGATCACCAGAAGCATCCCAATTACATAGTAAAACGGTGTGTGCCATTGCATAATTGTAATCTTGTAGAGTAGGACAGACAGGAGTAACAGAAACGACACCAGAGCCATGGTTGTATATGGTCTCTCGATGAATGGAACTGATTTCCAGCTAAGAAGAGGTTTAGGCAACATTTTGGATTATCTCCCTGCAAGTTTCCACTTCTTCTTTAATAATCAGTATATACCTGAATGTCTGAGGTGTAGAAAACTTTGAACCTAGCGTGTTAGCCTCCCGTTGCATCTCCTGCATGATAAAATTGAGGTTTTTCCCAATATCGCCATCTCTGGTGCAATCTAGATTCTCCATAAATGTCAGAATATGACTGCGCAGACGAGTGATCTCCTCCTGGACATCATACTTATCAATATACACCGCAAGCTCTTGTATCAGCCTTTGTTCCAATACGTCAGCATTGACATTTCCGAGTATTTCTAATATACGTTTCTTCATGTTCTCGAAGAGATCCGATTTATAGATCGGTATCTGTTTCTCAACTTCCTGAATTGCAGCTTGTATCTTAGAAAGTGAACTACTCAGAACATTGCGGATATCTTCGCCTTCAGCGACAAGACATGAGTCTAACTGATCTATTGCCAACTTAATACACTCGATCAAAACCTCATTAAGATCCTGATCATCATCGAGTTTTCTATTGCTCTCAATAATCCCGGGTTCCTTCATGAGGATTTCGATCGGAACCTGCTCATCACTTCCTAGATGGTTCATAGCAGTCTTTATTATGTCATTATACTTCATTAACTTTGGTATATTCAATTCAATATTTGGTTCACGATGGTCTGTGTAATTGATTCTCACTTCGAGTGTACCACGTGATAAGGCTTTATTAATCATTTTCCTGATATTGAATTCAGCATAGGAGAGGTCCCGGGGAATGTACAGCTTCAAGTCAAGATATCTTGCGTTGATGGATTTGATCTCAACATCAATACTAATATCATATCTCGTGAGGCTGGCTTTTCCATAACCTGTCATACTTTTCATTTATTCTCCAATTCGTAGCTTTGCCACGATCTGATCTTTGTATGCTGCATGGGGCAGAGGTATATCACTATCTCTGAGTCCATCATTATCTTGCGTTAGCAACCATTGGTTTACATAACATGGCTTAATACAACCCATGTAGTGATCACTCACAGATTAGGGTTCCGGCTGTCGCATCGATCACTTTGACCTTGATCAATGATCCGATCTGTTGCGGGTCACCTGTTGCGACTGCTATTTTATAATCATCAGTCTTTCCTGACAACTTGTGTGATTCTTTCTTACTGAAATCTTCAGCGTAGATCTCTACTGTCTTTCCGATCTGAGCCCGGAATTTCTCCAAAGTTACATCACGTTGCAGATCGATCATAGCCTGCAGACGTGAGAGTCTGATCTGTTCCGGGACCTGGTTCTTTAGATCAGCGGCACTTGTGCCTTCGCGGTTGCTGTATTTAAAACAGAATGCATAATCGAAGCGTATTTCCTCAATCTGCTTCAGGGTATTGGCAAATCCGGCATCAGTTTCTCCTGGAAATCCCGCAATGATATCGGTCGTTATCCCAATATTCGGCATAGCATTCCTAAGTTTTTCGACCAAGCCACGATAGTGCTTAATTGTATATTTACGATTCATTGCCGCAAGGATCTGATCATCACCTGACTGCATAGGTAAATGTATATGTTTACATATCTTAGTATGAGAAGCCATAACGTCGATCAACGCGTCAGACAGGTCTTTGGGATGCGATGTCACAAATCTCAATCTGATAAGCTCCGGGATCTGACTAAGTATCATCAGAAGCCCAGCAAAACTAACCCCCTGATAGTTATAGGAATTCACATTCTGACCTAAAAGTGTGATCTCTCCGACTCCCCCTTGCGCCAGAGATCTGACCTCATTGACTATTTCATCGACAGGACGGCTACGTTCCCGCCCTCTGACGTAAGGGACAATGCAATATGTGCAGAAGTTGTCGCAACCCCGCATGATCGTCACAAATCCGCATTTGCTGCTCTTGTGGGTCGGGACCAATTGGTGATAGATCTGATCAGAATCGACAGCAGTAGCAGCCTTGCTTGTTGATCTGTTTTCAATCAGATCGGGAATTGAGTTATATTGATCCACGCCTATAACTAGATCAACCCCAATTCCTTTTTCGATGAGGGTCTCACCCATTCGTTGCGCCATGCAGCCAACAACCGCAATCAAAAAGCTGCGTTTCGTGTTTTTCCGGCTCTTTTCGTTGCTGATCCTGCCCAATACCCTGTCTTCCGCGTGCTTTCTCACCGAACAGGTATTGAAGATCAGCAGGTCTGTGTCATCGATACTCTCAGCTTGCTCATGTCCCGCATTCAGCAGGATCGTGGTAATAAGCTCGCTATCGCTGACATTCATCTGACATCCGTAGGTCTCTATGTAAAATCTCATTAACTTCTTATCTCTCTTGTCTTTGCTTTGGCTAATCCGACACTTATGCCATCTTTGCATACAAGGATTTCCTGAGTGCCATATTTGTCCATAAATAGAATCAACAGCCTAACGCTAAGGTTCAAAATGCTCAGATCCTGTTTCTCTTTTTCCGAGATGCTCACCATGGACAAGATCTGCTTCGAAAGATCATTCTGAAGATCCTCAAGCACTTTTCTATCGAGTCTTCCCCACTCCCCTGAGGGTTTTTGCTGAGGCAATATCAGCCGTTCGATCAGTTCAACCGTCAGACCTACTCCCACCAATGCCGAAACGTTATCAACCCCAATTGAATCGAGCTCAAGTGCATATTCGTCAACAATTAAATCAGGATTCGCGTCAGTTTCGATCATCCTGAGCAGTCCCAGAGGCAGACTTACCCACTTTCTAAGCTTATCATTTGCGGTAACGATGATCTCCGTGCTGTTACCGCCAATATCAAAGGCAACTACCGTTTGATAGTATTGCGCCTGGTCTCTTATCGCTGAGAATACATAATAAGCTTCATCCCTTGGTGTGATAACTCCATACTTCAGATTAAATTTCTTCCGCACCAATTCTTTGATAGTGGCAACATTACGAGCTTTTCTGGAAACACCCGTGGCAATAATGTGTTTATCAGAGTAGACTTCCTTATCAAAAGCATATATATGACCCAGAGCCCGCAGGAAGCTTCTGATACTGGCAGGGGCAAGTTTATCATTTACAAATCCTCTTCCAAGCCCTGTCGGAAGCTGGGTTTTGTGCACGATCCTGTCCCACCCAGGCTCATAGACGCAGTAGTTGAGATTATTCGAACCCGCGTCAAAGACAGATACGAGTTTTTTCCCGGAGTATCTGATCCTGAAAAAGTCTTGATAGATAAGTGCGGCAATTTCCGCGTTTCTGTTTCGAAATGCCGGTAAAGCTTTGCCGGAATGCTCTCTGCAAGATCGTTTAATGAAGTCCTCGACCTCAGCTCCCAACCTCCTTGGATCATCTATGCAGCAACTTAAGGGATATTTCTTTAAACCATCGATCAGGACACGTTCCTCTGGATAGTTGTTTCGGGGGCGGAAAAGAATAGGCTTGCCGAACTGCACCGCCTCAGCGAGTGTGCTGTATCCGGGTTTGGTCAGGATAAGATCTGCGCTGAAGACATAATCCAGCATATCGGCGTGCTGGGGGATCGTGATCGCATCTTTCACGCGCGAATCTGCTATATTTGTAATTGTATATCCCTTAAAACAATTAGCAACTTTATCCATCCCCATATCGATATCTCCGACACCGCTATGAAATGCCAGCAGAATCGGTTTCTGAGGATCAAGATCGTGTCTTTTTCTTATGTCCTGATACCCCTCTTTCATTCTGGCGAGCAAGCCAACTTTCTTTAATGCCGGAAATGCTCTCATACTCTTTGTGCTACTGAACGGCAACCGGTAAGCCTGATCGACCCTGGCATAGAGTCCGTAGATGCTGTTAATAACTGCCCGCATTTCGCGATCTGCCTCGAACAGCTCATGATAAATGAAGAACCAATCGAAGTTTGAGATGGCGAAAACAGGTATTCCGGCGTAAGAAGCTGCTTCACAGATAAAGAAAGGAATATCCGCAATGACCAGATCGATCTCATTCTCACGTAGAAAACTGACTTCTTGATCGATGATCTCCAGTCTTTGACTCATCAGCTTCAGAAGACGAGATCTGGTAGCTTCAAGGTCGGTGATCAACTGTGAACCGTGCACGACTCCGAAGTCTGTTCGCGAAATAGAGACTGAATAAAACCCGGTGCTCAGATTATCGTAGAGATATTCGGGTCTGTCAGTCCTGATAAACGTGAATATCCCGAATTTATTCAGTTCCAGAGCCAAAGCGCTCATACGGGTGGCGTGTCCGAAACCATGATTTGATGGATATATAGCAACTTTCAACATAACTACTGAAGGAGGAACTTCTTTTCGTCCTCAGAGGCTTTCACCTCGACTACGAGTTTATTAGGCAGGCAGATGATCGGCAACATATTGCCGTAACCTTGTTTTACACAGCGTTTATCAGGGCAATCGGCAAATCGCATCCCAACCTTACCGGAGCGGATCTCGACTGTATTGTGCTCATCTACCCGGATAATAGCGTCTTTCTGAAGCGGATATTCGCCATACTTGATCCCGTTCTTGTAGATATAGACGGATCGGTCATGTGGTTTTCTGGTGAAATATATGCCGCTCAGCACTGTCGCCAGAAGCAGCAATACTATCAGCGTGATATCGGCAAGAGTCAGATCTTTCCAGATTCTGCCTTTCATCTGAATACTCCATATATCTTTGTTCCGCAATCTGGACAGCTTCCTTCAGGCTTGACTCTCGAAACGATATTTCTCCCGCTTCGGGATATCATACGCTGACCGCACGCCGGGCATACGGTGTCCGTATGATCTCCGTACGAAATATTACCGGCGTACACGAAGCGTAAGCTCTTCTTAGCGTATTCACAGGCGGAAGCTATAAGAGAGGCAGGCGTTGGCGGGATAGTCATATGATAAGCGGGATGGTACGCGGAAAAGTGCAGAGGGATTTCCGTACTGATCTCCCCCACTCTCGATACCAATTTGCTGATCTCCTCATCAGAGCTGTTCAAACCGGGTATGATCAGGTTGGTCAATTCAAGATGAACTCCCGCACTATACACGTGCTCGATCGTATCCAGAACCGCTTTTAGATCCCCATTGCAATGATCCCTGTAGAAATCCGGATCGATTGCTTTCAGATCGATGTTCATAGCACTGATATGTGGGAGAATATCCCGCAGGGGTTCCTGATCGATGTATCCGTTTGTCACGAGCACTATAGACACATCCGGAGCAAGCAAGGCAAAATCATGTATATATTCATACCAGGTAAATGGTTCAGTGTATGTAAAGGCAACCTGACCGGCACCTAATTTCTTCAGATTTTCGGCAAGATCCTGCGGAGATATCTCGAAGACAGGACATGTCTGTTGGCTAACCTGATAGTTCTGACAGAAACTGCAGCTCAGGTTACAAGAATTGGGTCCCAGAGAATAGATCACCGACCCGGGACGATAGTGATAGAGGGGCTTCTTCTCGATCGAGTCGAAACTTCCGCCTATGGCTTGAGCATAGTTCACAGCAAAGAGGGTACCATCGAGATTCTTCCTGCTTCGGCAAAATCCCGTTCCCTGAAGAGGGATACTGCAATGACGCGGACATAGGTCACAGCGTATCTTGCCATCTTCGAGCCCAGTGCAGAACATCGCCTCTCTCATGCTTTTATCCATCTGAATATAGCAGCGATATGATCGTCCAAAGACCTGGAATTCTCGTTCAGGACACGCTTTGCTGAAGCCCCCAGAGCGGTTCTTTTCGCTTCACTGTGAAGAATTTCCCTGACATCGTCAAGCAGTTTATCCTTGTCCGAGATGACTATACCACCTGCTTCACGTAACTTCTTTACGGAGGCTTTACAGGATGAATGATAGGGGCCGATAACGATCGCCTTGTTGTAATAGGCAGGTTCCAAAGGATTATGTCCGCCGAAATCGGTAAAAGAACCACCCACGATCGCCAGATCACATATTGAGTACGCCATGTTCAGCTTACCGATCACGTCGATGATGTGGATCTTGCCGGGTGTGCTTTCTTCCGACTCGAAAGTTGGTTCAAAACCAGCGAAGACCTGCCGTACTTCAGCTGAGCGTTTGGGATGCCGGATCGCGACTATCAGCTTAAGATGAGGAAAGACATGCGTGAGATCCTGATAAAGATCTCTGGCGATGAGTTCCTCACCGGGGCGTGAACTTCCCCAGACGATCAGCATGTCAGACTCTGAGTAACCTAATTCCGCGCGTGTTTCTTTCGGGTCGTAGTCAGGGAGACTAACCGCATATTTGATGTTGCCGGAACCAGTGACCTGACAGGTAAACAGAGACTTGAACCGAGCCGTATCTCCCTCGCTCTGACTAACAATCTCTTTGACGGATCTCGTGGTTAACCTCAACAGAGGAAGAATAAAACTAAGGTTTCTGTGGGTATTACCAGACATTCTTGCGTTGAGAATAAGGATCGGAACATCAGCCTTCCCAGCCAGATGGAACAGGTTGAACCAGATCTCGGTCTCGACAATGCAGATCAAAGCAGGTTGCATCTCTCTGAGCTGCCTGAGACGGAGATGCCAGAGATCGAGAGGTGAGAGAAACCCCAGCACTCTTGGATCAATACTCTTAGCGACTTTCAGGCCCGTCACTGTAGTGGTTGAGATATAAATTATCGCAGAAGGATCATCTCGAAGAAGCCGTAGCACAAGGGGTTGGATCGCCATAACTTCACCTACTGAAGCGGCGTGGATCAGGATTCCTCCCTTAGGAAAGTCGAAATGGAAAAACACTGCTCTGAGATAGTGCTTGTGCCATAGAACTGGGATAAGGACAGGCAAGGAGACTATGTATATGATCTCCAAAAGGATATTGATGATAACCAGGAGGATGCCGGCGAGTACACTTTGCATATCTATTCCATTTCAAGGGTAAAAAGATAAAGGACGCCGTAATCGGCGTCCATTATATGGCGGGAGCGACGAGACTCGAACTCGCGGCCTTCTGCGTGACAGGCAGACGTTCTAACCAAACTGAACTACGCCCCCAGCGTTGTTCTTCATATCACTGATGTTTGGCATCCTTTTTATGGGGCTTATTTTGTCAAGCACAAATTGTCGAATCGCGCTATTTCGACGTGACTTTCCAGTTCTTTTCAAGCTTATCTGTCCTCTGGTCATCTGCTTAGCTGTTTGGTTCTGGTTCCGGTGTTTATACCCGGATAGGGATATCCATCCATGGTCATGATAGACGCTCCTTCATCCAGAATAACATTCTCCGGTGCGACATTCAAAGTACCGGCAACCATGATGCTGGAGCCCGTTAACAGACGCAGCTTCCCCTTTATGGTCATCACACTGCCTTCGGCAAGATTCAATTTTACCTTGGGCATGATGGTCATCCCCTGAGTTGAGTTACAGCTTAGAGACGAATTCTTGTTCAGATCTGTGTTCTGACTGATCAAAACAGGTTTGTCATAAACAACTGCATTGCTGATCATCTGCTCGGGAAGCTGAACCATGATCAGAAGCTTACCCTCACCCGCAGGCAGGGAAAGACTGAGTTTCCCATTCTTGTGATAATAGACGGAGTGATCGAAGGGATCGTACCAGGCAAGTTCTTTGTTAGCTACTCTCCCGAGCTTCTTATCGAATACGATAGTCATTGTCTGAGGATCAGCCTCCGGGAAGTAAGCTTCATATTCGGAATACGGGACTTCCTTTGCCACAGAGATCGTACCTGGTTTGAAGTAGTTACCTCGTCTATTGACCAGCATCAGAACAGGGTTATCGCCATCAATCGAGTAGAGACCGCATTGGACGTATCCCTGATACTTTCCGGGAGACTTCTCCACTCTGGCATAATTCAGCCCTGTTTTAGGATAAGTCTTTGCCATTGAGGTTTTATCCGTCATCAGGGTCAATGCGTCAAGCCATTGCATGGATTTGAGCATAGATCCATAGAACTTAGTTCTGGCTTTAGTGTCAATGACAGCGCGGTATGGTATTGCGTCATTCTTAGGAACGTCATACTTCCCGTCTTTATTCTCGGTATAGATCGGGCAGTAATCGCCCTGGCCGTCCAACGTTCTGAAGCTCTGCAGTCTGTAGTGGAAGATCCCGTCCGGTCCATAGCACAGAGGGAAATAGATCAGAGCTTTCTGAGTCGCATAGGGCGCGAGTATCCAGCTTGTCCATTGGGGATCGTCTTTGACCTTGCCCCATTTGCCGAAAACCTGGACTATCGGATAGAATTTCCTGTCTTGTGCCTGATCACTGTAGGTTTTTGCATCCCGATAGGCAGTATGTAGCTTTTGATTCAGTTGAGTCTGGATGAATACTCCCTGGCTGCTACCATTCCAATCGAGATCCGGATTCAGAGGGTAGATATCCGGAGCGACGATCTTTGGTTTCGCCGTAGCGAAGAAGTTACCCAAGTGAGAGTAATAAGTATCCTTCTTGCCGTCGATCGTCAAGACTCTATAGTTGTAATCATGGGTCGCGGTAAACATGTCGATCCCGGTATCTTTCAGATAGTTCTGAACCAGACCGAAGCTATCAAGCTGACTCTGAAGCGGCTCATCGAAGGAGTACAATGCCAGCAAGTTACCTTTACTGGTATCTTTCAGATATCTGGCACGGTTCTGGACACCAACGCCGAATACACCGGGCTGAGTTCTGAGATCATAATGCATCTGATCTTCATACTCGATATAATCAAGAGCCAGATCGCAGTTACCATGCCAATAAAGGCGTGGATTGAGATTGATGACTTTGAGCATCTTCGAGGAAGCAACTGCCATCATCCCGGATTTGATCATATCCGCGTAAGACATCTTTATAGTGACTGTGATGAAACCATTGTCCGACTTTGCGTTTCTGAAGTCCTTCAGAGTATAAGATGTCTTATCCAAAGCTTGCTTATCATCATCCTTCTGATGCGAGATATTGACCGACTTCCCTGAGTATCCCCCACCTTGTAGCGGAAAACCTGAGGGTGAGAAAGTCAGAAGTGTATCACCATCCGCCAGTCCTGATTTGATATTTTCAAGCTTAAACCTGTATCTGATATAGAAGAACTGCTTGTCATTGGCTGCCGGATCAGCCTGAAAAACCTGCCAGACTTGCCCAACTCTGAAGTATGTTCTGTCCTTCTTGGGCCAGCGTAGGCTCAGATCGCCATAAGCATATCCCGGTCTTTCACTCTGAGTCACAGACCAGACGTAACCATTGGAGGCGGCAGGATCGGCTTTGGCGCTGCCTATACGCTTGATATACTTATCTGATACTGATGAGTACCAGATAGCGCTATCATTCGTATCACCGTCTCTGACGCTTCTTTCGCCGGAATACTCCGCTTCGAACTTGTCATAATTACTTGTCGTAAGCGCTTGCATTCCATAGCTGAGCATCGAAGATCTGTCCGTTGACCAGCTTCTATCCAGCAGAACAGCATCCAGCCCATATTTATCCAGATCCTCGTATAATCCGACCAGATCAGTGTCCTTAGTATCTGTTTGGACCATGGCAGTATTATAACCCAGAGCCTGCATCTGCCGGCAGAGTTCATCACGGTATTCCTTATGCCAGGCAAAGACATTGGCAATGTACGAGTAAGTTCCCATGGGGAAATCCCCTGAGTACTTCTGGGCAAACGCCAGAGTCGCCAGGATCAGGCAGAGGATCAGCAGTAGTATCTTTTTCATAGTATGTTATTTAAGCAGGAGCATCTTGTGGGTGAATTGTGATTTACCCGTGTTGATGCGGATGAAATAGACTCCTGATGCGACATTGCGTTTTGTATTGTCCTGTCCGTTCCAGACGAATTCCTTAGCACCAGGCTCCAGAACAGCGTCGATGAGAGTCGCGACCCTCTGACCACGCAGATTGAAGATCTCAGCTTTGACCTGCTCTTTCTGGCTCAGGTAGAAGCTCAATGTGGTACTGGGATTGAAAGGATTCGGATAATTCTTTACCGCGGTTATCGGGCTAAGAATCTCGTCATCATTACTGACAAAATAGTTCCTGACGATTATTGTCCCTTCGATATCGCCATTAGCATCCGGAGTCAGACTGAAACTAGTCCCATTGTATAGATGATGACCAACTCCATCGACGTAAACCGAAACAGTCCAATCCTGAGGTATTCCGGTGGGAATGAAACTGAAGTCGATCGGATCTGTGCCGTCGGATTCCAGTTTGAAGTTCCAGGTCTCAGTCTCAGCTTCTGTAGCTGAAAAGTCAGATCTGATCTCGCTATAGAGAATGTTATCCAGGAACAGGCTATCTTCGGGAGCGGTTCTTCGCAGAGACATCGAGATATGTTCGAAAGGTCCCGCAAGCGCTTTGGGCCAATCATAGACGAAGTCATATCCATCGCTCGCGTTCCTGTTCGAACCGATCAGTACCGCATCTTTATCTGTCCTGCCACGCGTAGCTTCCAGCTTCAACGACCATGTATTCACAGGCGGGTCAACTGACAGCGAGGAGAAATACGGAAGGAAGTTTATCTGCGTGCCAAGCGACTGACTGCCATAGTATTTGATCAGCAGCGCTTCATATGGTTGCATCGTATCGCTGAGGACATATTCCCCATTCCTGTATATGTATGATCCGCGAGAGATCAAACCGAATGAGATCATCTCCGACATTCTGAACACAGTTGTCCCGATCAGGAAACGTATATCAGAAATATCATAAGCGCAGAGATGCGGGTTTGGAACAAGATTCCATCCCGGAACAAGAGTAAAGCTGACTTCATCCCGCACGACCGTGTTCAGGGTACTATAGAAGTTGATATCCGGACTGTTGACGAAGTATCCCTTCCCGTACAAGAAATTGCTGTCCGTCGCCCAACTGTCTCCCTGATTGAGATTATAGCCGACCGATCCGGTTCCAAACACATTCTCAAAGGTGACAGCAGAAGTGTTCCATGGATTCGAACGCATCTTCCACCCTGGGTCATTGTAAGCGAAGGACATTGCTGGAACCATGGCGAAAGTATAAGTTCCCTCGTATCTCGTCACTGCTCCGTCCACTGCGGTCAGATGCATGACTATCCGGCAGTTCTGCATATCCATCGTCTGAGGTACATAGTATGTATTAGAACCTACGGTCGAGGGAATATTCTCCGCGATCATCAGGCTGTCCGTTCCATTAGTTATCCAGAGATCAGAATGACCCACAAGGAAGGGATAGGTATAGTTCCAGTTAAATGTAGCGGTAGTTCCGCCCTGATAGACTCTGTTGGGAATATTCGTAATATTGATCTTGGGAGAGAGATTTCCCCAGAAGAGCGACATCGTACGCACGTTGGAATTAGCGACTGTAAACTGATACTGCCCGGTCGTCAGATCGTGCCAGGCACCCGTCCCGCCATCTTGCAGATATAGCTTTTCGAAACGACCGAAGGTATCAGAAGTCGAGATGTATAGATTCTGAGAAAGCTGATCACTTCTGACCCGCATGACCCAGGTCTGCAATTCGTTATCCAGGTTGATATCAGCCTTGACTTCACGGGAAAGCTGCGTACCGCTGGTTCCCCAATACTGCTCCCAGAAGGCATTCCAGACGTAATTTGAACCTGGATTACCCTTGGAAACGTCATAATATGTATCCGCTCCATCCGTTGCGTAAGGATTGATCGCGAAGGAGATCGAATCAGCAAGCGCACCCGATGCATTCTTGATATAGATCGTATGAACCATGCGCGGACTGGCGGAAACTGAAGGATAATAGTAATACTCCACAGAGTTGCCGTTCGTCGAACTGATCTTATATGTATAAGTCTCGTTATTCAGCGCGGTGTTATCCCACCACTCGAATGAGGACGCGGTTGAATTGCTCAGAGCGGGATTGGTCTGATAACTATCCAGAAGCTGATACCCGTTCAGATTATCACGTCTATAGATCTTGAAGCCCAGATTATTGGTCTGCCCGCCAACCGTCCAGTAGAGGCGTACGGAATTGGTCATGCCATGCGCAAGAAATGATGTGATATTTGCAGGTCCCGGAGTGCTGACAACCTGATTGCTCATGCTGGAGTAATTACCATTCTTATCTTTGGCGCGAAGCCGGAAGTAATACGTATTACTATTGGCCAGATTCGGCACAACGATGGATTCACAAGCCTGGTCAGCCAGAGCTTGAGAACTCGTACGGCTATATATGGTATAGTTATTCAGCCCAATAGGCTCCGTCCCATACAGCACTTCATAAGTATCGAAATCATAGCCGTTCGATCGATCCCATCCCAATGTCACACTATTCAAGGATTCATTGAGAACGCTCAGATTCTCCGGATTGGCAGGATTGGTTCCGTCATTCATCTGGAACATCTCGCTGTAGAGTGAGTTCAGATCATCGATCCAACGATGATAATAGTTATTGAAATTGACATAGGTTTTGCTAAAGTCCCAGCGCTGATTCGCCTGATCCCAACCATAGAACCATTTGAGGTTATTATCCGTCTCTTCATAGCAATTCGGCAATTCATCCATCTCCGCGTGAAGGAAGGGATCATAGGTGTCATAATCATTCCAACCGTTCAGCGTATACAGCATCTGTGAGTTTGCCGAATATGCCGGAAGCGTGATCTCATCATTGACCGGATAGGTGTGAACTCCATCCGAGAAGGTAAAATCATGCGTCGAATAGAACACGGCGTAATAATCATTAAGATACACATCTTTATGGATACCGAACGTATTGGCAGGTATCATGATATTAGCGCCCTTATTGATGAGATCGTGTTTAAGACTCGAAAGATCACGTATGGGAAGGTTTGGACAGTACTTCTGATAACCTGCCGAGAGCTGGATATTAGCGATGCCGACATGGCGATTCCAGTCATAGGTGTGCATCTGCGGTGAAAACTCTCTCATATTGAATTCAGAACGGATCTCATTGGCGAACTTCTGATAGCATATATTAAAAGGATGTGCCGCGATACGCGTCGGATCACTCAGCGACTTGGCATTGGTGAAGGGAGCGACGTTCGTCCAGCGAACTTCTCTACCCGCACCGGCAAGAAGCAGGAATTTAGCGTTCCAAAGCTGGAAAGCCTCAAGGGCGAATGGCACTGAAGGATAATCGTCACAAGGATGAGGTGCCGTGACAAGAATAGGCCGCGTCCCTTCCGGATTATAAATGTACAGCCCCCAGCCCCAGGCAAACGCTCCGATCTCATCATCATACGTATCATCTGTGTTATTATTATCCGTATATGAGAACGCAACGTTTTCCCTGAGCATATAGAAAGTCCTGCCACTGTCAGTATCGTGAAACTCGACTACCTGATACGGGAAGCCGTAGGTCGTGATCAATAGCTCAGTATTGTCATAGTCTCCGCTAAGGAAGGAATCAACCACATATCCCCAATTGGTCAGCTCCGCCGTCGAAGCGATGTGATAATCGCCAAAACCGTTTAACTGCCTGTCATACGGAGCATAAAGGTTGTAGTTGCTTGAGGCAATGCCTTCCGCTACGTGGCTCAGCCACTTGTCATAGGAGAGGCTGTCCTCACCCGCATATAAAAAACCTTTGATCGAGCCGGTCTCGACAGTTATGGCGCACAGACCAAAGACCATCATACCGAATATCATGAGCAGGAATACCTTTCTCATTGAATCTCCCTGTTTAACGTAATATTTTCTTTGCTACCACGCCAATTCCCCGTTTAGTTTTAGTCAAGTCTTTTGTGGGGAGTCTGGGACATTACTTGAGAGAGTTGAATTATCTATACTTGTTTCCGAAAACACTAAAATCAATTACATATTCGTCTTGACAAAACAACACCCTGCCCTAGAGTAGATCAAACAGATCAGGAGGAGATAATGCCCCCGAAAGCTATCCTTATTATAATGATCTCGGCGATACTTATTATACCACTGATAGCCGATACAAACACATTGGGATACGTCAAAGGCAATGTTTACAGTGATGACGGCAAAGCGCTGACATATGCAAACGTCACGCTGTATGAAGGAAGCAACCGCGTTACCGGAGCACAAACCAATGCTATGGGTAATTATCTGATCAGAATCCCCGCAGGAACATACAGATGCAAGGTTAGGCTAATCGGTTACCACGATCTCGATTCTCTAAATGTGACCGTCGAAGCAGGGCAAACCACTACTATTCCCATGATTATTCTGAAACAAGCCAAACATAGCTACGACTTACCTCAAAACACTCGTGGCAGAATATCTATTGAAGTCACTGATAAGAATAACAACAACATTGTCGATTCGTTTTGTACCATCCATACTGACTCGATCCTGGTAGCTACCTGTCGCCCCGGTGTCAAAGGCAGTGTAGTCTTTAACCTACTGCCGGGATTGTACACCGTCAGAGTGAACGCGGAAGGATACAGACCCGTGTGGTATTATGATGTCCCTATCGAACTTGGTAAGACGTGTCCCCTCAAATCCGTTCTGAAACCAACAGTTAAAAACAATAACCCCGAACCTATCCTCCGAAAATACACAAAACCAAGAGCTAAGATCAAGACCCGTCAATCAGACTTTAAGTAGATTCTGACCGGCTAGTAGCTCCATCATTACCCTTGCTAACATTAAAAATCACACATAATTTCCTATAGATCCATCGGACACATCTCTAATGATCCCCTAATCATTCCCTAATCATTCCCTAATCGGATTAGGGAATGATTAGGGGAAGACAAGAGAAAGACTAGAGATGTGTATAGTGGATCTTGGGGATTGATAAGGCCATTTTTTCCGGAGTTGTTGCCGCTCTTCCGCGGAAACGTGTAGCGGATAGTACAATATTTCCCTGAGTGATCCCTGAGATTCTCCAGATATCGCTTGACATTTGTATCGTTTGATGAAGTTGATTCAGCAATTACATGTAGATTGTGAGGTAGATATGAAAGAGCGTTACAAATTCATCGTTATCACAGACGTTGGCAGCACGATGACCAAAGCGGTTCTGGTCGGTTATCAGGATCAAAGCCTGAAGGTCTTGGGCATCAGTCATGCCGAGACGACCGTCGAAGTTCCGCTCAACGACGTTAAGATCGGAGTCCTCAAAGCGATCAGGGAATTGGAAACCGCCACAGGGATCCGGCTCCTGGGAAGCTCCGCGGAAAATACTCTTTCCTTCAGGGATGAAGTCGGCTACCTCACGACGAGCAGTGCCGGAGGTGGCTTGCAGATCCTGGTCATCGGGCTTACTCTTTTTGATTCCGCCAGCAGTGGCAAGCGAGCGGCTTATGGCGCGGGTGGGATCATCCTCGATACCTTTGCCCTGAATGACAAGCGAAAGGCAGTCGATCAGATGCTTGCCATGCGAAATCAGCATCCTGATCTTGTGCTGATCTGTGGAGGAACGGATGGCGGAGCGATCACCGGAGTCCTGCGTCTGGTGGAGATCCTCAGGCTGGCAAACCCTGCGCCGAAGTTTAACGAAGCGGGTCTCATCCCCGCGATCTATGCAGGGAACGTCGAGGCGTCTTCTCTGATCCAGAAGATGATCTCAGCCTATTTTGACCTGCACATACTGCCAAATCTGAGACCTTCTCCTGTGTTGGAAAACCTGAAACCGACGCAGGATATGATACAGAAGCTGTTTATGGAGAACGTCATGGAGAAGGCGCCAGGCTACACTGAACTCAAACAGACGGTCAACGCCGAGATCCTTCCCACGCCCGTCGGGGTCATGCAATGCCTGAAACTGCTCTCTCATGATGTGCCCAAGAATACACTTGCAGTGGATATCGGCGGCGCGACCACTGATGTTTTCACCATCCTTGAAGGTGTTTCTCAACGAACTGTCAGCGCCAATCTGGGAATGAGCTATAGCGCACTGAACGTTCTCAAAGAATACGGTGCGGAAAAACTGATGCAGCTTCTACCGGAGTCCTTCCCTGAACAGCAGGTGCGTAACTATATCGGCAACAAGACCATCAATCCCACTTCTGTCCCTGTGAACGAATGGGAACTGAGACTCGAACACGCTCTTGCCAAAGCAGCGATCGAGCTCGCGCTGGTGCAGCATCAGGAAATGCATTACAATACGCGAAAGATAGGATTTCTTGACCTCATGAAACAGGGGCTCAGAGATAAATTCGAGACGCAGTTCGAATTCCAGCGTGAAGATGATAAGCTCTATTTCTATGGAAGCGATATCGATATCATGCTGGGATCAGGAGGGATCTTTGCCAACGTTCCCAAGCCTGAGCAGGCGATGATGATCCTGATCGACTCGCTTAAGCCTAAAGGCGTGACTGAATTGTGGCTGGACAAGAGTTTTTGTTCGCCTCATATCGGCATCCTGAGTACGTTTGATCATGATTCGGCTCAGGCGATGCTTCACAGTGATCTGATCGAACCTCTGGCGATCCATGTCTCTCCTCTAAACGAGAAAGCGCCGAAGAAAGATAAGGTTTTGCTTCAGGTTGAGATCGACGGGAAGCGTTCTGTTCTATGTCCCGACAACTTCGTTTATTATCCGGGGGCTGCAGCAAAGCGAAAGATCAGGATCATCCCGGGAAAAGAAGTGCTTTTGGGGAATATTAAGGAAGCTGTGACTCTGGAAACTGATCTGCCGCTCATTCTTGATACACGTCAGAACGTGGCAGGGAATCTCAAGATGGTTGACCAGGCTATGGGATTGTATGGCGATGAACCCATACCGGAATTCAAGCACGTTCCGGCAGCGTCTCAGGAATCTACCGGAAATTTCGTGCGGGAGATCTATCTGCCGTATAAGGGCGAGGTCTATGCTACTCAAGGACAGAAGACCAGACCTGATGACATCATGGCGTCCAATCCTTATGATCCTGCCAGGCTCTATATCGTTCAGCCTTTTGGATCGGTGCCTTCTATCTCGTCGGAGTACATAGGTAAGAACCTGCTTATCAGGCAGGGGGATAAGGTTGATTTCGATCAGGTCATAGCGCGTCTGCCTCATCCTAACCATACTGAAACACAGACGGGTAAACAGATGAGCTTTCATTCGCCGGTCAGGGGTAAGGTCGAATTCATCGATCCTAAGACGGGGCTGGTCGTGATGTCCGAGATTCAGGACTACACCGGTAAACCGGTTAAGATCAACGTAGCATCGCAACTGAAGGTGAAACCCAACCGGATCGGGACGTATCTGCTGCGAAATGTGGGAGACTATGTCTATCAGGGCGATACTATCGCGAGGAAACTGGATTCCTCCTCTTCCTTGGGCAGGACGCATATTGTCGCTCCTTCGACAGGAACACTCACCACGATCGATAAGATCAGCGGAGAAGTGACCATCTGTTTCCAGTCCCAACCGCATGAATATCACGCGCAGGTGTTTGGAGAAGTGCTTCAGGCAAATGAGCAGGATGTACAGATCGAATATCACGCAACGAGGATCGAAGCAAAGCTTGGTTTTGGCAAAGAGACCGGTGGGAAGCTCGTGGTTCTTACGGATAGCCTTATCGTGAATGCTGATGAGCTCCATGGTACGGTCGTCGCTACAGGCAACGTCTCGGATCTTGGGATGCTGGAAAGCTTGGCAGACGCGGGGATCAACGGTCTGATCTGCGATAACATCGATGAAATGATCCTCTGCGATTATTTGAAAACTGAGCCGGGCGTGATCAATACCGGTGAAGAGTCTTTGCCGTTCAGTCTGATCATCAGGAGTGGATTTGCCTCGCCAATAGATGATCCCGGGGGCAATTCCAACTATACGAGATACGCCGGTCAATACGTGTATCTTAACCCTCACACAAGGCTGAGAGCAGGAGTTATCCGTCCCACGATCAACATTATTCGGGACAAAGCCTAAAAAAAACCTTGAATAAAAAGACAGTCTTAAAATAATGGCTTTCTATAAAAGAAATTTATACCCTTGTGGAGGATAGAAATGCTCGAAGACCTGAGAAAGAAACAGAAAATAGTCATTTGGATCATTGCCTTTGTCTTTATTATTGGTATGGCAGCAATGGGCGTGTCAGGGATATTCAGCCCCAAAGAGTATCTCGGCAAAGTCAATGGAGTTCCGATCACCATGGATATGTTCCGTGAGCAGATCGCCAAAGTTGAAGAACAATACGCGGAACAGCTCAAAGGTCAAGCGATGGATGAGCAGACCCGCAGTTATATTCAGGACACTGCCTGGAACCAGTTGGTCAATGAGATCCTACTGAAACAACAGCTGAAGAAACATCATATCAAGTTCACTGAAGCTGAAGTCAATGCAGAAATGCTCAACAATCCTCCTCAGGAGCTTATGCAGAATCAGAGCTTCCAGGTTAACGGAAGATTTGATAAGAGTAAGTACATTGATGCTCTGAAGAATAACGCTCAGTTCTTCCAGATGATGGATGAATATGTTCGTCAGGTCTTACCTCAGAAGAAGCTGAAGAAACTTATCGCCGACAAGCAAGGCATAAACATGGACAGCCTCAAAGCCGAGTACACAAAGGATACGGATCTCGTCAACGGTAAGGCGATCTGGTTCGATTATAACAAGATGGACAGTGTCAAGGTCAGCGATGCAGAGATCAAAGCCAAGTATGACAAAGATAAAGAGACAATATATAAGAAAGGTCCCGCATCCAGGATCAAGTATCTGAAGTTCGAGATGAAAGCCTCAGACAAGGATTTCGCTGACGTTAAGAAACAGATCGACATGATCTACAAAGAAGCGATCAGCGGTAAGGACTTCGGTCAGCTTTCCACACAGTATTCAGAAGATCCGGGTTCGAAAGCCAATAACGGCTCTCTGGGAGTGTTTGGCAAAGGTCAGATGGTTCCTGAATTCGAGAACGCCGCTTTCAAGCTCAAACCCGGTCAGATCTCTCAGCCTGTCAGAACAAGCTTCGGCTGGCACGTTATCAAATGTGACTCTCTGGGTGGAACACCGGCAGAGCCCAAGATCAAAGCAAGCCACATCCTACTTAAGGTTGAAGCTTCGGAAGCAACGATAGCCAATATCCGCGTCAAAGCAGATAACGCTCAGAAGCAGATCAAAAAGCAAGGGATCGACGCAGTCGCCAAGTCCCTCAAGATGGAAGCCATTGATACCAAGATGGTGGCTCACGACCTCGACCAGGTTCCCGGAATTGGAAAAGTTGCAGGACTCAAAGACTTCATGGTCAAGGGCAAAGCCAAAGCAGTCAGTGGCGTGTTCCAGACTCAGAATAAGGAACTTATCGTCGCGCAGATGGTCGAGAACAAGAAAGTCTTTTATGAAGACTTCGCCGACGTCAAGCTCAGAATAAAGAGTGAGATCGAAAAGCAGAAGAAGATCGATAAGACTCTTCCGCTTGCCGAAGCTTTCGCCAAGAAATATACCAAGGATACATATTTTACAGCCGCTGCTTCCGAAGGCTGGAAAGTCGTCGATGTCAAGAATCACAAGATGGGTTCTTCATTGGAAGGTATCGCCAAGTCTGATGAATTCACCAAAGCCGCTCTGGCGCTCAAGACAGGTGAAACCTCCGGTTTGATCAAGACCTCCGAAGGTCAGTTCATCGTCACCGCCACCGAACGCAGAAAACCAGATCTGGCAGCCTTTGCCAAGGATAAAGCTAAACAAACCGAACTTCAGACCCGTCTTGAAGACGCTGCCTTCAACCGTTGGTTCGAGCAGCTTCGTAAAGACTCGAAGATTATAGACAATCGTAGCAAATTCGGCTTGTAATCAACTATGAGCAAGCTGATGACCAGTGTTAGCGGAGTCAGGGGTATCTTTGGTGATACCCTTGACCCTTCTGTTGCTCTGCAGTTCGCAGCCCATTTCGGTATGCTTGTCGGTCCCGGTCCGGTTGTTCTGGGAAGGGATTCTCGCACTACCGGCGAAACCTTGCGAGCGGTCATCACTTCAGCTCTCACATCTGTGGGCTGTGACGTCATCGACATCGGTGTCGTTGCCACGCCTACAGTCCTACTGGCAGTCAAGCATCATCAAGCGGTTGGCGGAATAGCCATTACCGCGTCGCACAATCCTCCCGAATGGAATGCCATGAAGTTCATCGACGGAGACGGAATGTTCCTGTCTCCCAAGCGGGCTGAGACTTTTCTAGGCTCGGTCAATGAACCGATCGCATGGAAGACATGGGACAGCGTTGGACGAATTGTACATGATGATCAGGCTATACAGCGGCATATCGACAAGATCCTCAGCATTCCCTATATAGATATTGCCAGGATCAAAGCCCGCAGATTCAAAGTCGCGCTGGATTCTGTCAATGGCGCCGGCGGACTCCTCTCCCCTATCATGCTCAGGGCTTTGGGCTGTGAAGTCGTCGAGATCAATTCCGAACCTACAGGTAGATTCGCTCATCCTGCTGAACCTCTCAATCACAACCTGAAGCAGTTGGAACAGCTTGTCAAAGATAGCGGTGCTGATATTGGTTTTGCCACTGATCCCGATGTGGACAGGCTCTCCATAGTTTCAGATAGTGGTCACTGCATTGGCGAAGAGCTAACGGTAGCTTTGGCGGAGCTGTTTGTACTAGCCAAGGTCAAGGGTGACGTGGTCGTAAATCTCTCCTCTTCGATGCTTTCCGATGATATAGCAGCTAATTATGGCGTCAAAGTTCATCGCACCAAAGTCGGTGAGATCAACGTCGGCAAGAAGATGCAGGAATTAAACAGCCCTATTGGCGGAGAAGGAAATGGCGGAGTCATCTGTCCTCCTGTCAATTACACTCGTGACGCGATGGCAGGCATGGCGCTCATCATGGGCTTGCTTTCAGAGAATTCCATCCCCTTGTCAGCGATTGTCGATTCACTTCCCAAATACTATTTTGCCAAGGGCAAGATGGAGATCGACCACACCAAGCTGGATAAGGTAATGGCATCAGTCACTGAAGTTCTTGCCGGATACCGGTTTGATACTCAGGATGGGATCAAAGCGATCGGTGATAAACATTGGATCCACATTCGTAAGTCAGGCACAGAGCCGATCATCCGTGTCTATGTCGAAAGCGAATCACAGGAACGATCGGATGCTATCTGCAAGGATACCATCGCCAAGCTGCTAGGGCACGCTTAGTTATAATTATTAACAAATCATTTTAACCGATCCTCTCTTCTCAAAGAGAGGATTTTTTGTAGATGGATATTGTGATCAGGTCTGAGCTCTTCTTCCCTCTTTCCTGATCCGTACGCTCACCGTATGCCTCCCGTACGCCGCCCGTATGATATCCGTACAAAATACGGCAGGGATAGGCTCAGAATAGCGATACTATCTGATGAGCGTCTATGCTGGCAAAGGGTGAGTATTGAGATTTGTAAGCGAGTTCTAGTATAACTTAATAAACGCAGGATAATCTGCTTCAGCGCCTTGAGAATTTGAAGATATCGAGATCGTAGCCGACTGAGAGATAGCTTCTGAACTCGCCTTTGAACGGGAAAGCTAGGATCAGTTTCACGGGACCGAGAACTGACCGGTAGCCCAGGCTACCATAAGCGCAGTACTCAATGTTTTGATTCAAGGTCCAGATATCCGAGTCATCATAGTTCAGCCCTTGTATTCCAGCTCCGGCGAACCAGTTTGTCCTGGGACTATATACAACTCCAGCTTCGTATATCTTGTAAAATGGAGCACTTAGTTCATAACGGTCAAAACCGTAGTAGCCGTCTGAACCGCCAAGAAAGAAAGGATCGAGCGGAACTGACAAGCCTGAATCAAGGTAAGAGCCGTATTCCAGAGCAAGTTTGACTGAGAACCTTTTGGAATACTTGTGATATAGCTCCAGTTTAGTTGATATTTTGTTGTAGTTCTCATCCGTGAGGGGAGAGAATCTTGAAAGGTCGAGCTTGGCCATCGCTCTCATGCCTGATCTGGGAAAGACAAAGTCATCGAGAGTCTCCCGATAAGCCTTCAAGCCGAATCCGGCAATGCTGTAGCTCTGGTTGATTGGAAAAGTTTGGGAGATATCACGGTATAAACGGGTGTGAGAATTATAGATGAACATCTCGGCTACGCCGATCTTCTGGGCAAGGACTCCGACACCGCTGGTGAAGCCGTATTCGAGAGATTTGACACTCTCTGTCTTGTAATGATCCTGGTCGTAGATATAGGTCGTTTTCTCATTTATATAGGGAAACACCCGATAATACACCCCATGAAAATCTCCGAAGTTCTTCACGTAGTCCAGATTGAGTTCGTTCTTTCCGCCCAGTTTCAGTTCAGAAATCAAGGTCGAGTTCTTCAGAAGCAGATTATTCAGGCTAAGTACTACTCCGGCAACCAGATCATCCTCAGTCGTGTAGGATAAATTGAGAGCAAGCTGACGCCGCTCAAGCTCGGACACATGGATCTCCAGCCGGAACTTGTGGCCGTTAGGTTTGAGGACAGGATAGACGGTGCTGAAGTACTGCGAATTCCAAACCTGACGACAGGATTCGATGATGGTCTCGATCGGATAAGCTTCGCCTGATCTGAGCCCGAGATATTCTTTGACCTTTGCTTTGCTGATGAATTGGTTGCCTATGACATCAATGTCAGAGATCGGATAGCTCTGTATCCGCTTTATACTGTCCTGCTCAGGATCATTATGATCCAGAACGGCGTATATCGCTTTGATCTCATCCAGATGAGCCCTGGCATAATCCTCGCCTTCACGGATGATCTCTTTGATATTGCGAAAACTGGATGCCTTGTAATCAGACAATTCAGGCTCAAAGATGATCGCTGTATCCGCGAGTTGCTTATCGACGTTGCGTGTCATGCCAATATTGATCGTCTGGTCCAGAACCGCTACGAAGCTATCAAGTTCCTGCTTATCCCTCAGGTCGGAATTGACTTTCAAGCCAACGACCAGATCAGCACCCATGTTTCTGACTTGATCGATGGGAAGATTTTGAGAGACTCCGCCGTCGATATAGGGCTTGCCATTGACCTCGAAAGGCTTCATGATACTGGGAACAGAGAGAGATGATCGCACCGCCTGCATGAGAGAACCACGACGGAAGACGATCGGATCACCGCTGACGAGATCAGTCGCAACGCAGGCAAAAGGTATGGGGAGATCATTAAAATCTGTTACGGACGAAGCATCCGCCAGGACTCTCGCAAGTTCCAAATTGGCATTATTAGCGGTGAAGACACTTGTCGGCAGAAGTGGTTTCCAGCTTTCGCTCATGCCCAGCTTGATATTGCCGTAGGGTGGCCATCGCTTTTGACCGACATAGATGTCTCTACGTTTATAGGTGTCATTGAAGAGGTTGTCCCAATCCATACTTGATACAATATCTTCTATCTCATAGGTATTGTATCCCATGCAGTATAGGGCGCCGATCACGGCTCCACTGCTTGTTCCGGCAATGTAATCCGGCTTGACGCCCTCTTCTTCCAACACTCTGAGAATGCCGATATGGGCGTACCCTCGTGCGCCACCCCCACTCAGAGCATAGCCGAGCTTCATGCTCCACAAGGGAAGGCAAAGAAATATGAAGACAATAGGCAAAATCCGCCTAAGTGTCATGGATGTTTACCTAATGCTTTAGAAAGACGTATCCAGCGTGTCCGTCGTGGCGGAGGAATCGGCTCTAGCCTTTGACTGCTCTGGTTTTTTCATGATAAACTCCAGCCTGCCAAAGATCGAATTTGCCTCGACGTGTATTCTTCGTTTCGCTCCGGTATTCAGAGAAGATTCCTGAGATGTGATACCGGCGTGAGTTGTCCCCGGCAAGATAACTGAACCGAGAACGGCATTGCTGTCGAAATCAAACTCAATATCCGCAGGCAGATAGACCGTAGCGCTGCCAAACACAACCGTGACCTCGACGTTATCAGTTACGGGATTAAGATCGGAAAAATCGTAATTGCCGCTGCTGAAGATATTGGAGAATTCAGTGTAACGACCCGTCGTGGAACTTGAAGATATTCCAGTGTGTCTCGTTTTGTGATGACTGCCAACCAGTATCTTGATACCGAACAGAATAATCACTATGGCAATGAAGGATTTGACCAGAGGGATGTTTACGTTAAACCCTTTGAGGATGATCGAAAGACCGATCAGAATGACCAGAATACCCCAAAAAAGGCTGCCGGATAGTATGTCCATTTTCATCTCCTACTCCTTAGATTTTTATCGTATTGGACCACACCTGACGCAGAGCCTCAAGCGTGAGGTTGATATCATTATTTACTATCAAGTTCGGAACGTCCATGACCTTCCCAAGCAAAATCACCGGGATGGAGCCGGTTTTTGCAAGAGCTTCAAACCGGTCTTTGTTCTCTGGTTTGACTGAGACGATCACTCTGGATTGGTCTTCTCCAAAATAGATCGCTGCCTTGGAACCTTCTGTTAAGAATGTGAGTTCGACTCCCAAACCGGTTTCTAAGACAGATTCGACTACGGCGCAAAGCATCCCGCCATCGGAAACGTCATGCGCTGAGGCAAGGATACCCTCTTCTATCTGAGAAAGGATCAAATCCTGTAGGCGAAGTTCTATCTCCATATCGAGACTTGGTATCTTTCCTGCTATCGTATCATGCCAGACTTTCAGATACTCAGTGCCTCCAAGCTCAGAACAAAGTCCTCCCAGAATATAGATCAGATCGCCGGATGCCTTGAACCTGTGGTTTATAGATTTATCGATGTCTTTGATCAATCCCAGCATACCGATGACCGGAGTCGGATAGATCGCGCCACCGGGATTCTCATTGTAGAGAGATACGTTACCGCCCGTGACGGGTGTATCGAGCGCTCTGCAGGCATCTCCCATGCCTTTAACGGCTTGCTGCATTGTCCAATACACTTCCGGTTTGTGAGGATTGCCAAAGTTCAGACAATTCGTGATAGCCAGCGGTTTCGCGCCAACGCAGACGACGTTTCTGGCAGATTCCGCCACGGCGATCTTAGCGCCTTCATATGGATCCAGATAACAATATCTGCCATTACAATCAGTGCAAAGTGCGATCGCCTTGGGAGTTCCCTTGATCGCCACGACTGCTGCGTCAGCTCCAGGCTCGAGATGAGTATTGATCTGAACCATGTGATCGTACTGGCTATAGATCGCTCGCTTGGAAGCGATATTGGGACTGGCAAAAAGCTTTAGCAATACCTGGTTGTAATCTTCCGGTTCGGGAAGATCAGATAGATCATATGCTTGAAGAGGTTCGAGCCACTCGGGTTTGAGGGAATCTCTGGTATAAACAGGTGCCTTACCCCCCAGGATCAGGTATTCGGCGGGGATCTCTGCCACAGTCTCTGAATTAAAGATTATCTTTAGCATGCCATCCGCTGTGACCCTGCCGACCACGACCGCGTCCAGATCCCACTTATGGAAGACATCCTGAACTTTGGGAAAGTCTTCCGGCTTGACGATGAGCAGCATGCGTTCCTGCGATTCGGAAAGCATGATCTCATAGGGAGTCATACCCTGTTCACGCTGGGGAACTTTATCGACTTCCATTGTGATGCCAACTCCGGACTTACCAGCCATTTCTGAGCTGGAACAGGTCAAACCCGCTGCGCCCATATCCTGGATACCCACGACCAGATCTTTGTGTATGACTTCCAGAGTCGCTTCCAGGAGCAGTTTCTCGAGGAAGGGATCGCCAACCTGAACGGCAGTGCGTTTCTCTTCGGAATCCTCAGTCAGTTCGACAGAGGCGAAGGTTGCTCCATGAATCCCGTCTCTGCCTGTCTTGGCACCGACGTAAACGACATAGTTACCAACGCCTTTGGCAGCAGACTTGGCGATCTTGTCACTATCGACCAGTCCGACAGCCATAGCATTGACCAAAGGGTTACCCTCATAGCTCTTTTCAAAATAGACCTCACCCCCGACCGTGGGAACTCCGAAGCAATTACCGTAATCAGCGATACCATGCACCACTTCCGCGATGAGATGTTTCACAACCGGGTCTTCCAGATCGCCAAAACGCAAGGAGTTTAAAGCCGCGATCGGCTTCGCCCCCATCGTGAAAATATCCCTGAGAATACCGCCAACTCCTGTAGCAGCACCGTGATAAGGCTCGACAGCAGATGGATGATTGTGGCTTTCGATCTTGAAGCAGATCGCCTGACCATCTCCAATATCCACGACTCCGGCATTCTCTTCGCCTGCCTTGGCAAGCATTGCCTTACCATCGCGCGGGAGTGTTTTGATCAGTTTGATCGAGTTCTTATAGCTCGCGTGTTCGGACCACATAACGCTGAAGATCCCCAATTCCACCCAAGTGGGTGTTCTTCCCAATATCTGGAGAATATAGCTGTATTCTTCCGGGGACAAGCCGTGTTCGGCGATTATTTCGGGTGTGATTTGCATAGTACTGGTCATCCTTTAAACGGTTGGGATCTTATTGTTCCGAATCATCGCGATCAGCTTCTTGAGCCGGTCATCGATGATGTCGTAGGTGGTTTTATAATTATCCAGATCTGATCCATAGGGATCGACGATGTCGCCATCCTCTCCGGTTATTTCATTCAAGGTCATGATCTTGTGGCTCATACCAGGCTCTTTCGCGATGAGATATTCCCTCTGCCTTTCCTCCATCGTGAGGATCAACCGGCTGGCACTGAGCATCTGAGATGTGTACTTCTTGGAAACATGATCCTGCGCTTCGGTGATACCTTGTTTCAGAAGCAACTGCAGGGAATTCAGGGACATATTTGAACCGCCCTCGATAATACCGCAGGAATCGGCTTTATAGTCCAGTTCCGCTTGCTGAGCATAGAAATTGAATAGCTTTTCAGCTATGGGCGAACGACAGATATTACCCGTGCAGACAAAGAGGATCATCGGTTTGGTGAAAGCTGATTTGATCTCATAAAAGGGTATTGAACCCTCTCTCAGGCATTTCAGTTCATCTGTTCCGGTGACGTTTCCTGCTTCGCTGGAAGAGATATACTCGACAAGCGTCGAAGGCTCATGATTGGGATCAATATGCCTGCGATGCGGCACGATCCCGTAATCGAACCAGTTGGAATAAAGCTCTTTGATCCGCTTCAGTTCCGTTTCAGGTTGCAGTCCACCCCGATTGACGCTGGTACTGACGATCGGCTCCCCCATTTCACTCAGCAAAGCCCTCAGCAGTGGGTCACCCGGAATCCGGAACGCAACCTTACCCTTGTAGGCAAGATGATGCGTGACGGGATTGTCAACCGCCCAAACGACACTGAGGTTTCCGGGGAAATACTGCTCCAGCAGAGGCCTAAGCCGGGCTGGAATATGCACGTCGTAATTCGCGAACCACTCAAAATCCGGGACAAGAACGATCATTCCCGCTTTCTCGCTACGTGCTTTTAAGGAGTTGATCCGGTCGATGCTGTCATAAGCGCTTAGCCTTGCTCCGATGCCGAACATATTACCGGTGTAGTGAAGCAGAGTAGCATCCTTAAAGCCAGGCTCCGAGACGATCTTGCTTAGCTTTCTCAGAGATGGTTCTATATAGAGCTTCATCCGTGTCCTATTGCAGATAGGTCATGGGATTGACTGCGTTTCCATCTTTGCGGACTTCAAAATGAAGCGAGGGTTCACTCGCGGAACCGGTATTACCCGATCTCGCGATGGTCTGCCCACGCTTGACCGTTGCTCCTGTTCCGACAAGAAGCTCGTTACAATAAGCATATACAGTGAAGAAGCCATTCTTATGATCGATAATGATCATTTTGCCCTGCCCGCCATACCTATCCGCGAAGACCACCGTGCCATTGTCTCCGGCGACAACCGAGGTGTTCAGAGGAATGGCAA
This sequence comes from Candidatus Cloacimonadota bacterium, assembly GCA_035353255.1. GTDB lineage: Bacteria > Cloacimonadota > Cloacimonadia > Cloacimonadales > Cloacimonadaceae > PHBP01. The sequence goes on from DAOPZE010000007.1 coordinate 27,782, forward strand.
TATCAATTCCGTTGCTCACAACGCTGGTGTTGTAATCTTTGGTGACCTGGCCATAACTACGGATAATACGTCCCTTAACCGGCCAGGCGATCCTTCCCTCCGTGAACTTGTAGGTAGAAACGCCACTATCAGGATGCTGCGCCGTCAATCTGGCGATCAGAGATTCCAGAGCAGCCGCGTCTTTCTTCAGCTGAGCTATTCTGGCTTGCAATTGCTGTTGTTCCTTGGAAAGCTGTTTCTTTTGATATTCAAGGTTGTTCAGCTTGCTGTCGTAGTTGCGTTTTTCCTTGTCCGTGGCTTTGATGGACTTGTCCACTTTGGTAAATTCGTTCTGATGGCTTTCCTGGTCATGAGTGAGGGCTATCTGCATGCCTCTTTCGATGTTGTAGGTCTGATTTGAATAGTCGATAAGCCTGGTCAGATACCGATGGTCACGATGCTGAATATCGTGAGAACGATATGAACGATCTACACGGAGGAGGATCTGCATTTCGTCATTGATCAATGATTTGACGCCCTGCATCTTGGACTCGGTCATCCTGATCCGCTCCGAAACTGAACGCAATGAATCCTTGAGAACATCGCCCTCTCCCGTGAGTTTGCGCAGCTTGCTGTCTGTGACTCTGCGTAGCGAGGCGGTTCTGTTGATATCAGTTTCAGTCTGCTTTTTCCTGGTCTCAGTCTGCTGGATCTTCTGTTGAGCCGTCTCCAATTGAGACTTGATCTTTTCCTGTTCTCGTATCTTATCTGCCAGCTCGTCCGCGAACAAGCCTAAAAAGTTAATTAGCAGGTAGATGGTAAGTAGCTTCTTTAACATCGGACATCCTATCATCAATCTTAGGACAAGATTCAAAGAGCATGTCCTGATGTCAATTCAATTCTTATCCGCTTTCTACCTGCTAATCAGAATCAGTATATCTTATTGTGGCTGGTTTTCCTCTACAGCGGCTGAACCCGCCTCCATAAACACTTCCGAAACGGTTGGATGCGCATGTATCGTACTTGCCAGATCGTAAACCGTGCCTTCCAGTTCCATCATTACTCCGGCTTCCGCGATCATATCCGTCGCGTTCTCAGCGATGATCTGCACTCCCAAAACCTGTTTATACTTGGTTTCATACAGGAGACGGATCGAACCTTCAGCGTTCCCCTCTGCCAGAGCTTTCCCATTGGCAGTGAGCGGATATTCTGATGTCTTGTATTCGATACCGGACTGCTTTAGCTGATCTTCCGTCATACCAATTTGTGCCATCTCCGGTTTGGTATAGATATTCAAAGGTACCTTACTGTCATCATAGAGCGTCTGCTTACCCTGTAGATGGTTAACGACCGCAAGCCCCTGTGCCGATGCCGCATGAGCCAGATAACTCCTGCCATTGACATCTCCCACGGCATAGACACCGGGAACAGATGTCTGCAGATGTTCATCTGTCTTCAGATAACCGTCTTCAAAGGCGAATTCTATCTCAGACAGCGGGATAATCGCCAGTCTTAAGCTGGAATTCAGGATAGCATCATAGTCCATTATTTCTTCATTATGATACAGATGACCATCTTTATAGGAAGTTTCACTTTCAGGTATGACGACTATCTTATCTTTTTTCAGCTTGGTCTCCATCCAACGATTCAATTGATCATCGAGCTTCGGAATCAAAGGAAAGCCGCTCGCCACGATGGTCACTTTCCTGCCCAGCAACCAGAACATCTGAGCCAGTTCGATAGCCACCGCTCCTCTGCCATAGATCACCGGTTTATGCGGCAGATCGTCCAGCCGGAGCAAGTTCTCAAGCTCCACGGCATCAGGGATATGACTCAGCGCAGCCGGCTTCGATCCTGTAGCGATCATCAGGTTCTTCGCTTCGAAAACCCGGTTATCCGCCAGTACTGACGTCGGAGAGAGGATCTTTGCTTCTGCCTGCAGGAATTCGACTCCATTCTTTTTCCAGAGGTATTCGATCCCCTTAGTCAGGCGCTTCACCACTCCTTCCGTGCGAGTCACAGCCTTGGTCCAGTCAAAGTCCAGCTTATCGGGATCGATACCGCTAATCCCAAAACTCCCGGCATTCCGAATAGAATAATAGAGTTTCGCGCTTTCGATCAGCGACTTTGTCGGGATGCAACCCCAATTCAGGCACATCCCACCCACGTATTTCTTGTCTATCACAAGGGTCTTGAGTCCCGTCTGCCCGGCACGTATCGCGGAAACATATCCCGCCGGACCGCTGCCGATAATGATCAGATCATACTGCATCATTCACCTCCCAGGTTTACGAAGAGCAAAAGCGGTTCCTTCAGATAGGAAAGCACTTCATTGAGGAATCTGGCAACCTCGCCACCGTCAATGACCCGATGATCCACGGACATGGAGATAGGCAGGACGTTGCCGACCTTGATCTCGTTATCCGCAACCACAGGCTTCTGTTTGACTGTCCCGATCCCCAGGATAGCCACTTGAGGATAGTTTATGACCGGCACGGCAAAGTATCCGCCGATCGAGCCATAACTCGTGATGGTGAACGTTCCGTCCTTCATATCCTGAGTCGTGAGCTTCCTGTCTCTCGCCTTGATAGAGATCTCAGCCAGTTCCGCTGCGATAACGACCAACGACTTCTTATCAGCGTCACGGATCACGGGAACGACCAATCCATCATCTGTATCGACCGCGATGCCGATATTATAGTAATTCTTATAGATGATCCTCTCGCCTTCGAGATCCAGCTCTGAATTTAAATCAGGATGGTTCTTCAGCGCCAAAGCCACCGCTTTGATCACGAAAGGAAGATAACTCAGCTTCACGCCTTTCTCCGCCAGACTCTTATTGAGCTTCATCCGGGCATTGACCAGCTCGCTGATCTCGACCTCATCCATGACGGACATGTGCACCGCATTCTGCTTGCTCCGGCTCATGTTCCTGGCAATTGTCTTGCGGATCATAGAAAGCGGTTTGTACGTGATCCTGTCAGATGCGGAAAGCTCCGCCCGAGGTTGCTCCGGAACAGGATTCAGGTAGGACTTGGCAGAACTATACTGCTCAATGTCCTTTTTCGTGACTCTGCCCGCTGGTCCTGAACCCTTGATCTGAGAGATCTCCACGCCGAGTTCCTTTGCCATTGCTCTGGCAACCGGTGTCGCCAGAATCTTTCTACCCATTGGCATCCGGCTCTGATCCTGCGCGGCAGCAGCTTTCACGATGAGTCCCTCTCCGCTGGCGGGGAGATAAGCGCCGTCTCCTGCGACTTCCATCGTTCCGACCACGCCAAATCCCTTCTCTTCAATCGGTTCATCCCTCTTAGCGGGAATCTCCTGCCGTGCTTCTTTTACTGCTTCTTCGGCAAAAACGCCTTCCATGTCTATCTCGACCAAAACCGAGCCAACATGAACCGTATCACCTTCGACGCCATAACGCTGGACAATGACTCCGCTCTTGGGCGAAGGAATATCCGTCACAACCTTATCGGTCTCCATTTTGACCACCGGATCACCGGAGCTGATCGTCTGCCCCTTATCCACATACCATTGGACGATCTTCCCTTCTTCGAGTCCTTCGCCAATATCGGGAAACTTGAACATATATCTAATTTTACCGCTCCTTAATACTTTACGAGTTTTTCGATCTCGGCATAGATCCGCTCAGGTGTCAGCATATAATACTTCTCACCCAGTGGAAGGGGAATGACCGTATCAAAGCCTGTCAACCTGGTTGGAGGCGCCTCCAGCGAGAGAAATGCCTCTTCCGTGGCGATAGAGATTATCTCAGCCGCCGGACCGTAGCTCTGCGGCGCTTCCGTCACGACCAATAGTCTGCCCGTCTTGCGCAAAGACTCACGAATAGTATCACGATCGACCGGCCAGATCGTCCTGAGATCGATCAGTTCGACCGATATCCCTTTCTCCTTGGCTTTAACGATCGCCTTCTGCACTTCCCGGATCATCGCGCCATAAGCGACCACCGTGATGTGCTCACCATAATTCACGACCTTGGCTTTGCCGATCGGGATCGAATACTTCTCTTCCGGAACTTCCTGCTTGATCGCGCGGTAGATCCGCTTGGGTTCCATATAGATAACAGGATCAGGATCTTCGATAGCCGCGATAAGCAAACCCTTCGCGTCGTACGGTGTGGAGGGAATCACGACCTTTAAGCCCGCCGTATGTCCAAAGATCGCTTCCGGACTCTCCGAATGATGCTCCAAAGCGTTAATACCACCGCCATAGGGAATCCTGATTACCATCGGCACAGAATACTTTCCTCTGGTGCGATTGCGGAACCTTCCCACATGCGAAAGGATCTGATTGATCGCGGGGAAAACAAAGCCATCGAACTGCATCTCAATGACCGGTTTCATCCCTGCGACTGCCATTCCCAGAGCGGTTCCGGCTATGGCTGATTCTGCCAGAGGACTGTCAAATACTCTATTGGCGCCATGCTTTTTCTGCAGCCCTTCCGTGACCCGGAAAACACCGCCTTCGACGCCCACATCTTCCCCATAGACCACGACTCCTTTATCTTCACCGAGCATGATATCCAGCCCGTCTGTGATTGCCTGTACGATCGTCATCACTTTCATTTTTCACCTGCCTCTTGCTTCAGATAGTTCAGATAGCTGTTCTTCTGCCGTTTCAATTCGTCCGGAAGTTCCTGATACAGATAGTCAAAGACCTCATCCAGTTCATACTTGGGATAGGCTTCAGCCTTCTCAAATTCCGCCTCGATGAATTTCTTGTAATCCTTGATCAGATCTTCTTCATCTGCAGGATTCCAGAGGTTTTTATTCACGAGATATGCCTGAAGTCTCTTAGCAGGATCTTTGAGCGCCCAAGCCTCTTCCTCTTCCTGCGAACGGTATTTTGTCGGATCATCCGAGGTCGTATGAGCACCCCGGCGGTAGGTTCTCGCTTCGATCAGGAAGGGACGCTTCTCTTTCAGCGCGTATGCACGGGCAAATTCCATCACATCGTACATAGCAAGAAAATCATTGCCATCCACAACCACGGAAGGAACGTCATAAGCCACACCTTTGACCGCCAGATTGAGCGACCGCGTCTGCATCTTGAGCGGCACGGATATCGCGAATTGATTGTTCTGAACCACGAAAACGACAGGAGCGTTCCACACCGAAGCGAAGTTCAACGCCTCATGAAAATCTCCCTCGGAAGTCCCGCCATCGCCGACGTAGGCAAAGACAGCCGCCTCTTCCTGATTGTAATTCATCGCGTAGCCCAAGCCAACGGCATGCAGAAGCTGAGAAGCGATCGGCACGGATACGGGAAGCATCCGCTTGGCATTGATGAATTTAGACCCGGCTTCATTACCCTTGAAATAGAGGAATATCTCCCAGAGATTTACCCCTTTCGCCAGCCAGGCACCGAGTTCTCTAAAAGCAGGAACGAACCAGTCATCTTCCTGAATCACCTTGCCGGACGCGATATGAATGGCTTCCTGTCCCAGATTGGGCGGATAGGTAAACATCCTCCCCTGACGCTGGAAGCTGACTGCCATCATGTCCGCCGTTCGTTCAAACAACAGGTCTTTATATGCCTGAACCAGTTCCTCATCACTGAGGCTGGATTTCCAGTCCTTGATCATGACTTTCCCGTCATCATCCATGACCTGATACATCTTGTCATCTATGGGCTTGTATTTATCCAAAGTCTGCAGGTTAAACATGCTTACCACCTTGTAGTTTTTTATTTCCTACTAAAATAATATGCAATCCCTGCCTCATGACAAGAACTTTTTTTCCGGTTTTGCTTATGATTTGTGGAACGAAATCCTCTTAGATCTCGTTAATATATCTCTCCCATGTGCTTACTTTGGGGAGAAGCCCCGCTTCAATCGCTCTTTTGAGGCTTACGCAAGGCAGATCATGCTCATAGATATAATCTCGCGTAATCGTTCTCAGATCGATGGATGTATCCTGAACCGTCATATTGAACATCAGTTTCATATATAGATTCGCCCAGGTGCGGATCGGTCTCTGCTCTTTGCTGCCCAGAGAATTGTAGCGATACAGATAATCCTTCATATCCTCTTTGTAGCCTTCGGAAGGCAACACCGCAAAGATCGCCGCCGTCTTTGACCCTTGTTCGACATGATGCTCCGTGATGGTTGGATAGACGTTTTGCCGCACATAAGTGGTGCCAAACATTCTGCTTTGACAATAGACGACCTGTTTGTACTTTCCAGAATATCCTTGTATCTGGCCTATAAAAGTGGCTTTCATTTATACCTCCGGTTCATGTTATTCTTGATTATAGTACATTTATCTTCTCATCTGACTTATGGTTATCATGTTGTTAATCATTGAAGCGTCCAGAATCCACTTCTGATCAACCCAACAAATACCAAGATAATATAGGTTGAATCAATCTTGATGCAAGGATAAACATAGGATTTTATCCTAGGGTTATCCTAGGGTTAACCTAGGGTTATCCTGGAATATCTTGGTATATGTTAGGTAGATCAGAGGTGGATGCAAAGGAAATTATTCAACAATCACTGAGAGATCACTCAATGGATACTGATAAATTTCGGAAGAGCTTATTGTTTGTCTGTAGCAGTGATTCCCAGTTTGCGATTGATCAGTTTCTCGATCTCTTCTTTGGGATAGTAGCCTTCATGGCGGAAGAACTCTTTCCCTTCACTGTCGAGAAAGACTTGGGTCGGGATTACCCTTATCTTGTATTTGGCGCTCATCTCACGCTTCACGTTTACATCGTAAAAGACGACTTGAACTTTGTCTTTGTATTCATCCTGAATTGCTTTCATGACGGGTTTCATCATCTTGCAGGGGACACAATTGACTGAGCCTAATTCGACGAAGGTTATCAGAGGTTTGGGAGTTGGTTTGTTCTTGGTTTTAGCCTGAACCTCCGCGTTGCAAGAGAAACAGATCAGAAGCATGAGAATAGCTAATGAGGCGATAGTTAGATTTTTCATTACAATCCTCTTTGCTCCAGTTTACTGAGTAGAGCATCAATGAGAGCCGGATCAAAGTCGAAAGTGGGTTCTTTTTTGACGCCTAACTGGGTCACGATCACATGATTGAATTCAGTGATTCCCTTCTTTTCGAACATCTTCCTTAGGCACGCTACCTTGCATCCATCGATCAACAGGTCTTTCTTTCCCTCGAGTGTGACGGTTCCGCCGCATCCGCAATCGCCGGCACCTACACAGGTGGAGCATCCCATTTTGTATTTGTTGGCGAGGTGCAGAGCTTTTGTCAGCTCGAATGATATGACGCCTACATTGCTTGCTCCGGCGCAAGCATAGACGCCGGTGGTGGCGTCATTGGTCACACATCCTTCGGAACAACTGCTGTCTGAACCGCAGTTACAGGAGCAGGAACAGCTATCTTTGACTTTCATATTCTACCTCTTGCCAATGGTTTTCAGGATATCAGCGGGGCTGAGTATTCTTCCCATGGAAACGACGGTCTCGTCCACAACCAGAGCAGGGGTGGACATGACTCCGTAGTTCATAATTGACTGCAGATCAGTCACTTTTTCGATCCGGGCATCTAGCCCGCTCTCTTTGATTGCTTTATGGACGTTTTCCTCGAGTTTCTTACATTTGGAACATCCACTACCAAGGACTTTGATAAGCATCTTCGACTCCTTATGCTATTTGATTATTAGATAGATTCCTGCGAATATGACCAGAATCGCGCAGACCTTTTTAGTAATGAAGAGATAGCGTGATCTTTCATTCCAGTTTAATAGCCGTTGTACCCAGGTAAACGATGTCCCGGCAGCGACGATCACTAAACAATGTCCCAATGCGTATAATGATATTATCGCCAATGCCGGGAAGAGATTTGCCTTTGCCAAACTGAAAACCAGAGTCAGGACAGGCGCCATAAAGGCAAAGGCACAGGGGCCCAGTGCCATGCCGAATAGCAAGCCTACCGTAAAAACTGAAAAGTTGCTGTTTCTGTTTACCTTTACTTTGTTCAAGAAAGAGATATTCCCGAGCGGAATGATATCTGCCAACAAGATACCACCGATAATTATAGCTATGCCAAAGACCAGATTCGCGTGAGTTCCGAGGTCGCCCATCATCCTTCCCATCAAAGCGGTTATCAAGCCGATCAGGGCAATGCTGAATAGGATACCCAGAGAAAAGACGAGACTCAGCCGGAATGAAGTTCTGAGCGAGAGAACCTGTTTGCCGGTCAGAAATCCGATCATCAAAGGGATGCCTGAAAGATGGCATGGACTCAGCAAGATACTCATCATCCCCCACACGAAGGAGGCAATCATAGCAATTGCCAGATTTGCGTTGAGTGCGTTGTACAATCCGCTAAAGATGCTTTCCAAGATCACATGATCCAGTTGAACAGGTAACCCGTGAAGACTATACCTGCTCCAACAATTGCCACAAAGACGGCAAGGAGTTTCGGACGCAGGACTCTGCGGAGCAATATCATCTCCGGTAGGGACAAGCCCGTCACAGCCATCATGAACGCAAGCGAAGTTCCCAAAGAAACACCGGCACGGGTGAGTTCGCTGACCAGGGGAATGACGCCGGCAGCGTTTGAATACAGCGGTATTCCGATCAGAACCGCAATGAACACGGCAAAGGGATTGTTCTTTCCGGCGATATGTCCAAGGGCGTTGGCAGGGATCCATCCGTGCATGAGGCTTCCGATCCCTATACCGATCACAACGTAGATCCAGATCTTTTTATTCAGTTCCAGAGTAAATTGCCAAGCATCATACAGGCGTTGTTTGAGGCTCGGTTTTTCCAAGCTTACCTGAGATCCAATTTGCATTTCATAGACGTAACTCTCGACGTGTTTTTCCAGCTTCAGCTTACCTATGATCAAACCGCTGATGATGGCAATGACCTCTCCGGAAACGATATAGATGAGGGCTATCTTCCATCCGAACATGACCCAGAGCATCCCCAGGGCAACTTCGTTCACCATCGGAGCGGCGACAAGGTAGGTAAAGGTCACTCCCAGAGGAATTCCCGCTTCCACGAAACCGATGAAGAGAGGGACGGCGGAGCAGGAACAGAATGGTGTGACGATCCCCAGTAAGGCAGCCAGGATGTGTCCGATGAAAGTTCCGCCTTTGCGTTTGGAGAGAATGGCACGGGTCTTTTCCGGAGGAAAGAATCCTCTGATGAAGGTAATACCGTAGATTATCACAGTCAAGAGAATGAAGATTTTGACTGTATCGAAGAGGAAGAACTGGAGCGCCGATCCGGCATGGCTCTCCAGGCGAAGACCCAATAAGTCACTCACGAACCAATTCGTGGCAAGTTCCCACCACTTAAACATTTCCGTCGCTCCTCACCTGCGTCATACAGGCATAAAAATCCAGGACACATGGACATAGTAAGCGGTACCAGACCTGATTATTCACCTTGCGGTTGGCGATCAATCCCGCTTCCTTCAGGACGGAAAGATGACGGGAAACCGTGGACATATCAGTCCCGATGTGCTTTTGCAGTTCGCAGACGCAGTGCTCTCTCTCACTAAGTAAGTCGATAATATACAGCCGCGCGGGATGAGCCATAGCTTTCATGACCAGACTCATGTGCTTATATTT
>DAOPZE010000008.1:0-36910 GCA_035353255.1 Candidatus Cloacimonadota bacterium
TATTCTCATCGACGGCGTTCCTCTGTCTGAGCTTGATTTTCGTGCCTGGAGAAGTGAGATCGGCTTGATCCTGCAGGATATCTTCCTCTTCCCCGGCTCCATACTGGAGAACGTAAGGGTTTATAACGATAATGTCAGTGACGCTCAGGTCAGCAATGCCGTGAGCATCGTCCAGCTGGATGATTTTATCCATCAGCTGGACAAGGGGCTGGATTCTGAACTGGCTGAACGTGGGCAGAACATCTCCCAGGGCGAGAAACAGCTGATCTCATTCGCGAGAGCTTTGGCATTCAAACCCGAACTCATCATTATGGATGAAGCTACTGCCTCGATCGACCCCCAAACAGAAGCCAAGATCCAGCGTACCATGCTGGAAGTTCTGAGCGGTAAGACTGCCGTGATCGTCGCGCATCGGCTGACCTCGGTTCTCGGTGCCAACCAGATCCTCTTCTTCAAGGATGGCGAGATCATCGACCGTGGACGCCACGAACAACTGATCAAATCCTCGGTGCAATACCGCAAACTGGTTGAGTTGCAGTTACTCAGTGGAGTGGAACATGAATAAGCACCTCAAATGGGTCTTCAGGCAATGGGCAGCCCAGAAGTGGTTCATCCTGATCATGGTCTTCTTCACACTTGCCTCCTCCGCGGTATCCATCGCGTTCCCCTTCGTTTTCAAAAAGCTGATCGATCTGTTGAGGACATTACCGGCTCCTGAGATCATGAAAGCCTCCGCGACGCAATATAAAGCCGCCATGGATGCCATAGACAGGATCGTCATGCTCTTTCTGGCAGTCGGTCTCGCGCAGCTTGTGACAGGAGTCTATCCCTCCTTCAGGGCGATGGTCAATCTCCGTTTTGAGCACAGCCTCAGAGTCCTATATTTCAAAAAGGTCACGACCAAAGACTATCGTTTCTTCCAGAAATTCCGTACCGGCGATATCGTCACCCGCTTAACGGACGATCTCTCTGACTTCCCCAAGATCAGCTGGTTTCTCTGCTCGGGGATATTCCGTGCCTTCAATTCCTTCTCCATGATCGCTTTCTCTCTGGCAGTGATGTTTTCCATCAACTGGAAACTGACTCTCTTCTCCATCTCTCCCCTACCTCTGATGATGGTGGTGTTCTATTTTACTTCGGACAAGCTCTACAAGAACTTCCAGAAGAACCAGCAAGCGATCAGCAACATCAATAATCAGCTGGAGATGAGCTTCTCCGGGATCAGGATCGTGAAAGCATTCGTCAGCGAAGAGAAATACAACCGTTTCTTTGAAGTGGCATTGGCAAAACGCTTCAAGACCGAGATGAGCGTCGTCAAACTCAATGCCATTCTGCATCTCATCTATGAGTATATAGATTATTTTGCCCAGATAGCCGTGATCCTCTTTGGCGGCTATATGGCGGTCAAGGGACAGATCAGCATTGGCACCTTCTTCCTATTCTACACCTACATGAGCATGATGATCTATCCGCTCCTTGATCTGCCTCAGCTTTTCGTCTCCGGGAAACAGGCATTCGTGAATATCGACCGCTTGGAAGACATGAAAGATCATCCCAGTCACCACGAGAAGGAAAGTAAGGGAAGTCAGATCGAGGGACTCGATTCCCTGCGTTTCGAGAAAGTCAGCTGCACTTATTTTGATAAGACCGAGCCGGCTATCGTGGATTGCAGCTTTGAGCTTGCCAAGGGCGAGAAGCTCCTGATCCTCGGTGCGACTGGTGCAGGTAAATCCACTATTGCCAATATGATCGTCGGGTTGATCCCTCCCAGCGAGGGTAAGATCCTGGTCAACGAACAGGATCTGGAAAGCCTCGATCTCGCCAGCGTTCGCAGACACATCGGCTTCGTGCCTCAGGAGCCAGTGCTCTTTGGGGGAACCATCAAGGACAATATCTTCTTCGCGGCAGAGCAAGCAAGCGAGCTTGAATATCAATCAGCCGTCAGAGCCTCACAACTGGAGAGCGAGATAGACAGTTTCCCAAACCAGGATATGACCGTTGTGGGCTCTCGCGGTCTGGGAGTATCCGGCGGACAGAAGCAGAGGATAACTATCGCCAGAGCTTTGATCAAGCGGCCTCAGCTCTTGATCCTGGACGATATCACCGCGTCATTGGACGCGGAAAATGAAGAGATGCTCTGGCAAGACCTCGAACAGAATTACCCCGGCATCTCTGCAATCGTGATCTCCCATCGCCTCTCCACCATCCGCTATACGGACAGCGTCCTCTTTATCGATGCTTCAGGCCACTGCCACAAAGGTACCCATGACGATCTTGTTTTTTCTAACCAGGAGTACCACGATTTTCTGCACGAACACCTGAAGAAATAACCCCCGCCCCCGCTTAGCATAGTTCCCGGATCGCAAACATCTTGTGTGCCAGGAGCCTTCTTTCTTAGTTCACGAACACCCAGCGGACTGAGGCATGAAAGGAAGAAGGGATAGGGTAGGTGCCGTAGATATTGGAGTCCAAAATGTTCTTATACGCAATAGTGAAATCAAACAACTTGCTAATTCTGAGCCCCGCCCATACATCCCAAATGCTTGAATCCCCGATCTCGGTCTCGTCAGCATTGATCATGTCATAATCACTATTCCCCCTGAATGCCAATCCCGCAAACACCGCGTTGTCGTGCCCCGTATCCCTCACGATCTCAGCCCTGAGTTGATAGCGGATAAAGGGTACTCCCGGCATCGAGTAGATAACATTCATTGCCAGGTATTGATCCAGAGACCAGCTTAGCTTGTCCTGTTTACCGGTATAGACGATCCTGGCGTCAGGGATCAGAGCATTGTCCGAACCTCTGTGGATATTAGTCTTAATCTCCTGGTGAGGACAGCTAATGCCTGTTCTGAAGCTGATCTGATTGCCAGCCTTCCCCTCAAAGTACGCGCCCAGGTTCTGGGTAAAAAGCTGGTGCACTCCATTAAATATCTGCGCCGGAGAATAGATATCAATATACTCATAATCTACAGCTTGCGGAGCATAGTCTTCAAACACACCGATCTTCCAGCTTTTCGCGTTGAATGAGATGTCCACGTTATAGCTTTCATCCTGCCAATCATACTGTGCTGCTTGAAAGTATGCATCCATCCATGAATTCCTGAGATGGTAGTTCAGCCTGATCTTATCCTCAAAGAGCCTTCCGCCCATGGTTGGTTTGGAGCTGTAATCCAGATCGGTAAAGGCATGTTCGTAGCCGGCTGTCAGATGATGGTTTCCCAGATCGAGAGTCTTCTCAGCCATGATCTGCGTGATCTGGCTGTCGGAATTGAGCCCTTCCGTCGTCGCGACTGCTTTTTCTGTGGTGCGCAGGACACTGAGATCAAGAAGAGGCGTGCGCAATCTGCCCCAGAGCTTGGACAGTTGATGATCGATGACGAAGTTCTGAGTCTGCCAATAGACAGGCAGCAGATCCTGGGAGCCGGCATCGGTTGCCCAGGTCGCGTATTCAGCGTCGAGTCCGAACTTCCCCAAACGAATACTGACAAATTGTTTCTGGGCTGATTGCCGATGATCGATCCCTGTCCACAGGCCTCGCTGACCCAGGAAGTCTCCTGCGTAATAGAATCCCGGATAAGTGAGGATCTCGTTCTTACGCAAGGCTATCTTGACAAAGTTGAAGTCATATTCTCCCAATCCCGCATTGACACCGGTGAGCAGAACCGGTTCCGTATAGCTTTGATTTACCAGCGAGAGATGGTTCATCCGTATCTCAGGATCGAAGAAATCGAGGTAGTTTCTCAGGTAATATATCCGGCTAAATATCCCCGGAATCGTCTCAAACCCATGGTAATCATAAGATTTGGTTCCCTGATCGAGTCCGACAGCGTGGTAAGCCGCACCGTAAATGTCCATAAATTCGACCGGCAGGATCTCGTCCGTGAAGGGATTGTCACCCAGATCGTTGTCTATCCAATCTGTGATATCATTAAAGCTTACCCGGAGTTCCATGCTATCGGGGATCAATGCTGTCGCCAGGCTATCCGTCTGAGCCTGAAGCGTTAGAACGATAAAAAGCAGAACTATAACCAGTGCTGTTCTTTGTACCATGCGATCGTCTCCTTAAGATGTGTCTGAAGATCTGCCTGAGGGGCAAAACCGAGGATATCCCGGGCTTTCTGGCCGGAGCAAAGCCAGCCGTCCGCCATTATCTCGTTTTGTTTTTGCTTGTTTACGACGAGTGGTTTTCCCTTCAGCTTTCCAATAACTTCACCGAGGCTGAAGGCGATCCGCGCCAGCTGATCAGGGATTACGATATGAAAGGGATTCTTACCAAGCGCCGACGCGATCAGATCACTCACCTGATTCTGCGTATAAACTCCTCCGTCCAGCGCAAAAAACACTTCCCCAAAGGCTTTGGGATTATCCAGAGCCAGGGTGATAAGCTCCGCCAATTCTGAGATATAGATCATGTTCAAAAACTTGTCCTGACTTCCTATCTGCAGCGAAAGACCTTTGTTGATGATCTTCGCAAGTTCCAGAAAATCCTTATCTCCCGGACCATAGATCGGGCAGGGACGCAGGATCGTCCAGGCTTTCCCGCAGGATCTGCGCACTAGTTCTTCCGCGCGTTGCTTGCTCTTGCCATACCAGGTAACCGGTGCAGAGGGCATATCTTCGGTCACCGGGGTCTTGCCCGATGAGGGTCGGGACGCAGCCTGAGAGGAGATCAGGATGAATTGCCTCGGCAGGGAAGCTTGATTGAAAGCCTGAATCAGGTCTCGCGTCAGAGCGACGTTGCTCTGATACATCTGCTCATAGCTTGCTGCTTTAGTGCTTCCGGCATTATGGATCAGAATATCAACATCACCAAGGGCATGCAGAAGTGAGTCCTGAGACCGATAATCCACTTCCCGCTGCTCTATCCCGGTGAGACGAGATGTATCCGCGCCTTTACGAATCAGCGCGACGGGGTCATGCCCCAGAGCCATAAAATGACCAAGCAATCCTGAACCCACAAAACCATTTGCGCCTGTCACAGCAATCTTCATTGGCTCGTCTTCCCGTATATCAATCTCAAACTCCTTAGTCTGTCCGTTTTATAGTATCAGCTTCTTATGATACCGACACGAATCCTGTCTATGCGGAAATGGTGAAAATCGTCAAGGGAAAAGTTGTCATCGCTGAGCTTACACCTTTTCCTGTCCTTTGTTTTGGTGTACGCAATTCGTATGCTCCCCGTATGCCTCCCGTACGGTACCCGTATGATATCCGTACGAGCGTTCGAAGATCGTTGCCGTTGAGTTCGAGATGGATAGGGAAAACATATACTGGAGAAAAGAGGGAAAAAGTGACTGCAAAGAGGAAAAAAGATGGTGGGTGATGAGGGACTTGAACCCCCGACATCTTGCGTGTAAAGCAAGCGCTCTGCCAGCTGAGCTAATCACCCACTGAGATGATCAAAGAAAATATGGTCGGGGTGAGAGGATTTGAACCTCCGACCCCGTGGTCCCAAACCACGTGCGCTAACCGGACTGCGCTACACCCCGGAGTTTAGCCAAACAATCCTACAGCCCGTTTATGTCAAGGGAATTCCTGACGAAGTAAATAATCATTGACGTAAAAGCCCCGTACGGAATCATGGAACAATACCTGATATTTGATAATACAAAGGGAGATAGAAATGGCAAAGAACTACCGTGGAAAAGGCATCAAGAACCTTCCTGCCCATGGCAGAGGCGAATGTCCGGTTTGTCATCGTACCGGAGTGAAAGTCCTGCACGAAGTCAAAGTCGAAGACAAGAACGTCAAGGTCTGCAAAGTCTGCAAAGGCGTTGCCGTCAGCAAACTTAGCGCATAGTGAATGGAAAGACCGGAAGAGCTGAAGCGGTCATGCTGAGTACCTTCCAGTTTCCGAACCAGTTTATTGCCGGACTGCGAAGTTCGGCTTTAGCTTTTTATAGAGATCACTGCTCCTGAAATGAAAGCGCTGAAGGAACTCGGACAGAACTTTCTGATCGACGGCTCGGTTGCTTCCGCGATCGCGGCTGCCGGGGAGATCGTGCCCGGCGAGATCGTCTGGGAGATCGGACCCGGCAAAGGCATCCTGTCTGAGGCGATCCTGCGCTACGCTCCGACCTTGACGGCTTTCGAGCTCGATCGCAGGCTGGAGCTACCTCTCAAAGAGAAGTTTGGGCAGCGGCTGAATCTCGTAAGGGCAGACGTTATTCGTTACGACTGGTCGGAGCTGATCATCGCTCCTGACTACCGGGTCAAGCTCATCGCCAACATTCCCTATCAGATCACTTCGCCGCTTCTGAGCAAACTTGAAGCCAACCGGGAACACTTTTCACGTATCGTGCTGATGGTTCAGAGCGAAGTTGCCGACCGCCTGACGGCATCAAAAGGCACTAAGGCTTACGGATTGATGACGCTGAGGTTGCAGCTCTATTTCAATATTTCCATCCTGATGCGAGTTCCCAGAGAGCTCTTTGATCCGGTTCCTGGCGTGGATTCCGCCGTGATCGTCATGACCCCTAGACAGGATAGTCCGGTGCTCAGAGACCCGGAGTTATTCTTTCAACTGATCCATCACGCCTTTCAGCACCGCAGGAAGACTCTGCGGAACAATCTTTTACAGATATTGACCAAGCCCCAGTTAGTGGCTTTGGAAAAGCAAGATAAGTTTGATCTTACCCGCCGGGGAGAGACTTTCAGTGAAGCTGAATTCATCCGTCTGTGCGATCTTATTGCTTCTCTTCGGCACGTCTCTTAGGGCGCAAACAGGCTCGATCCAGGCAAACGTCTTCAATAGCGACAGCTACCGTTCAATTGAGAACTTCCTCTCCTACGGGTTCACGCCGACGAAACACTCCGAGATCAGCATCAACGGAAACGCGTCACGTCAGAACTGGCTGAGCTTCGACACAAACTCCTATGCAGGCAAGCTGGGCGTAAACTATCTTTATCATCAACGCTTACTGAGCCATACGCTTCTCTCAGGATATGAATATCACAGTGACAGGAGCGATCTGACAGATTCTTCCGCGAGGTACCTGAGCAAACTGGGCTTCCTCGGATACAGGATGGAGATCGCACCCCTCGACAGCCTTAGTCTGAGTCTGGATGGGATCGGTTATATGCGCAACGAAGGTGACCAGTTTGCGCCATATGAGGATATTTCCAGCGACGGTCTTTCGCTCTCCTCAAAGCTCAGATACGCAGCCTGGCTCAACGGGGGAAACCTCGGAGCTGACGCTTCTTATGAGCATAAAGACCTGGATTGGGAGTATTATAACGACGCGAATGCCTCAGCCTGGGTGGATCTTCGGATAAGTAACCTCAGTCTGGGCTCGCAGCTCAGTATCAACGACAGGATGGATAAGCTGTTTACTTTGGTACAGAATCAGGAAGTAAACACCGGCGGAACATATCAGCAGTCGGATACCCAGAAGCGCTGGCTCCTGAATTGGAACTCGAATATTACTTTGAATCCTGCCGGCAATACGATCATCAGTTTGCTCGATACATATTCCCAACGTAGAACCGAGCTGGAGACGAACGTCACCCGTAACAACGCTGATTACCAGAATCAAGCGAGCCTCGAAGTCGATTCGGATATTGTCAATAACCTCAGCTGGAAGACGACTCTGGGGCACAACTATGCTATCAAGGACTTCAGCTATACGAATTCGACCCGGCAAACTGAACTGCGAAGCATCGTCACAACGCTGAACTGGGTCTATGGTGTGGGTGATTCACTCGTCACGGGAGCCGCGATCGACCTCCAAAGAACACTTTATCCCGATTCCGATAACAAACTTGATAACGATCTTAGACACATCAACCTGAGAGCCGGCTGGAAGCACTATTTCAAGGACAGGATCCGATTCAACACAATCCTGATGTGGACACGCACCGATGACGTCTATATAGACAGCCTCCTCTCCGGTAATAATAACAGGATCAATAGCATAGTGCTTTCTCCTGAATGCAGTATCGCACTGGGAGATAGATTCTTGTTCCGTCAGCTTTACCAGTTAAGGGCGGATTATACCGACTACATCTATACGACCGATGATCGCGTAAACGGTCTCTATCGTCAGTTCAGCGGGAAATTCAGTCTCGTTTATGACAGCTACCCGGCTCTGGCACGCTCGGGGGATAGCAGATGGATGACCCTTCCTTTCCGCCCCATCCGGGACAGGTCGATGATGTTCGATCTGAGCTTTGGCTATGAACGCAGCGAATACGGTGACCAAAATGGGAGCTTTTACATCATCAACAGCCTGACTGAGAAGTACACTGCTTCCTGCACCTTGCGGCATGATGTGGACAGCATCTATCTTATGCTCCAGCCGAAGTACAGTTGGGGCAGTTGGAAAGAATATAGCTTACAGCTTGGAGCGGCATGGAAGTTCAACGAATCATCAAGTCTGGAGATCCTCCTCTCTCCTTATGGAGAGCAGCTTTCAGAACTTGATTGGCGAACCACAGCCAGCCTAAGCCTTCAGCTCTAGTTTTTTATTGACATAATGATCGTGATCCCAAGCCTTGCGGCACTGATTTTCAAGCAGGAGTTATTGTGACTGACAGACCCTACACAGTATTAGTTGGCGGAAAAGCCGGAGATGGAGTAAAGAAAGTCGTTCAAGTCATGGCAGCTGTTTTCCATAAACGTGGCTGGCACACATTTCAAATGGACGACTACCAGAGTCTGATCAAGGGTGGACATAATTTCAGCATCGTCTCCGCTTCACCGGAGAAAATATGCAACAACCGGCACAAGGCAGACCTGATCATCTGCTTCGACAAGAAAAGCTATGACCTGCACAGAGAGGAACTTAATCCCGGTGGATGCCTCTTCTACGACAAGCATGACGGTGATCTATCAGGTACGGGAATAGAACTGACCCGGATGATGAAGGATTCCTACGCCGTTCCTTCCAATGTCAGTATCGGAGCTTTGGCTATATTCTTCGCGCATCTTGGTCTCAGCGAGGATGATCTTCTCGAAACGATCAGGCTTTCATACAAGCGTAATCTCGAGGAAAACCTGAGCTACGCGCGCAAAGTTTTCCCTTTGGTCACTCCCGGAGAGTCGATAGTTGACCTGAAGACCACTCCTTTAAACTCAATACTGCTCTCAGGTAATCAAGCCATTGCTCTGGGTGCCTGGGCAGCGGGACTGGATATGTACTTCGGTTATCCCATGACTCCCGCATCCTCGATCCTGCATTACTATGCGGCACAGTCTCAGAAACTGGGCGTCAAGGCGGTTCATGCGGAGAGTGAATTGGCAGCCGTGAACATGGCGATCGGTGCTATTGTAGGAGGCGCGAGAGCAGCAGTCGGCAGCAGCGGCGGAGGTTTAGCTCTGATGCAGGAAGCCTTTTCCATGGCTGGGATCGTTGAAGCGCCACTGCTATGCTTCTTGTCCTCGCGTCCCGGTCCCGCAACAGGCGTCTCGACCTACACCGCGCAGGAAGATCTGATGTTCGCTCTGCATCAGGGACACGGTGAATTCTCCCGCATAGTCGCAACTCCAGACAGCTATGAGCGTGCGTTCAGTCTGAGCGCTGAATTGCTCTGCCTTGCCTGGGAATTCCAGATACCTGCTATTCTACTGACGGAAAAACACCTTTCAGAGTGCATTACAGATCTCGCACTACCCCTGGATCAGATTCGGGAGGCTGTGCCTTCACTGGGGAAAGATACCCAAGATTACGATCGTTATGCCCTAACCCCGGACGGCGTCTCCCCCATGCTCTTTCCACCCTCGGATGCAACGATCAAATGGAACTCACATGAGCATCTTCCCAGTGGACTCCGCACAGATAAAGCCGCTGACATCATAACCATGAAGGACAAGCGTGCCCTCAAACAACCCGGAATTGAAGAGGCAACCAAGCGCCACATCAGAGTAAATACCTATGGCTCCGGCGACAAGCTGATCTTCTCCTATGGATCGACCACGCTGGAGCTTCGCGAAGCACTGAAACTCCTTCCACCTGAATATAAACTTGTCTCGCTCGTTTATCTTGAACCCTTCCCCTCTGATGAGCTTGCTCAGTATCGCGGCAGAGAGGCGGTCATCGTCGAGCACAGCCGTGAATTACCTTTCGCCGCATTCCTGCGAGAGAAAGCCGACATCGTATGCCTCTCAGGCATAAGCAAATATGATGGCAGGAGTTTCGATCCCGATGATCTCGCGAATAGGATCGAGGAGGCATTCCATGATTGACCTTAACACTGGCAAAGAGAACTCCTGGTGCCCCGGATGCGGCAACTTCGGCATTCTGAACTCCATCAAAGCCGCCATCACTGACCTGGTCGAAAAAGGCACGCCCAAAGCAAACATCGCCATCACCTGTGGCATCGGCTGCCATGGCAAGATCTTCGATTACCTCAAGCTTTCCGGTATTTACGGATTGCATGGACGCGCGCTGGCAACAGCCACCGGGATCAAACTCGCCAATCCGGAACTGACTGTGATCAGCTTCGGAGGCGACGGAGACAGCCTTGGCGAGGGGCTCGAACACACTCTGTTCGCTGCCAAGCGCAACATGGACATCACTTTGATCCTGCACAACAATGGTAATTACGGCCTGACCACCGGGCAATTCTCGCCTCTGAGTCCACTTGGTTACAGAGGGCTCTCAGCGCCGGGAGGCAACATCGAAAGGCCCTTCTCTCCGATCTCATTGTTGCTCGAAGCAGGAGCGACCTTCGCAGCAAGGTCATATACGACCAACCCCCGCCATCTGCGTGAGGTTCTGGTCGCCGCCATCGAGCACAGAGGATTTTCTTTCGTCGAGGTTCTCCAGCCTTGTATAAGCTATAACAATACCTACCAGTACTATAACGAACGCGTCCGAATCATGGAGAGTACCCCCACAGATATTTACGAAGCGATGCGTTTATCCCGGATGGACAATCCCGTCTGGCTGGGAACCTTCCTGCAGAAAAGCGAGCCATGTTATCATGAGCAACTTGCCGGAGTAGCCACCCCTGTCAAAGACAGGATGGATCAGGAACAACGTCTGCAGTTGCTGAAGGAGATGTTTTGAGGAAAAGAAACAGCCGAACCCAGATCATCAGGCTTCTGATCCAGTCTTTCTTTCTGATCTTAGGATTGGGAATTCTTTGTTTTGTGATCATCTCAGGCCGTAAAGCCATCCACAACGCTTGTCCATACGCGGCTGTATGTTTCGGGCTAAATCCGGACACGCTTTTCAGGCTCGCTTACGTCCTCTTCCCGACTGCCGTGATCCTCGGGCTTATTTTCCTGATCAGCAGCATCTTCTGGGGACGCAAGTTCTGCTCCTACATCTGTCCGCTCGGTACTTTTCAGGAGGGAATCTTCCAGCTCCGAAAGCCGAAATACAGGATGAAGACCCGGGTACCTTTCTTCTACGAGAGGAAGCTTGCCAAGCTCAAATACCTCGTCCTCATCATCACCTCGATCCTGGTCATCGGGAAACTCGCGTATTTGTACATAAGATACTGTCCGATATACGCTTTATCTCAGATACCATTTCTCGATCTGGGTGGTCTCTTCGTTCTGGGGATCATCGCTGTGGGAGCCTTCTTCACAGAGCGTCTCTGGTGCAGATTCCTCTGTCCCTACGCAGCTCTGCTGAATATCTTCCAGTGGTTAGGAGGTATCTTCGGTATCAAACGCCTCAAGGTGCGCCGCAATCTCGAATCATGTATCGATTGCAGGATCTGTAATATGAACTGCCCCATGAATATAGACTTACTCGAAAGCGAGTATGTCAACGACCCGAATTGCATCGGCTGCGGTCTGTGCGCTGAGAAATGCCCCAAACCTTGTACCGTGACCGAGTGTCGGGAGGAATCATGAAGACATTCTTGCAAATTGCTATCATTGCGTTATTACTCGCCTTGGGAACGATCCAGATCCTCTTCACCCTGGGAATCCTGGGCAAGGATGAATTGATCACCGTTTGTCCTGTCAACGCTATCTCCATGGAGAACAGCAAGGCAAAGATCGACGTGGACAAATGCATCGGTTGCCGACGTTGTGTGATCGGAGTTCCTCCGGCGAATACTCCGGCTGATAAGATCGTCACCAACACCAGCGCTATCCCGGCAGCGGTTACTCCTGTGGCAACGAAGCCCGATAACAAACCAACTCCGGACACCCCAAAGACAACCACCGGAAAAGATACGACCAAGCAAGTGTCCCAACCGGTCAAAACCACTCCCAAATATACCGTTGACCCCAAAAAGTGTATCGGCTGCACGCTTTGCGTCTCGAACTGCCCGGTTCAGGCAATCACCATGGTCGATGGTAAAGCAGTCATCGACACCGATATTTGCATATCCTGTGATATCTGCGTGAGTGGAAACAAAACAGATTTCGGAGGTTGCCCGGTTCAGGCGATCAGCAGGAAATAGATTTTGTCTGTCGATCAAATTCCGGAGCAGATAAGGTTCTTCCTTTTCCCTTCCTCATTGCTTTGCCCCATCCATGCTAAACCTATCCCGAATTCCTGCCGTATCTTCAGCGTATTTTGTACGGATATCATACGGTCACCGTACGGACAGCGTACGGGAGGAGTACGGTTCCCGCAATAGGAAGAATAGTCATTCAGTGGGAACGTCATCCTGACGTTCAATAGTTAGGATACGATACTTCTAGCCAAACCGCTGGGACGATCCAAGATCGACCCTGAATTATAACAGAGGGAATATACTTATGATCTACCGATACTGATAGAGCATCCAGCCGTCCTTGCCCAGAGCTAGCATGATGTAATCAGCATCCAGAGCCACATCATAGACGGACATGGGCAGCGTCAGAGTCGTCAGATCTTCGATCCGCAAGGGATTGCTTACATCGAGTATCTTCATCCCTCCCGTTCCCAACGCGATGTAGAGACGGTTGTCTTTGATCTCAAGATCGAGGATCTCGCTCGCCAATCTATACTGGGTCAGGAATCCCGGCTGACGGATGTTGCGGATGTTGATGGCGACAAGGTTCTTCCCTGCTCCGATCCAGAGGGTTTCTCCATTCTTTGCGATGACTTTGGCGTTGACCAATTCATAGTTCGTGTCCATGGATTGAGGGAACTGGAGGTCTGTGATGTCAACCGTGACAAGCCCAAAGTCATTGAGAGCGTAGAGATAAGGATACTCCGCCTGGAAGTCCCTAATGCCCCACTTTTCACTGAAGGTGGAGCGAATTTCCTGCTGTCCACCGCTACCTATATCCACGATGTCGATGCCACGGTAGCGATCGGCAATATAAAGAGTCGAGCCTTCCCGGGTGAGCTTATCCCCCAGAATGGTCGTAGTGAAATAGATCTTACCGAAGGTATCCAGTGTGTCGATCGGAGTTATCGTGTTCGTGACCTCGCGGGAACTCACGTAGATGTACTTGTCTCCCGCGACGTTCATGTCCTCGATCGGGAAAACGGAATAGAACCCTGCTTCCAGACGCGGTTTCCAAGCGTTGAAAGTGCTATAGATCAGGATGTTGTTGTTGTTGCGGACAAAGACTTGTTGGTTTCCCGCATCGACAGCGTAGGCAGGGTTACCCTTGATATGCGCCATCTGATGCAGGAACTTGTCGTCTATACCAAAGCACAGACTGGCGACGAACAGGAGTCCGAGACAGAATATAGCTTTTTGCTTCATAACTGCTCCAAGAGGGTTTTGATCAGATCATGAGAACTGATCCCTTCCGCTTCCGCGGCAAAGGAGACCAGGATCCTATGGCCTAGAACGATATCGGCAACGGCGCGAACGTCTTCTTCCGCCGGAGTCAGCCTTCCCGAAAGGGCGGCTCTCGTCTTGGCTGCCATGATCAGATATTGGGAGGCTCGCGGACCAGCACCCCAGGAAACCCACTTGACTACTTCAGGGGATGCTTCCTGTGTGTTGGGTCTCGTCTTGCGAACCAGTTTAACGGCGAATTCCATGACATGCTTGCTGACCGGCAGACTCCTGATCATCTCCTGACAGGCGATGATCTCCTGAGGAGTAAAGCTGGGAATTGGTTCGTTCCCCGTCAGACCGGTCGTCGATTCGACTATGCCCAGTTCCTCTTCATAGGAAGGGTAGTCGATCTTGATATAGAACATGAATCTATCCAGTTGAGCCTCAGGCAGGGGATAAGTCCCTTCCTGCTCAATGGGGTTCTGGGTTGCCATGACGATAAAGGGAAGATCCAGCTTCCAGGTTTTATTACCTGAGGTGACAGTGTTCTCCTGCATAGCCTGCAGAAGGGCAGCCTGAGTTTTAGGTGGAGTTCGGTTTATCTCATCGGCGAGGATGATATTGGCAAAGATCGGTCCCTTCAGATACTGGAATTCTTTGTTGTCACCGCTTGAGGAGGTGACGAGGATATCGCTGCCGGTAATATCTGAAGGCATCAGATCAGGCGTGAACTGGATACGGCTGAATGAAAGATTAAGGGCTTTGGCTATCGTGGATATAAGCAGAGTCTTTGCCAGACCGGGAACACCCTCAATGAGAATATGTCCTCCGGAAAAAAGACCGATCAGGACTTGATCGATAACCTTGTCCTGTCCGATAATGACTTTGGCTACTTCCTGTCTGAGTTTGGATTTGGCTTGCGCCAGCTGGTTTATCTTTTCAATGGCATTAGTTTCCATATTGAGTATCATCCTTATAAACTGCTTTCAGTACGTCATAACCGCTTAGGGAAAAAGAAAATATCCCGAGAATACTCATGATCAGAGCAGTCAGAACATGAGCGAAAACCATGATTGCCGAAGCGCTCTCTTTCGTCAATCCAAATCCTATGGAGAAGATAATGATCATCATCCACTCGTTACTGCCAAGCTGCGCTGGAGGCTGCGGAATTGCGTAAGAGAGATTGATCAGAGTGTAGCCAAACAACACAAGAACAAATGGATAGTTCACTGAGAAAGCACGGAAGAGCAGATAGAAATAGGTGCCGTCCAAAGCGACGCCCACAGCGGTCAGTAGTACCGCGCTGAACAGGATCGTCCAGTGGTGCTCCAGAATGTTCAATCCCCTGATGAAGATCTCCATATAGGAGATAAGCTTGCTCCCTACCCTGGATGGAAGCTTTGAAAACCACTTACGAAACAGGGCTATGACGCCTTCCTGATGAAAAGCTGCCACCAGTATGAGAACCAGAGACAACACAAAGACCAGCAACAAGATACCTAACAGAATAATCATGGAGGTCGTAAGCTTGATAGCTAGAAAAGGTATCGTGATCAGCACAAAGAAGATGCCTATGGTGTCGAAGGTTTTATCGATGAAGATCGAAGGCAAGGTCTTCATGATCTGCAGCCCGTGATTACGCCTGATAAACCAGGCTTTGACCAATTCACCCAGACGGATGGGGATCATGTAGTTGATGAAATTGCCCCCGTTTGAGTATAGCCAGCTGCGAAATACCGAGACATTAGCTTCCCGTGGAATGAGCAGATTCCACCTGACCGACCTGACAAAATACGCCATCACATAGATGATTGAGGCAAAGACCACAAGCTGAACGTTGACCTTCCTGATGAGTTGCAGAACAGTTCCCAGTTCCGTGTAGCTAAGCCAGACGGCGATCAGCGCGAGTCCAATGACAAGCCCCAGGATGAGACTTAATAATCTTTTCTTATGCATGAGGAACGAATATCATGTAATAGTGGTGCGCCCAGACTCTCTTGAACCACACAGGCGCCAGACGTTCAAGGAAGTAGAACTTCTGCATTCTCTGAGGGAAGTCCGGTTCTTTGCCTTTGTAGTGATCAAGGATAGTGAGTGCTTTCTTGGCGGAATCCGCCCTTGCTGGCTTATTTTGCTCAGTGAGATCGCGCTTCAGACCAATTGTCTTCGCCAGAAAGTCTTCCTTACTCATGCCAATATCTGGCCAAGGCGGGCAGTCGAAATAACCGCTTTGCTCCTTGATCCAACCCAGCTTACCCATGATAAACTCAATAGAGCGCGTATCAATAAACTGAGGGTGAAGTTCTGGATACTTCCCCGGATCATAATCTTTCATCTGAAGCTTGAAACCAATACCGCTGCGATTAGGAACGGAGAGCATGATAACTTTATCGGTCACTCTGGTCAGTTCGGAGAGAAACTCCTTAAGATCGGAGACAAACCACAAGGCAGAGAAGTTGAAAGCCATATCAAAGGCCCTATCAACATATTCAAGCTTGCGATAATCAGGGTTCATAACCGCATTCAGGCTCAAGCCTGTCTCCGTCCAGAGATCGGCGACAAGGTCGAGTCGTTCCCTTTCATTATCTTCGAGAGCGATCTTTCTGCCGGCCAAAGCTTCGTTCATGAGGTTGATCCCGCTCATCCCGGTAAAGCCGAAGGAGGGCGTTTCCAGTATCGTCTCCACCCCGTATCTCTCGACCAGTGAGCGGATAACGTTGTTGATCACGATGCGTTCGTAGGACGAACCAAGCCCTTCATCGGGGTAAGTGAAATACTTCTTCCAGTCGTGGATGATCGGGATAGCCATCTTTCTACTTACGTTGGTAGTCTTTGATAGTGATCCTGATGTCCGGTATGGTGAACCGCTCTTTCAGTTCCATGAGACCATACGCTTCCCTAACGTCATAGATCCAGCTTCTGGAGATCAGTTGAAAGCGGCTTGTCCAGAGCTCATTACGAAGCTTCTTTGCGACCATCTCGCCCAAGGAGAACAAGTGCCTATCCAGGCTTATCCATTCAGGATAGTTCTTGTTGCACAATTGCCGGCTGATAAAATTGACCAGATCTTTGAGCTGGACGGGTTCACGATCAGCGATATTGAGCGCCAGAGCATTCGGATATTCATGTTCCACCAACCAGATAAAGGCGTCTGAAATGGTCTCTATACTGCACAGATGTATCCAGATCCGCTTATTGATCATCGGGAAGATCTTCTTATCCACCATCTTGACGAGTTGAAATGGAAAGCCAAAATCCCCAGTACCATAGGTGATGGAGGGACGCAGGATGGCAGCTTTGAGTCCTTTGAGTGCCATTCTGTTGATCAGTTTCTCGGATTGTATTTTTGTATAGTGATAGTAATTATCTGGGTTCATGTCCGTATGATTGTTGGCGGGAAGTTCTTCCGGGATCGCACCAAACACTCCGACTGATGAACAAAAGAGCAGATCTGCCCCGCTCGCCGCGCAGTACTCTGCGATCTGTTCCGTCGCCATCACGTTGGCTGTGTAGTAAACCTGCTTGGGGAATTTCCGTCCGCCCCGCAAAGCTCCGATATGGATAACTGTATCAAACTGCCTGGAATCCAGAAACTTGCGCAGCTCAAGTACTTCCGTCAGGTCGATAGGAACGATCTCGATCTGAGAATTGAACTCCTGAAATCTTTCCAATGCCGTCAATGGTCTCACCAGAGCCGTGATCTGATAAGCTTCAGGAGTCAGGAGAAGCTTTCTAAGAACTGCTTTGCCGATCAGACCTGTTATTCCCGTGATCAGTATCTTCTTCATCAGGAGACTCCGAACATCTTTTCCCAAAGACTGCGTTTATGATGCCTGTGTCTCGGTTTGATGACCTTAACGTATTTGTAGGGAACGTGTATGCCATCCTGGATCATCCCGGGATAGTCATGGGTCAAAAGCTCTGCCGTAGTGGCATCGATGTGTTCCGTGATCCATTCCCGCGCCGAGAAATATGCCTTATAATCGCTTCGCACATGATCATCCGAAGCGATAAAATGAACCCAGCCTTCTTCGACGAGTTTGATCGCGGTCTCTTTGACCTTTTCACCATAAAGCCCCATCAGGCTTCCCGCGTTGACCTGAATATAGATATTCTGTTCCAGATACTTTTGTGCCTCAGCCGGATCTTTCATGATGCTGACATAGCGTTCTGCATGTGCAAGAATAGGGCGGAATCCTTTTCGCAGGATGGGATAGATATTGAAGTAGAAATCTGTGGGGAGGCCGTTCAGTTCGGATTCGATCAGCACGTATCGTGAATCGCCCAGGCAGAGGTTATGTTCCTCGATATCTTCAAGAATCCCGGGCTGGATATAGACTTCAAACCCAGGTAATAACTCTAGTTCAGGCAATTCTGCCTTGACCAGTCCCCTTAGGCGGTCAAACTTCGCATCATATTCAGCCCGGGTATACTGATAGTGTCCGCGGAAATAATGTGATGTGAGATAGACTCGACTGATCCCACCTTCGACCATGCTCCTAAGCTGTTGAAGTGAATGTTCCTCGTCTCTCGAGCCGTCGTCTATGTTTGGTAATATGTGACAATGTATATCAATCATCGGTTCGTTATGGCATCTTCTCCTGAATCATTTGAATAAACTCGACCAAAACATCGTTATGCGGGAAGGGCTTGATCATCCTCTCGGATTCTTCGAGCATCTTCTCGACTGTTTTACGGGCTTTATCAAAACCCAAAAGCCCCGTATAGCTGGCTCTGGAGACCGGCACGAATTCATCTTCTCCATCCAGACCTTCACTACCCCTGCCATAGTCAGCGGCGATGTCATCGATCATTTGCTGTGCCAGAGCAAGATTGAGCGCGTAACTACCCATGATCTGCCGTGTGTTCTCATCCGCGTCAGCCATTACGCAGGCAATATCTGAAGCAGCTTGCAGAAGCGCGCCTGTCTTTTTGGAATCGATGTAGCGCAGGGTGTTGATCTTCATGACTTTGCGTTTATTGATCAACGCCACCGCCTGACCTCCGATCAAGCCATAGGACATGCTGTAGTTCGAGAGGATCCTCACCGCCTGGACAGCTTTGCGGGGATCCTTGATATCGGCAAGCACGCCAAAGGCATGAGTATAGAGAGCGTCGCCGGCAAGGATGGCTATCGTATTGTCATAAGCCATATGCAAAGCCGGGGCATTGCGCCGTTCCTTTTTATTCATGACTGCCGGCATATCATCATGGATCAATGCCGCGTTGTGCATGATCTCCACGGCACAAGCAGCGGAGATTACGCTATCCAGCATCTTTGATTTTTTCATGCCGATCAGCATCTCGTAGATCGAGACGAGCAAAAGCGGACGCCAGCGTTTCCCACCGGAAAACACCGCCTGATTCATGGCAGCCTTCAGCTCCTTCGCGTGAGGATCAGGAAAAGTCAGATAGCCTTTCAAGGCTGTCTCGATCATCTCTAGCCGGGTTTCAAAATACTTTTGTAATAGCAAACGAACTCCCTTGTAACGATATCCTGTTTATATTTCTGATGCTATACGCATAATAAACTTACGCCGTTTTGTCAAGTTTTTTGTCAGGATTTTCACTTTCACGGAGCAGGATCCGGTGAAAATCAGGCTCGTTCTTGATACCCGGCGACCTGGAGAACCCTGTATCATTTCTTGTTTGTCGTTGCTTATATGATCTTTGAGTTCCTTTAATCAGAGGCAACCATGACCCTATCGTAACAGTACGCTGACCGTATGCCTCCTGTACGATATCCGTATGGAATTCAGGAAGCGTTGCGGGGGTTTTCAATAGTGATCGCGAAACCGTTCGGTGAGATAGTAGGAGGCTGGGCAAGGATAGATTCGACCAAACGCTACGCTCATAGCGTATTGCCGGGATTGCAGTTAAGCGCGCACCACACAGGTCAGGAAGTAATAGTGATCATGCCTCGGAAAGGATAAAACTTGACGGAATCAGCGGGCTTCTCTCTTTATTAACTTGTCAGAATGTTACGAAAGGAGTCGCGTGTCCCTTGAATCTATCGCATGAGCGGATCATAACCACCTTCGATCCTCCGGTCGGGAAAGGAGAGTTCGTCCTCTATTGGATGCAAGCGGCGCAGAGAATTGACTTCAATCCGGCTCTGGAGTACGCAGCATCCGAATCAGCCAGGTTCAGACTGCCTTTACTGGTTGCTTTCTGTGTGGACGCAACTTTGCCGGAAACTAACTTGCGACATTTCCGTTTTATGTTCGAAGGTCTGCTGGAGGTAGCCCGAAACCTCGAAAAGATCAAAGTCCCTCTGGTTCTCCTCAATGGTAAAGCTGATGAGATTCTCCCCCTAGTATCAGGAAACTGCGCGCGTCTCGTCTGTGACAGCGGTTGCCTGAACTGGCAGAAAGAACTGCGACGCAGACTCTACGAAGCTTTGGAGCTGAGGGGAGTGCCCTACACGGAGCTGGATACTGAAACAATTGTTCCTGTGCGTCGCGCTTCGATCAAAGAAGAATATTCCGCCGCGACTCTGCGTTCCAAGCTTTCCAAACAGATGTCAGACTGGCTGATCGACCCTGGAGTTCCTTCGTTCCCTCATCAAACAGGAGCATTTGCCTTGATCAAAAAGGTGTTTCTGGGAACTGATTATCGCTTGGGTAGTGAGCTGGAAACCTGCCGGGCACTGGAAGCATGGATAGGATCATCGTCGCCGATCGACGCCACAGTATCCCCGGTTAGAAATTTTGCGGGTGGTCACACCTGTGCTCTCTCCCGGCTAAAAGAGTTTATCAGCGAACGGCTTCCGCTGTACGCGAGTCAGCATGGAGATCCTGGGGTACCTTGCCAGAGCGAGATTAGCCCCTATCTCCATTTCGGTCAGATCTCTCCCCTGGAGATCTGCATGTCCGTTTTCAGAGACGTGAACATTGATCCGCTGAGATTGCCGGAGTTGATCCTTCATAAAGCTGAATTATCAGGGATTTATGCGGATGTCGCGGCTTTCATGGAAGAGCTGATCGTGCGCCGTGAACTGAGCTGGAACTTCTGTAATTACAATCCACTATACGATACTTATGAGGCTATTCCTGCCTGGGCAAGGCTGAGCCTCGAAGCGCATCAGTCCGATCCGCGGCACTGGGAATATTCTCTTGACAGATTGGAGAATTCAGACACGCATGACCCATATTGGAATGCTGCGCAGAAAGAGATGCTAAGTTGCGGAAAAATGCACAATTATATGAGGATGTACTGGGGTAAGAAAGTCATTGAATGGACTCCTGATCCTGAAGAGGCATTCTACCGGCTGGTGTTTCTGAATAACAAATATGAGCTGGATGGAAGGGATGCCAACGCCTTCGCGGGTATTGCCTGGTGCTTTGGTAAGCATGATCGTCCCTGGCAATCCAGGCAGGTTTTCGGCAATGTCCGCTATATGAATTCCGCGGGGCTATTGAGAAAGTTTGATATGCAGAGGTATCTGCGACGGATCGGTGATCTTTGAGACCAGCCGGTCTTTGGCTTGAATGTTCCGTTCTTTATACTGACCGCTGAAGGGGATCGATGAGAATTAGACTTTGTTTTTTATGTTTATTGGCAGTGCTCATCGGGTTGAGCACTGCTTCCGGCTTATGGGCTGAAACGCTGATCATTGGTGGAGATTCCGAGTATCCTCCTTATGAATATCTGGGGCAGGATGGTCAGCCCAGAGGCTATAACATCGATCTCAGCCGGGAACTTGGCAAGGAGCTTGGCGTCAACGTCGAGTTTCGGCTGGAGAAATGGTCGAGGGTCATGGAGGAGCTTGAATCGGGCGAGATCGATCTGATCCAGGGAATGGCATTCACAATGACCCGTGCCCGAACGATCAGCTTTTCGGAGCCGCATTACCGCACCTGGCGTGCTCTCTTCGTCCGTGACAACAGCAAGATCAAAAGCATGGCTGATCTTCATCACGCCAGCATCATTATCCAGCAGGGAGACGTGTCATCCGACTTCTTTGACAGAGATAAGTTCTCCGGTAAGCTGATCGAAGTTCCCAGCCAGGAAAACGCTTTACTTCTCCTCTCGACCGGAACAGCGGACGCTGCTCTGATCAATTACATGCATGGCAGCTATCTGATTAAAAGTTCTAAACTAAAGAACTTGCGTTCTCTCCCGGGTGAGATACTTCCCAAGTACTATTGTTTTGCTTCAAAGGATCCGGAACTGATCAAGCGGGTAAACACAGCTCTGGCAGAGATCCAGCGTGATGGACGACAGAAAGCTTTACAGAAGAAGTGGTTTGGCTCCTATGATCCGGGCTTCATTCGGGAAAGGATAAACAGCAGAAAAGTAGTGATCATCCACATCCTGTTCACGCTGGTCATGCTTGCTCTGCTTTTCTGGATAACCAGAAAGCTTTATCGCGCCAAACGAAGAGCTAAGAAGCTGGAGAATCATCTTAAAAGTGAAAAGCTCAAGCTACAGGATCTGGAAGAGGACCTGGTGATCCTAAGGAAGGGTCCGCTCGTTGCCTACAAGTACCAGCTTGATCCACCCCGCACGATATACGTGTCCGAAGGTCTGAGTATCTGGGGTTATTGTCAGGAAGACGCACTTTCTCAGGACTTGGGTTTCTCAAACTTCATCTTCTCAGAAGACCGCCCCTGGATCGCGGCTCGCTATCAGGAACAGATCCGTGATAACATCACTTCGGATGTCAAGCAGTATCGTATCGTCACCAAAAGCGGAGAAGTGCGCTGGGCAATGGATTACATCGTGGATATGAAGATCATCGACGGACATCCGGTAGTCTTTGGTTTCATTATGGATATCACTTCACAGAAGAACCTCGAAGCGGAACTACTCGAAGCCAAGGAAAAGGCAGAATCGGCAAATGTCGCCAAGGGACACTTCCTGGCAAACATGAGCCATGAGATCCGCACTCCATTGAATGGAATCCTCGGCTTCATTCAAGTTCTGTTGCAGATGGAATACACTCCTGAACAACGTGAGTACTACGACATTATCTACAATTCGGGACAGAGCTTGCTCAAGATCATCAATGATGTTCTGGACGTCTCCAAGATAGAAAGCGGTAAAATGGAGCTTATACTCAACGATTTCAATCCGGTGTTCCTCATTGAGGACATCGTGAAAGGTTTTGCTTATCAACGGGAAAAACCGGGGCTGGATGTCCGAACCAGGATCCACGAGAATATCCCCGGAGTGCTGCATGGGGACATGTTGCGGCTGAGGCAGATCTTTATCAACCTCATGCAGAACGCCATGAAGTTTACCGATGAAGGCTATATTGAAGTCAGCGCTGAAGTCTATAACCGTACAGATCAGGATATACGCATCCTGTTCAGCGTTCGGGACACAGGCATCGGTATCGATCCACACAAGCAAAAGGACATCTTCGATAACTTCTCGCAGTTGGATAACAGGATCACCCGAAAGTATGGAGGAACCGGGCTTGGACTCTCTATAGTCAAACGTTTGGTAGAGCTTATGGGAGGGTTTATCTGGGTCGAGAGCGAGCCTGGTCAGGGCAGTGGCTTCTTCTTTATCCTTCCTTTCGCTCAGAATGCGAATCCCGCGCCCGAATCAAAGCCTCTAAACGAGGATCAGCAGTTCGTGAAGAACCTTCTGCCACGTCTGAAAGTTCTGCTGGTCGAGGATGATCTGGTGAATCAAACTGTGACGCAACGCCAGTTAGAAGCCTGGAATCTTGAGGTGACCATCGCAAACCATGGTGCCGAAGCGGTGGAGATCTACCGTAATGAAGACTTTGATTGCATCCTGATGGACATCCAGATGCCGATCATGGATGGCGTCACCGCTACGATCCAAATACGTAAGATAGGCATGGAAATGAACCGGCACACGATCATCTACGCCTTTACCGCAGCAGTCATGGCTGGCGACAGAGAGCGTTTCATCGCAGCCGGCATGGATGATTATATCTCCAAACCCATTGACCTTGAGTTCTTCTACAGTCTATTGCTCAAGGTTCCCAAACAAACCCCCTGAAGGAGGAGTATCATGAGAAAGATAGCAGTATTCCTGGTCCTTTCGATGACAGTGATCTCGCTCTGCGCCACGGATGTTGTGATCAAGCGGGACCGTTCTGTCATGAGGAAAGGCCCCGGCTCGTATTACACAGTACTGAAAGAGCTTGCGCTCAACACTCGCTTGCAGCTTCTCAGCCAGACCGATTCCTGGTACAACGTCCTCTATGAAGCCCAGAACGGCTTCGTCTCGGTCTCGGCAACCAAAGCTCAACCTCCCAGGAAGGACATCTTTGCCGGTATGCAAGCTAAGCCGGGAACAACCGTGAATCAACACAGCATTTCCGCCGGAGTAAAGGGCTTTGCCGCGCAATTCAACAAGCAATTCAAGGGCAGTGACGAATTTGTCCTCTACGTAATGGATCAATCTCTCGATCCGGTCGCCTTTGAGGAGTTCCTGAACAACACGTATCTGGATGTCAAACCATCTTGTTTCACAAAGAGAATAGCTCTTCCCGAGCGGATCGAACCCGATTACTACGCCGAAGCTGCGGAAGGTTTTGGCTTGTCCCTGGCTTCAGTGATAGCGCAGCAGGGTCTGTATAACGAGCCGAATCTGCTCCGCTACATCAATCAAGTCGGTTGTAACCTCGTCAACTGTAGCGATGTTCCGGATATCACCTTCAAGTTTTTCATCCTGGATATTGACGCCCCGAATGCCTATGCCTGTCCGGGAGGGATCGTTTTCATCACCAGAGGAATGCTACGCCTGATGGATAGCGAGGCGGATCTTGCTTTCATCCTCGCCCATGAGATCGCCCATGTATCTCGATTCCACGGTATCAAGGAAGCCCGGCAGCAAGTCAATCAGATCGCCGCTGAATCCGTGTTTGACGAACTGGATATAGACACCGAAGGATTCTCTTCGTCCCAAAACATTGCCACGGAGAAGGAACTTGAACAGGACATGGCTGATATGTTCAACGACCTTATCGCCGGCAGACTGGACAAGTATGAACTCCAGGCTGATTCACTCGGTCTTCTCTATTCTGCCCGCGCGGGTTACGATTCCGGCAAGGTAAAAGACATCTTCAGCAGGATCTATGCCTCCCAAACCGTCTCCAACAACGAACATTACCGCAAAGACAGCATCATGGCACGCCTGAAAGCCATCGGTCCTGTGATCGACAAATACACGGAACTGAAACTTAACTTCTTCAACCACCGGGACAGGTGGCAGAAGCTGAAATCTAACTTATAAAAGGACTTATGAAGAACAACTCCAGGCTCATCCTGATCGGCGGCGGAACTTGCTCCGGCAAGACGACCATTGCCAAAGCCATCGGCAAACGGATCCACGACCTCAAAACCGTCATCGTCTCCCACGACAACTATTATCGAGACCTGAGCGGGATGGATTCAGACACCGCAAAGTTCTACAACTTTGATCATCCGGATTCCATCGACACCGATTACCTCATCCATGACATCAAACTGATGCTCGATGGTGAGGCTGTTAACGTTCCGGATTACAACTTTATCACCCACCAACGCAGCGAAGGTACCCTCTGCGTCGCTTTTGCCGACGTTGTCATCCTCGAAGGGATCTTCGCTCTCTATTATCCCGAGCTGCTTGCGATCAGCGATCTCAAGATATTTGTCGATACTGACGCCGACATCCGTCTGACTCGCAGAATGTCACGCGATATCAGGGATAGGGGCTACGACGTCGAAGGCGTACTGGATAAATACCTGGATACCGTAAAACCATCTCACGATGCCTTCATCGAGCCTACCAAGAAGAATGCCGATATCATCATCCCCGGAGATCGTGAGTTTGACAAAGTCCTCTATATGCTGAATGGTTATCTGCTCTACGAATTGGTCAGCGGATGAGGTGAGACCCGGGAGAATAAGATCAGGCAGATAAACAAGTTCAGCGAGCGGAAGTTCCTCTCGCTCTCATCATCCGGAAGGATAAAAGCGCTGGAGAAGCTCCTGCAGAGTCTGGAGCGGGGACTCGCTGATCCCGGCTTCGTAGCTGAGATCGTCCCCAATATCCTGAGCTGTATCGCCTTACTCCCGCAGGAGGATAGACAACCCTTTCTGGGAATAGAGTACACACTCTCCGCAGCTTTTGAGCGATATACGACCGGTGCCGTGATCTCGGATTACTTCACCAGATCCGGTCGTAGCTTCAAAGACACCCAGATCCCCGTACTGAAGGGCGACGGACTGCGTCAGACCGATCCCGCCAGGCTCGAACGCTCCGCCGGGATCAAAGTCGTTCTCGATAATCTACGCTCAGTCTTCAACGTTGGCTCCATCTTCCGTACCTCGGAATGCCTGGCATTGGGGGAGTTGGTCCTCTGCGGAACGACCCCGACTCCCGAGCATCCAAACATGTCCAAGACCGCAATGGGAACCTGTGAGCGGGTCTCCTGGCGTCACACGGAAAGAACCGTCGATGCCATCCTGGAACTGAAAGAAAAAGGATATCGCATCTACGCTCTGGAGACAGCCGAAGCCGCTGTTTCCGTCATGACCTTCAAGCCGGATCATCCTTTCGCTTTAGTGCTGGGAAATGAGAGCCTGGGCATCTCCCCTACCGTCTTGTCTCTCTGCGATATGTGCCTTGCCCTGCCGGTCATGGGCTGGAAGAACTCTCTCAATGTAGGAGTAGCCTTTGCCATAGCCTCCTATCAGCTTGTCTTCGCCTGATCCTGATCTGGCAATTCACCCAATCTGTTTCTAAGTCCCCTTCAGACTAGTCTGTTGTCTCGTTTCTCCCTCATTCTGCCTTTGATCAAATGACCATCATCTCTCTATCCTCTCTCTATCATCTTACGTCATGACGTAAGATGATAGAGAGAGGATGCCCTGATATTAGCAGTCAGATCATTAGCATGGAAGTATTCCTGAAGCAATAAAAAAACCCGGGTCAGAAACCCGGGTTTTCGATTATGATCAGGTTTAATTATTTGACTATCATCATCTTTCTGGTTTGGTTGACACTTGGACTGGTAAGTCTGTAGAAGTAGATACCACTGCCACAGAGGTTGTTCTTGCTGTCCTTACCATCCCAGTTGATGGTGTGGCTGCCTTCGCTAAGCGTATAGCTCCTGATCAACTGACCAGTGAGGTTATAGATACTAACCTGAGCTTGTTCACCGGCTTTCACGCTGACATCGATATTGGTAGCGGTCACGAACGGATTAGGATAGGCGCTTCCCATGACGGTGGAAACAGGGATCTCAGGGACATCGCTGCCTTCAACGTTCACTAAAACAGGACCATAAAGTGTGCTTGAACCGTTGTATTCGACACTCTGCAGCCAGTAGTAATATGAATTGTCGATCTCTACCTCGTTATCGGTAAGGGTATAGATCTGCTGCGTTGAGCTGTTGTTGGAGGTCACGAAGCCAATATGGGTCGCGTTTGCGGAGTTGTTCGAGCTGTTTCTGTAGATATTGTAACCACTCAATCCAGTTTCAGACTGAGTGACCCAGGTTAACTTCACGAAGTTCTGAGCCGTGACAACCGCGGTAAAGCTGCTCAATTCCACGGGAAGGGTGGGGCTGAAGGTGACAACGTAAAGCGGGTTGTTGGCGTCCATATCGACGTTTGTCCATGTCCAATTGGGAGCGGAAGCAGCCGTCCAGGTTCCGCCAATGTAAGCGAAGGCATGGCATTCGTTAGGGATACGAGCGACGAATACATCATGCGTACCACTCCAGGTGACCGTCAATGAACGGAAGAGCGGATTTGCTTCGATCGGACAAGGATCGGGATAACCGGCAGGAAGGCTTGATTCCGGAATAGGAGCGATCACAGGATCGGAATCCAATATGATGGGAACGTCTGACTTCGCGCCAAAAGGCACATTGGAGAAGACCATGGTTCCGGGACCATAAACGGGGAAGACATCAGCTTGATGCCAGGCGCCGCCGTAGTATGCCCAGCCGTACCAGATTCCAGGGCCGACCGGAATCGTCACTGTCTGGAAACCGGCAATGGGATAGCTCGCCAAATATGGGTACAGAGTGGGGTCGGTAGGATCAAGGCCACCGGGCAGACCGCTACCGGAAACGTTGACGATCGTCGTGGGGGTAATGACCATGGTAGCGGCATTCACTGTGTTGAAATAGAATAGCTTACCGTCTAACCAGTCCACACCGTCGTTGACGTCAAAGGGACCGTCATATTCATAACCGGCATGATCGAATCTGCCAACCTGTGCATACAAGGAGCCTGAACCCTTATTGATGCCGACGGTTGCTGCGGTACCGCCGAATCCTCCTGATCCGCCGGAAGCGCTTCCGGTCGTCCACTGCATGTCTCCATAACTGAAGGCAACCGTGTTACCGAGACCGATCGCGGGATCAGTTCCATCGGTTATGATCAATTCAAAGGTGTTGAGCTTATCAGACGCTTGCTGATAATAGCCGACGTGGTCCCAGATCACGATCATCCGGTTGGACTCGATCTTGTACCAAACCGTGCCTGCTGCGCGGGTATCTACATCCGCGAAGAATGCGGCAACCATCGGAGAACCGTCGATCGGGAATCCCCAGGGAGTGTAGGATGAATATCCGCCGTCAAAGGAGATATTCCCGTTGTTGTTGATCCAGCAGGATGTGTAATTCGCTCCATAAAGAGTGAACGTGAAGGGGAAAACGATATTATCGGTATAGCCATCATCGTTGGGAGCCATCGCCTGAATAAACGTGGCATCCCAAGGGACAAGTAGATCCGGATCGGTCTTTGGGCTGTCACCGATGTTGAATGCCATTGTGGGATGAGTCGGTGATGTCATCACTTCCGGCGTGTAGGTTTGATTCTGTTTATAGGAATCGTAATTGGGAGAATCAGGTGTCATGACCTGATCTACCGCGAAAAGAAAGAAACAAGCAAGAGCTAAAACCATAGTGACTAACAATTTGCTCTTCATGAGAGTACTCCTTTGTCTTTGTTTTGTTGACTAGAATCAACACATTTAATCAGAACCAGCAATAAGTAGAACTTCTACCCTATCACTGTGATCCTGATCGCTAAAAAACAAGTTTGAAGTAGAATTGCGGGTAACCTTGCAACACACACACCTGTAAAGGTATAAGTACAAAATCACACTTAGCATGAACTTCAAACAACACCAGTTCAAAATAATCTGATCCAGCCCGAATGTCAAATCTATTATTCTTGCGTAAGCTGTTCCGGATCGTTTTATACAGAAGGTTTTGGGGAGGAAATGGTCACGTCACGATATGGTATTGGGTTCCAAGGATGTCTCCGAAAATGGACAGTTTAAACAAAAAAGGGAGCGCGGACAGTCCGCACTCCCATAGTATTGAAATGATGTTGTTTAGTTCCTTAAAGTCTCTAACCGGCGACTGATCTGATCCCAGGTCAGCTTTTCCGGTCTCTCACGTAAGGATTCCAGCCAGGTTCTCTGCGCGGGACTGAGATTCATGACTGCACGCACACGGTAGAACATGTTATCCGCGAAACTGGCAACCAGATAATGCGTGAAGGTCGTGGTCGGGGTTGCCCAAAGATAATAATAGTAGTTATCGACGTTCTCATAGGGTGTTTCATTATACTCGATCACATACAGATCAGGCGTCAGAGTCACTCCTCCGACGGAAACGCTAACCGGTGACCAAGTCAGGACTGCGCTTTGATCCACGATCGTGACGACAAGATTCTGCACCACAGCCGGAACATCGTTACCCACTAAACCGACTTGCAACACAGGCATATTATTGGCATTGCTGTTGATAGTGAGTATACCGTTGACAGGAAGCTCGTCCAAGGGACTGAATCTCACCTTTATCACGTCCGTTGCGCCGGGGAGAATGCCTACGTTCAGATTGGCATACTGGTAGCTGAATCCGCTGCCGGTGCAATTCAGGCTATTCACGATCAGGTTCGAAGTACCGGTGTTCTTGATGATCACATCTGCCCAGGCAGTCGTCTGCCCCACATTCGCGTAGAATCTCATGGGACTTGCGGTTTGCAGATCTATCTGAGCATAATTTGGATTCACCTGTATGTAATTCGTTTTGGTCAGAGAACGAGGCGCGTCCATGGTGTTGGTGACTGTCAGGCTAACTGAATAAGTCCCTACCACGGTATAAACATGCAAAGGATTCTTCAGAGTCGATGTGGCACCATCTCCGAAAGTCCAGCTCCAGCCGGTTGTCGGTTCAGACAGCCAGGGAGTCGAATCCGTGAACTGGACACTAAGTGGAACGTTTCCTGAAACCGGAGTACCGCTGAAGGCAACAGGAGGGATGGAACTAGAAACAGAGAAATTCGCGTCAGAAATATCTATTGTATTAGGCGTAGTGGCAGGATCACGCCTGACTCTGACCTTATAGGTGGAACCGACGGTTCCCGGAACTAACCACGAATAGGTTCCGAGAGAGGCTGTCAGTGCCGTTGAAGTGATAGTACTCCAGGATGTTCCGCCGTTCGTGCTATAGTCCAGCTTAACCGATGATATATCCGGCTCAGCGCGCCAGCGTATGTTGTAGGTAGTACCCGTGATAAGGGTCTCACCACCGTTAGGACGCAGAAGCTGCAGGTGCTGGTAAAGGGTAAAGACATTGTCACTCTCGTCATAAACGGTAGTTGGAGCGGCAGTATCGGAGACCCTGACCCTGGCATTGGGGCTGTTGTATTCACTGGCTGACCAGGAGTAGGTTCCGGACGAAGCAGTTAGCCCCGTGGCGATCGTTATAGGCCAGGTCGTTCCTCCATCCAGGCTCAGCTCGAGCTTGACCGTCGTGACCGTTGATGACTGCCAGGTGATCGATCTTGTGGGCGGATAATACCAGTTCTCACCTCCGTTTGGAGTGAGCAATTGCAAAGATGAGATCGTAAAGTTATTGTCGCTGATATCGGCAAAACTGTCCTGATCTCTGGCTGAGATCCTGATTCTACAGGTTATGGAACCCTGCATGGCAGGAACGGTCCAGACATACATCGTGTCCGTAGGCGCGATATCCGTCGCAATGGTGATCCAATCCGCTGTTGTTGATGTGTAGTTCGTCGCGTACTGGATCTTCAGGGGTGTGCTGACCCCGACGCTTGTCCACTTGACCTGATAAGCTCTTCCTGTCTGAAGTTTGATGTTCGTCGCCGAAGGATAGACTACATCGAGATCGGCTATCGTGAACGTACCCGAAGACTGTGATGTGACACTGGCATCAAGAACGTCCGTCAGCCTGACGAGGCAGTTGGGACTGATGTCGTCCACCGCGATTGTTCCGGCATAAGAACCTGTAGCAGCCGTCGTGGAAGCGATCAGAGCTCTCCAGGTATTGCCTCCGTCTTTACTGAATTCGACCTTAATGTTGGCGATCCCACTACTCGTCCAAGTCACATTCAGCTTGTTTGACGAGGGTGGAGGAGCCAGAACATGGTCTCCCGCATTGGGAAACAGAAGGCTCAGTTTCACGATCGCGAAGGGATTGTCACTCCAATCATATATGGCAGGATTTGTCGTACTGCTGATCCTATAGTAACAGGCAGCGGCAGGAGTATCAGGAATAGTCGTCAGATAGCTGTTAGCACTTGCGGCAACAGAAGCGACAACTGTTGACCAGCTCAAACCTTCATCCAGGCTTAACTCGATCTTGACGTTGCTGACTCCGCTAGACGTCCAGGTGATATAGTATTGCTGACCGACCTGAAGCTTGATATTTGCGTCACTGGGATAGATCACTGCAATATAGGGATAACTGCCGGTACCTACCGTGAAATTGGCATCGCTGACATCATAGAGCGCGGGATTAGCATTGTCTTCCACTTTCATCAGGCATTGCGATGAGCTTACGGATGGCACCGTAAATGAGAATCTACCCAAATTACTTAGCACGGTCGTAACGTTCAGCTTTGTCCAGGTCGAGCCATTATTACTCGAGAAATAGATATTGACGTTGGTCACATTGGACATGGAGTACCAATAGATGATCTTTGTAGAACCGGCAACCCAGGACTCTCCTCCGTTAGGAGAAAGCACCTTGCCACCGTTGAAAGACGCCTGTGTCGCCCAGGGAGAGCCGATACCTGCACCATCAACGGCTTGCACACTCCAATAGAAATCGCCGAAAGGCAATGCCGCAGCTTTGATCATCCAATAGCAATTGCTTGAAGCTATCCCAAGCCCCGCTTTACGTCTATAGCCTGTGGAAGATGCATTGGGTGGCAGGATCTGAACACCGCCTGAACTGGTACCGATCCTCAGATTATAGCTGAGAGCATTGGTCGGGGTGATCGTATCAGAGCCTGGCAGCCAGGAGAACTTGATATACTCCCCAATCTGCTGAACAGCCAAACCAGTGGGAGCTGTGGGAGCAAGATTGGCTGCCGAACCGTTGTTCTTGTAGATCTTGGTAATGGGTGTCCCGGTATTATCCAGACCGGTCAGGGCAAAATCCAGATCACGGTCCGCGTCGTAGTCTCCCCAGGTGACGCAAGACATTCTCACGCCGGGAAGGCTAAAGGTCTCATCGTAGAAATAGATAAAGGAATTGTTCCTATAGATACGGGAGTAGTTCTCTGTCGTTGTACCATCGGAATACTCACCCGTAAGCAGGAGATCAGCATCTCCGTCGTTGTCATAATCACCCAGATCGAGGGAAGCATTCTGCACTCCCGGAAGATCGACCGCGGTATCGACGAATGTCCCGCTGTCATTGCGGTAGAGTTTCGTATAATAGGTGACGGTTCGTTTCCCTGCCATAAAGAGATCCAGATCACCATCATTATCATAATCAGCCCAGGCAACTGTGGATAGAGAGACCCCGATTATCGCCGTCGTGCCGGTGGTAAGTTTGGCGAAGACACCTGCCGTATTCTTCCAGATCTCCGTCACTTCCGTGCTTGCAGTTGCACCTGAGATAACGAAATCAAGATCACCGTCATTATCATAGTCACCCCAGGCAACGCTGGAACTCCAGACGCCTGTAGCGATCGTCAGAGACGTAGTGAACGTCCCTAAGGTGTTGATATAGATGATCGTACGTGGCGTTCCGGTTCCGTCTTTACCGGTCACAAGAAGGTCGAGATCACCATCGCTGTCATAGTCTCCCCAAGCCATAGCTCCTGCTTCCAGACCGACCAGCGTTGATGATGTGTGCGGGGAGAACTCTCCTGCCGAGTTGTTGTAGATCTTCGTAAGAGGAATTCCTCCCGAAAGACCGGATATAGCAAAATCCAGATCGCCGTCATTGTCATAATCCCCCCAGGCAACAGCCGCGGAGGAATAGCCGGCAATGGTCGTACCCGAATCAACGAAGGTTCCGGCGTTATTCCGGTAGATCCTGGCAATTCTGGTAGTATCAGTCGTCGAAGCCTGACCAGCGATGAGCAGATCCAGATCTCCATCTCCGTCATAATCTCCCCATGCTTCTGAGGATTTGTATACTCCCGGAATCGGAATGGTCTGCTCAGCAAAAGTCGTCCCCCAAACGTATAATACACAAAGCAATATGGCTAATGATAACCATGCCTTTTTCATATTTTCCTCCAGCGGGTTGTTTCTGAATGCCGATTGTCAAGCTTGAGTTTTATTTGTCAAGAACAATCTTAGCATAAAAGTCTTCAGAAAAACCAGTTGCTGATGAACGTCCATTTCGGGATTCTGACGCCATAAATCTGCTGTCTGTTCACCGAAATAGTCTCTACCTCGTCTTGAATGCACCGATCAATATGCAATATATAGAAACAGACCCGGCTGATATACCGGGTCTGCCATAGCTTATACTTCTGGACTTAACTTACTTGGCAAGTATCATCTTCTTAGTTGATGTATATCTGCCGCTGGTCATGCGGTACATATAGATACCGCTGGATACAAGCTGTCCATGGGCATCGGTTCCATCCCAGTCGATATGGTAGAAACCGGGTGAGTCATGCGAACTTTCGAAGCTGCGGATGATCTGCCCTCTCAGGTTAAACACGTCCATTCTCACGTTCCCTGCTTCTTTCAAGGAATAGCGCAGAGTCGTACTCGGATTAAAGGGATTGGGGTAGGCATCCATCAGCATGGTGCTAAGCTGAATTCCCGGCAGTTCCGGATCATCTTCAGGGTCACCGATCGTCACCGCGATAGGACCGTAAAATTGAGACGTACCGCCAAGTGAAGCGCTTTCCAGCCAATAATAGTATTGCATATTGTTGTATGCCTCGAAATCCGAATAGAAATAGCTGATCTGCGTTCCGTTGACAACACCATTGTCTATAAGCTGCGCATTGATCCTCAGCGCTGTGTTCAGTTCTGCGCTTTCACCGCGATAGATATTATACCCAGCGTGATCTGTTTCCGATTCCGCCACCCACGCGAGAGTAACGAAAAGACCGGAAGACACCGTAGCAGTAAAGCTGCTCAGTTCCACAGGCAAGGTTTGATTGTCGTTAA
The DNA here is from genome assembly GCA_035353255.1 of Candidatus Cloacimonadota bacterium. Classification (GTDB taxonomy): domain Bacteria; phylum Cloacimonadota; class Cloacimonadia; order Cloacimonadales; family Cloacimonadaceae; genus PHBP01. The sequence continues at coordinate 34,015 of DAOPZE010000008.1, forward strand.
TAACCACAACGGCAGTACCTTTCGCGTCGAAATCCACATACTCGAAAGTATAGCCGGAAGTTTGCGAGGGAATTGGATTAGCTCCCTCAAACACCTGATTACCCAATGCTATCCAGCAATACCAATCCGAAACCCAACCCACAGGCTTCATTATCGTGACGTTCCTCGTTCCAGTCGCCGTGACCGTAAAGACCTGTGCCGGGATACCCGTATCCACCTCGAGAAGACCGGCAGGCGCCACTCCGCCTGAGCTTACTGTCACACCATCGGGAAGAGAACTATTATCATCATCGATAACTATCTCTTCAAGCGCGCCTATTGCCATAAAGCGTCCTTCATCCGCACCGATATCTGGTCTGCCGGCATTACGATCCTGACCATCATAGTCCTCATCAAATCCCGCCAGAACGAGGGCATTACCCTCCACATTGGTAGGCACCCCGGTCTGGATATGCAAGTCAATTTCACCACTGGTACTGATAAAAGGAACATCTTCCCAGAACGAACTTTGCTCCCGATCCGCCAGCAGCGTCTTATATCTCTCAAGAGTACTGATCGAACTGCCATTCAAATCGAGCATCCTATCCGCGAAATATATGTTACTGCCGGAATTGGGACCGATATAGTAGGGAAAAGAGAAAGCGTTGGAGCTCAGAGCAGTCGAATACCCTGTGGAACCGGGGATACATTTATTCACAACGATATTATTACGGATATTATTGGCTGTTCCACCCCCGAGGCAGATACCGGTCGCCGCGAAGTATGGACTAACGCCCTGATGATCCAGATATATGGTATTGTAATGGATATTAATGCCGTCCCCTCCGGCGATCTGGATACCCCTGATGACTGGAGTAGATACTGTATTATATCCCGGAGCACGCAATCCGTAGATCATATTGTTGTAGATATTGCATGCAGTACTGTTACCAATATACAAACCATAAGTGACCTGGTCAGTCCCTGTACTTGTAAGATCATAGATAGTATTCCCGTAATTGTTTACAACTCCGCCCGATTGGAAAATGCCGCATATCGACGTACCGGTTGTAAAATTGTAGATCCGGTTGCGATAGACGTTCGATTCCCCGCCATATCTGATACCATAGATATCTCCTCCGGCGGTAATATCATGAATGGCATTATCATTTATCTGCGCGTCCGTACTCAGCAGAGAGATGCAAAAACATGATCCGCTGCCGCTGCTTATGTTCGAAATAGTATTATTGGCACATAGCTGATCTCTGCCGGTACCAGCACTCGTATAGATACCATAGAACGCTGATGAACCTGAGATCGAAACATTTGAGAAGATATTATTGGTGATAGTCTCCAAACCACTGCTCGCAGTCCCGTAGTTGTAGTAGCAGTAGATAGAACCTGTACCAGAGGTGCGGTTGATCGCGCCAATTATCCGGTTATCGCTCACTGTTTTATCCGGAGTTGACGAGCTGGCACTAATGAAGTACGTATTCCCCGTAAAAGCCATTGTCCCTGCCGCAAAGCTGTTGCCGACATAGCTTTCGCTGGTGCACAAACTCCCGCAATATATATAGTAAACAAACGCGTTCGTTGCCGAAACAGCCAGAGTAATGCTGTTGTGATCGATGTGATGAACTCCGCTGATACCGGTACTTAAATAAATCCCATAGAGCGTGTTAGTGTGCGCAGTTCCTCCCCCTCCGGCGTTATCGATGGTATTGTAAGACACGGAAGGATTGGCAACGTAGGTGCAGTATATGCCGTTGGAGAGCACTGATCTGCCGCCACCATAGTTCTGGATCAGATTCGGAGCTCCTTCCTCACCTATGGTAATATCGCTATCCGAAAACCCCACAGCGGATGAACCACGGCTATATATCCCATGAACTACGTTCTGCACAGTGACTCCACTGATCCTGATGAATTTACTTCTTCCGCTCTCCGCAGTGACTGTGACGCCAGTAGCGGAGCTGGTAGTGACAGGACCATTACTGAGATAAATGCCGATAACAGCGTTGCTGGTGCCTTTATTCATCGTCACTACGCAGTTCAGGACGCTTATGTGCTGGCAGCCATCAGTCCCGCTTGGTTTGAAGGTAAGATAGCCATATTCAATTGTAGATTCATTTGCCCGAACGTCGATCCCGTCCCAGGTGACGTAATCACATCCGTCCATGCGAATGATCGCGTCGCCTGATCCCGCCACGGTAGTTGTTGAGATGGTTCCCGTATCGGTTCTGGTGATCAAAGGATTCGCGCCTACCCCGTTCTTTTGGATAGTGATCGAATACGCAGCGGAACCTGTTGCCGTCAGGGTGATCGGGGCACTTATCGATTCAGTGTGCCCGGCACTGACATTGATGACGATATTATCGCTGACAGTTTGGCTATTGAGCCAGCTAACCGCTTCAGTCAGAGTCGGATAATCAGCGGGCACAGAAACGCTGACTGTAGCGCCTAAAGATGAGAAAACTCCCAGTACCAAAACCAGGAAAACCGGAAGCATGACGTGTCTATTCATGGCTATCTCCTTGCGGGGCTTTTAATACAATACGCATTTGTCCTTCCAGGAATCTGAGGATTTCGAAACACTCGTGTATCCCAATATCAACAAATCCCTATAGAATCATATTTTATTCGCATTTACGATATATATAATCCAGCTGAACATTCAACTGCCCAAGTATCAAAGCTCATCATTAATGATAGCAATGTGTAGAACTGCACATTTAACTGTATTCGACTACTATAATAATGATACTCCATAAATGTCAAGGAGTTTCTTCAGCTACAAGATTAATGTCTTCTCGCACATGTCTGAGGATTCACTCCTCAGCACCGGAGACAAACTCTATTGATCCTCCTATCCACCCACCGGTTTTGATCGGACTCCACTATAATTATTTCCGCTGAA
>DAOPZE010000009.1:0-35701 GCA_035353255.1 Candidatus Cloacimonadota bacterium
TGTCAATAACCATGACAGGGGAGGGATTGCTCTCGTCCCCCTCTTCGTTCTTATATGTATAGCAGATCAGCAGGATCTTGCCTTTCTTAATGCCGGTGCCTTCATCGTCTTTATTGTTGAAAATGAATCCGGTATGCGTGGGTGCTTGCAGTGGCTTGGGTATGCCGATAGATGTCGGTACAACCACGCCATCAGGATCAATGACCACTCGTTTGGCGATGTTATTATCGCGACCATCCACGAAGGCAAACTGATAATCGTCCTGAGCGGACTTGATCTTAGTCGTGTCGATTCCGCTAAACAGCGAGACTGATTTCCATACCGCCATTATATCAATCCATACTTCATGTTTAGATAGCGAGACAGCGATAGACCATCTTCACTGTCTCGTCTGCGTAAAAGACCACATAGACAAAGTCGTCCACACAATCAGAGGGGACGTGGGTGGGTTTCCATTCGCATATCTTTACCGCTCCGGCAAAGTAGGTCGCGGACAGATCAAGCATCACCTCATGGATATTGATGTCTTTCCATGTTCCGCTCTCATTCAGATAAGCGTTCCTGATCTCTTCCGCCTGATTATCCTGAATAAGGTGGACGGGTGCTACATTGTTCATCCCGCCACGAAAGTCAAATACCTTACTCACGCTAAGATTTCGCCTCTGAGGGCTGTAGCTGCTGCTTGTATCAGCAATTCCAGATAGCGGGGAGAGAACAGGTCGGTCAAAACTGTGCTGGTCGTATCCAGCCAGGTCTCGTTCCAGCCTATTGCGGAATATTCAAGGTTGCTTCCTGCTCCGATGGTTGCGCCCAGTAAAAGCTCTATCTGCGCATCAGTTCCGGTTCCGTTCAGGAAGTAAAAAGACACGATGTCTTTGCTGTCAAAGAGTTCAGGCATTTTAAGGTAGGCAAGGTATTGGCTGTAGGTCACGCGCTCAAGCTCGATCATCGTTCCGCCCCCAACGCCTCCGGTAAGCGGAGTCTTGGTAAGTTCCGTCACCACGCCTTCGCCTGTTGAGTCCTCTACGAGGGCAGCGTTTATATAGAATATAGCTTCTGTGTTTGGTAGCGAATCAACCAATTCTTTAGCCGTGGTCAAAATTGTTCCACCCGGATCAACCTCAAGATAGATCGAGATAATTGTGTCGTCACCATCCTTGGTTATCTCCACATGAAAGGTCTGCTTCTCGTTAGTGGGGCTATCCTTATATTCAATGACAATGTTGTTTCCACTTGTTCCGGGAGTGATAGCGGAATAAATGACATTGGTATCGTCTGCCACGATCTCGGTTGTCATGGATGCGACAACGTCTGTTGAATATCTCAAACCTCTGATCCTGCCCTCGGTCAATCCTGCTCCGGTAAGCAAAGTCATGACCGGAATCTTTATTGCGGGCAAGGTCGGATTATACACGCCTACCCGGAATACTCCGGGAGCATCCGCTTCATTCATCTGATCACTATAAATAGCGGTGCGGATAGCAGACTCAAACGCCTGTCGCGCACGTTCGGTATAGTTTTCGTAGCCCTCGCCACATCGGGAGCATATCTCTGCCAGTAATTCAGCAACCGTCATTAGTATAGCCTCCCGTTGCGCCTGATATTCTGTACCTTGCCCGGCTCCACGTTAAAGGCGTAGGCTTTCCCCTCGTTTGCCTTGCGCAAATAAACGGCATATTGATCACTGTCCTTGTACTCATCTGAATACAGCCCCGCAATTATGCTGTTTGCCATGTAAGGGATAAAGCGGTCAGGCAGAGTAGAAGGAGTAAGACTACCTGCCCGACCAGTAATCGAGACCACGCTCGCATCTGTCAGGGACACTGTAAAATATAATTCACCAGACTCAGTTTGGCAATAGGTTTGAGTTAAATACGATCCCTTTATATGGTCGCTGAACGAGATGAGCGGGACTTCTATGCCGTCCACATACACTCGCTGGACATTACTAATAGTAGAGGGTACGATCAGGCACTTGGTCAGCGGGTAGTAGTTGAACGTCTGTGATGCCGTCCGGCTGAGTGGGTCTGCGTTATACGTTCCGGTTGCCGTTACTACGGGAATGACAACCTTGCGCTCAAGACCGCGTGAGTTGATATACTGTAAAGCCTGTTGGAGATACTTGTTCATCTCCACAAGCGTGGCGTTCGGGATGCACAACCGCACGTCAGCATAGACGGTATTGATATTCATTTCTTGCTCTTAGCCTTCGGTTTGGGTTCGGGAGTGGGTTTCTTGGGGATGATCTTCACGGTCTTAGGCTCGTGGCTCTCTTGCCGGAGTTTCTCGATCTCTTTCGTGACTTCGGTAATGGTCTTGCCAAAGAGCTTGCTGTTGCGTAAAGACTCCGCACGAAGCGGGTCTTTTGTCAGGTACAGACCGCCTATGAACTTGCAGCCCTCAACCATAGCGGACTCATCCGTTGACTTGAAAACGTATTCTTTTTCCATTTCCTTTACCTTATTTATTGGTTAATCAAAGTGGGGGTGATGCTGAGTGATGCACCACCCCCGGTCGCAAATGGTTCTGAGCCGGGTTAGTTAGGGGGTATAATGATTCGGGTTGCTATCGTTCCGAAGATTTTGGCGACATTGATCACTCCAAGCGCAGAGTACCCTGTATATTTTATGCGCATATAGGGTGCCCACACGCCTTGCAGTGAAACGGGAATCATGATTACAGTTCCAGCCGTATTCGCAGATGTCATATAAGGATCAAAGGAAGCCCAATCTGCCCAATTCGATCCGTCCGCGCTGACTTGCAATGTAGCTTTAAGTTTGCTTTGAGCGGTGTTGACGGTGTGCTGAATTGCGGCGGTGACTGTGCCTACCACCATAATTGATTTGTTGGAAATACGGTAGCCCTCGGTAAACGTGGGGCTGACAATGTACACATTTGCGGTATCGCCAACGGCAACGGTGGTAGTTCCGATTTGAACCTCGAACTTATTTACCGTGGCTTTGGTAATCGCGGAGTAGGTAATAGTCCCCATCAGGCTGATAGCCATGATCAGGAACAGCGACAGGATCAGGATTGATTTACGCATTTCTCACGCTCCTTATTTACATGAAGAACCAAAGCCCGTGAGCTTCCGGGAACTTCATCCGCAGACCAATATCCCACCTCATTTCCCACTTTTTGGAAGTGGAATTGCCGGTGAGCTTCTCGGTGTACAGGGGAATCAGTTGGCGCAAGGACACGTACTTGGTGTCGATTACGAACATGGCATTTGCCAGCGCTCCGGTCATGCCACGGTGACGGGTGATGTCAAGCTCGGCATTGGGAGTGATGTACTTTTTCCATTTCAGACCAAAGGCGGTGTCGCCGGAGGTCATTTGATACTGGTTGTTCTTGCGGCTCATGGTAATAAGAGCCTGGATCGCGCCGTCACCGGCTATGACCCGCTTGCTCTCTGAGCCATACTTGAACTGCTCGATTATGGACAGGTCGAGATCGTCCGGGGTCATGGTGGATGCGGTATGCTTGAAGATACGAGTTCCACCAATGCCTACGGTGGCGGCTGCTTCAATGCCCTGGCGCAGGGAGATGCTGGTACGAATGATATTGCCGTCAGTGTCGGTCAGAGGGCTGGAGCCGGGGGCAGAGAAGGGGTTGGTGCAGTTGATACGGCGGGAGGCGTAGAGCAATGCTCTGTCCGCGTCGCGCATCAAGCGCAGTTGCGCCCACTTAAGCTGACGCATAAGCTCATCGCCATAGACGATCTGAGAGGTTGCGGCAAGCTGGTCGGTGATCTTGTAGCTCTCTTTGAAAGAGCCGATCTCGTTCCAGCAAGTCACGGGTATTTCGTAGCGGTGAGCGGATTCGTCGGAGCCTTCACCAAACATACGGCTAACGTGGTAGCAGTAGGTCTGAGTTGCGCCGGAAGTGGTGATGTTGAATCCGGGGGTAGCGGTCAGCAATCTCCAGTTAAAGAGAGTGGTTCCGCTGGCATCATCTGAGACAACCAGAATACTGGCGGTTTGAGTGGTATCTTCGGGGTTGACCAGAAGCAGGATGTCGCCTTCCTCGAAAGGATAAGGGTCAATCGCTGCGCCGCCGTTGGTCAGAGATACGGACATATCGGTGTACAGTGCAGCGTTAGCGGCAAGTGCGGTGATAGCCGTAGTACCGGCGGCGGAAATGTAGTACTTGTTATCGGTGATGTATGAGCCTCTATGCTCAATGTAGCTTTCCAGATCACCGGAAGCTTTCTGTTTGGAAATACCCATTAACAGGGTAATAAAGGGGGAGGCGGAGGGTTCAAGCTCATTCAGCCCGGACGCATCGTCAAAGAATACTCTCTGAGAACTAAGGGCATCTATGAGTTGACTGCGGGACGTAATGTCCACGCCGTAAGTAAGACCGGAAGTTCCAGCCATAATAAATTACCTCATATATTGCTAACGAGGTTAATCAATGTCCTTAAAAACCTCGCTAAGTTTTTCTACTTTCTGCGGTTTGTTTGTGCCACCACTACCCACGCCGGTTGAAGGCGGGACAATGCGGACACTCCGCTCTTTTTGGACTTGTGACAAAGGCTTTCCGGCGGGTGTCTGAGTCACGCGCCGATAATAATCGAACGCCGTGTCCAGATCGGAGATACCTTTCGCCTTAGCAAAAGCTTCAATCTCCTGGGCGTTATAGCCCGCACCACGGATTTGCGCGCGGATGGTCTCAAGACGAGACACGTTCATTGCCTGATTAGAGGCGATCTCCGCGTTAAAGTTTGCCTGTGCCGTGTAAAACTTGCCGGGATTCTCGGCTCTCAAGTCCTCAACCTCGTCCCAGGTTTCGACTCCGAAGTGACGCTTTATCAGCGCAGCTTCGTGGCTTACCGGTTGCTGAGTCTGTGTTTGAGCGTTTTTGCTGGCTTCAAAAGCTGCCCGCTCTTGCTCCAGTTTGCGCTTCTCAGCTTCCAGATTGGCTTTCTCGATATTCAGGTCAAGGTTCTTTTTCTTGGCAGAGCCTAAAGTATTGACGAACTCGTTTGCCTTGCGCTCAAAGCTTGCGGCTTTATCATCCGGTAAGTCCGAAGGTGTCTCGAAAACGATGTTGCCTTCATCATCCTCACCGTAGCGGGTCTTGAATCCGTCGATCTCAGCAGTTTCAGTAAAGTCCACTACGACGTTATTGTCGGGAGAACTACCATTGCTCCCGTTGGGATCGTTTTGATCAGTGTCTTTCATCTTTACCTCCGGGGAGATTCTTCTGGAGAATTGCTCCCCTTTATTTGTGGCGAATATAAATAGCCCTGATTTTTATGTCAAGACATTTTTTATTTAGCTGGGCTGCTTTCTGCTTTTGGCTCTGCCTGTAAACTGCCTACACCGCTTAAAACGGCTTGCATCATATCAGGATTTGCCATCAATATCTGAACTACTTGCAGGATCCCATCCTCTTGCAGTTTGTTGTCGTTTAACTGCGAGCCATTAGGATAATCCAGCATATCGAACATATCAATACGTGAGATTTCTCCACCGGCTCTAAGCTGTTTGGCTTCATCTCTGCGGAGTTGCTTGACCATCTCAGGATTATTCTCGATCAGCGGAACTGTATAGTACTGCTCCCAATCCCAAAGGACTATATCGTCCTCGTTAATGGTCTTGACTTCGGGTTGTCCGCCCATGCCAACGCCCTGGAGTTTATGCTCGTAGGTACGGTATTCTCCCACGAACTGTAAAAGCAGTTCGGTGATCTGTTTCAGGTAATCCTTATAGCAAAGCTCGTCCTGCTTGGTGTAGATAGCGGCGGCACTCTGAAATTGAGCGTTTGCCACGCCCGATACCCCGGACTTAGTCTCGCCCCTGGCGGTGTCGATTGCCCCGGTACTGGTCTTGACGGCATTGCTGATCAGTTGATACAGCATGGCTGACACATTGGCGTCATATCTGCCCTCGCTATAAGATACGGGCTTCATGTCGCCATGCTCTTCACGCCATACGGGGTCAACGATTGCGGTGTAGTCTAACGAATTACGATTGGTCTTGAACTCTTCCATATCCAGTATCGCGCCACCTTCCACGAAGGGAGTCGGGTTGCCGTTCTTGATAGCCTGAACTGCCACGAGAGTCATTGCCACGGTACTGATGTCCACCAGATCGGCAAGGTAATACGTCCATGAGCGGGGATAAATATCGCTCGGATGCTTTAATCCCCACATAAACTGAAAGTGATCTCTACTACCGATGTACTCGATAGGACTAAGATAGCCATCAATCTGCGGATGGAAGAAGAACTGGAACCAGCACTCTTTCTCAATAGTGTACTTGTCGGAGAGATAGACGTTATCCGGTAATTCCTCACCGTCTTGCAAATTAGCAAGGTACTCATCCACGTCTTTCCAGTACACCTGTTCGGTTTTGATGTTGCCCTCGATCTTGTAGTTTACGTCTATCACGTCTATCCGCACGAACTTGCGGTACTGACAGAGGAATAGATCAAAGCACTCTTTCCGGTCTGGAGCATCGCCCATGCCGGGGTCAGACATAATGTCTGAGATTTTCTTGTCATACTCAGGGAACATTTCGCGGGCATCTTCCACGTCGATCTGGAACTTGGCAAACTCCCATCTGCGGTTTGTCCAGCCGCGCTCATTCGAGGATTCGTCAACCCAATACGAACGGCAGTCCAGATAGCGGAACTCAGGCTTGCCGGTTTTCCATTGCTTGTCCATCCGCATATTATTCCAGCCCATATATGACACGCCATATCCGTACCAGATTTGGTCTGAGATCACGTCAACCCCTGCTCGTACAATGTCGAACTCGTCCATTACGTAATTGACTTCCATCTCAAGGAACTCACGGCTGTCGTCCACCGGGTCAAACGAGGCTTTCTCCTTGACTTCCACCACTATGTCGGCGGACTGAACGTAGCTCTCTTTCCAGAGATTAGCCTTAAGTATCCAGTTGTCACGGTAATACTGGTCGGTAAACTCCGCGATCTCCGAATCCTTCTTGTAAATGGGAATCTCATTGCATCTGATCCGTTTGCATATCTCAAATGCTTCATCCCAGGGTGCACGCGCTTCTTGCGCAAAGAACAGACGTTGCTGCCATGTGGTAATTTCGTGCCGTCTTTGCTCTTTCTTCTCAAGATAAACTGATAGTTCCATCTCTCTTACCTCGCCTTTTTCATGAATGATCCCATAACACTATAGACACTCTTAGTCCCGTTCTGAGCCATTGTCTGCGGTCTGCGCTTCTCTTCCTTCTGCTGAACTGCGGTCTTGGACACGTTGTCACAGCATAAGTACCGAAGCAGGTCGTTAAAATCTTTATACTTCTCGATGATCTTACTGTCACCGACGGCTATATTGCTGTCGCTTGCCTTATTAAGCCTGCGTCTTAGGTAATGTTCCATCCCGTTACGGGTATGATAGCAGGTATCCCAAACTACCAGTCCGGGCTTGCCGTCCTCAAGCGGGTCAAGAGCCTTCATCACCATTGAATGTCCGTAAGAGATTTCGCTCTTGGCATCCGTGCTGCGAAGATCATAGCTTGGGGTGTAGCTAAAGCGTTTATTCCCATGCCGGGCAGGGTCAAGCTTGCGTCCCGCGTCAGCGTAGGTCTTGGCGATGTTATAACTCAGTCGCGTCTGGAAGGCGAATCTCTTGTCAATAATGCGTCTATGTACCATGATCAGCCCAAGGCTGTCCTCGTACTCAGCCCACATTGCCGGCTCGTCCTCCAGAATCACGTCATTTCTGCGAATCTCCCAAAAGGGAGTACTCTTGTCAATCGGAGTCTCACCAAAGATGATCTTGCGGTACTGCTGAAACGCCTTGCCCTCAGCGATCAGCGCGGAGTATTCATCGCTATGCTCTATCTTTTGAATGGCTGCGTAGATACTGGCACTCGGTCTGCCGTCATGCGGGTCAACTACCTGGATAAAGTAGTCGTCCTTCTCGCTTATTGGGTACTCGTCAGGATCGACAAAGTGTTTTGAGGAATCCAGATTGATCCAAATCTTTTCTTTGAAGTACATAAAGTCACCCTCGACACGGGCTATCCGCTCGTCCGCAGGGTATTTCTTGACCATCTCGTCCACGATTCTGGCTTTCAGATGTCCCCGTACTCCTCGCTCTTCACAGGCATCATACAGCCTTGCCGTCACCCTGGCATACAGGTCAGTGTCCTTGTTCTTCTCCACTTCATCTAAGATATAAGGCTCGACATCCAGCGGAGTCATAGGCAGTAAAGTCAGCATACCCATACGCCCACGGCTTTTTACCGCCTTCCAGATCGGCTCAGGCGCAGGCTCGTCTATGATCACCAGCCCCACAGACGCGGACTCCATCTGTTCCGGGTCAACGTCCATCGTAAAAAAACGCCATTCCCATCCGTTTTCAAAGTGGATAGCCCGCTCCAATGCCGTACCCATCTTGTCTAATTGATACGTGCCCGCAGGGAATAGTCGCTTGATCTCAGGGATAACCACGTCAGTCAGCCCCGTCTTAGTCGTAATGTACCAGCAAATCTTGGGCTTATCCCAATACCGGAAACAGTCATACAAAAACCACCCGTTCTGCGGCTGATACACAATATTCGCCACGATATTCAGAACGGAATTAGTCTTGCCAACCCCATTGGCGGCTGAAAATAGTATCGTAGGGGTATCGGCTCTACCTAAGCGGTTGACCACCGTCTTGATTAGCTCTTCCTGTTTTCCGTTCGGGCAATACCACCTAAGCGGATTACTCAAAGCCGCAGCCATTACGGACTTTTGCGCGGCTTCATCCGGGATCTCAGCTAATAGCTTCTTTAGCTGGACATTCAGCTTAAAGTATTCCTGACCTTCCCACTCGATCAGTTCAGTCAGCGCGCTATTGCTCACTCACCACTTCCAGTTTCTTGCTCTGACAAAAGCCTAAAGACTTTAACGCATCCGTAGCCTTCGTGTCCATCACCGCAAAGACATTGATATTAGTACCGCCATTGCCGTCCTTCATCAATCCCAAGACCTTAGCCTTCAAAAACAGTATCTCTTTCATCGTCTTGAGATCATTACGCGATTTACTCGAATCATACAGCTCGGTCAGCTCTTTCCAAAACTCGTTATCGTCCCACTCACCCATATGCTTCCGCAATACCGCATCAACCTCAGCACTCCCCGCCAACTCCTCGGCACTTCCCGCCGGTATCTCCAAAGCAAACCCATATACCTGCCTGAACTTAGCACAAAACTCAGGCTTAGTCTCCTGCATCTCCGCATAATACGGCTGCAAATACAGCTTCAAGCCCATAGGACTTACCCTGCTTGACAAACATTGCAGACCCGGACGCTGCAAGCTCCACAACGCCATAAAATCAAAACTCGCCTCACTAACGCGTAGCCAAACATCCCAGTCCTCAAACCAGACACCCTGATTGCACGGGCTATATTCCCCCAAAAACTCAATAAACTGAGCCTTATTGATAGCAGACAACTCCCGCTCTATCGCCTTAAACCCCGCACTATTGTCACGCATATACTTATATTGAGACTTCTGAGTCCAGCAAACCTGTACCTGCATCTCCTGCGGAACATGAAGCATCCATAACAGCACCAAAACCCTGTTATACACCTCCCGCTCAACCGAATTAGCATTACCACCATAAGCAGTCAACGCCCGAAGCCGATCATTACGCTGCATCCGTATAACATCCGCCAATAACGGCAGACCGGAAAACTCTCGCTTGCGAATACGCTGTATCAATGTCAACATTATATCACTCCAGATAGGCTATAAGCAGCCTAATCTCTCACGCATGAGACTACAGACGTCAGCCATATTCTGTCAAGACTTTTTTATTAGGGACTCCAAAATACATTCAAATTGACCGGGGTGGGGTCTGATTTTCAGGGACTTATATACACAGATAAAGGGGAGTGGGTTGTGGCTTTTGTATGTGTGCGGATGCTCCCCCGCCCCCTACCCGGTTAGAGATACCCCCAGTGGGTTGTAGTGCCTTCCTGACCGGCTTGGGATCGTGGGCTTGGGCTTGGGCTGTCGTGGGCTGTGTGATCCTGGACTTGAGCCAAGTTCCCGGCTTCACCGTACACCCCTGCCATGTTATCCGGCTTCGCCTGGGCTGTCATGATGATAGTGATCCGGCTTCATTGAATGGACGGATTCACGACTTGACCAGGCATATCAACCGGCAACCGGCACTAAGTCACCAGCTAAAAGTGGGGAATATTTCCCCATGTGATATATTTACCACACCCATGTCAGGTGAAAGTGTAGTCTTTTTACCACACCCCAAGAATCGAGCCAATTCTCAAAATAAATGAGTTTTCATCGTTTTTGACGTGAAATAATATTATCCGGATACTACTATTATCCTATGATAGTATTATAAAAGCGAATATTCTACAGCGTGAAATTCTGGTAAAATCCGATTTCTCTCACAAATTCTCACAGCGATCCTTGACGTTTGTGATGATGAAAATAGTTAAAATAAGATAGAATAAGAAATATATAAGTATATATAAAATAGATAGATAGATATAAATAATTACTTTACCATTTACATCGTAAACGTGTCGCTGTGAGAAAGTGAGAGTTTTTTAAGGCTTTTGTCTCGCGTGTGTGAATTTTTTTTCACCAATTTCAAAACCATCTTTTTTTTCTCTCACATTCTCACACAGATTTATAACTGCATATTTTACTATGCTTTAGCCTGTAGTAATGTCCGTGAGAATCGCGTGAGTTGTGAGAATTTTCTGCCTTTTTTCGTCCTTTTTCTAATTTCTTCCATTTTTTTCTTGACAAGATATGGCGGTCTGATTATATTGACATTGTGACCTGGCAAACAGGATCACAAAAGGAGTAAGACAGATGAAAGCAACAAAGCAAACCAAAGCAGAGAAAGCGGAGCAATTCAATCACTGCCTCAAGCACCTTCAAACCACAACTAAAGCCGGGGATACCTGGTTCACCCATGTAGGGTCTGTGGCAGCCTCTGGAATGAGCCGCCGGATCAGAGTTTATCGCGCCATCCTTGACCATGAAGGAAAGCCCACGATTGAGGACATCAGCTATTACGTGGCAAACGTCCTTGACCGAAATCTCAACGACAACGGGATTAGGGTTGACGGCTGTGGGATGGATATGGGATTCGAGATTGTTTATTGCACTTCTGCCAAGCTGTTCCATGTCTTTTCCGGTGATCGTTCCGGCTACTCTATCAATCAAAGGTGGCTATAATGAATCTGGCATCGACAACCAAAGACCGGACCGCGTGGGATAGAGCGGTGAGCCTGTGGCGTGACTGTCTGCTTTGTGGAGAGTTCTACGAAGCGCGGAAGCTGTACGCTCTACTTAGAGATGGCAAGATTAAGCTGTACAACGGGGAAACTGACTGGAAAATATCCTGCTTGCTTGAGCATTGCGGCTTTTTTAACCGCCAATCCATGACTGGCAGATTTGGAGAATACTTCTTATTGATTACCAACGCATCGTCCTGACTATTCAACCCGGCTTTGGGGAATAACCAGAGCCGGCTTGAGTGGTTCGCAAAGAATCACCAGAAAGGAGAAAAGAGACCATGTACAACGTAATTGAGACCAACACGAACACAGGGAAAACCAAGACCCTGAGAACGGTTGAAACGCTCCGGGAGTTTGCGGAGTTAGTAGTTGAATGGGAAGAGGGTGCCCTTTACACCGCTTACAATGGCAAGCTGTACAGATACCCGGAAGTAGAATTTAACGACGATGCAGAGCCCTCGATCTACGGAAATCCCGTTGTTGATCATGACGAACCGGAAAGCCGTTATTGTTTTGACGGCTTTATCTACGAAGCCAAAGAAGTCGAGGAAGAGGGGGAAGCATGAAAACGCAAGATCAAAACCTTGACATATTCCGGGAGCCGGAAGAGTCACAAGAAACCGCTGAGATTCAGTTTATCCTTGACCAGGCTGCTAATGAGTCCGCGCCCGTGCGGGCTTGTCACACTTGCGCAGATGATTTTATTTGCACTTGTCACGACAATCCGCTTTCTAACTGTGTCGATTACGTGGAACTTGACGAGACGTGCTTGGATTGTGGGAACTATTCAGCATGGGAAGAAACCGGAACGCCGGAAGAATATCCTTGCTTAATCTGTAAACACTACAAGGGACTACAAGGGACTAAAAAGGAAGGTATAAAATGATGCACCCATTAAGAAAAGTCATTGACGAGATCCGTGAACGCCACGAAGATCAAAGGAGGCTTACTCGTACCTGTGAAGTATGCTACAAAGACGGAGATTGGGACAGCGTGGACGCAAAAGGCGACGGCTGTCTCTCTGATTATATGGTAATATGCCCGGAATGTCAAGCGAAAGCGGAGCGCGGTAATCAAGGGCGGATTTATGCCCGGCTGATCTCCGTGAGTGAGTACGCTGTCGGCTTTGCCATGCTGTTTGAGATATTCGCCGCGTGCTGGAATTGGGACAGCTTACAGGATATGTCACTAACCGGACGGGTTTTGATCGCCGTCCTTGCCGGGTCTATGATCGCCTGGGCTTGGCTATCTGAAAAGATGAAGGGGGAGAGATGAAGGATACAAATCTATATGAAGGACTGCTCACAGTCAACGAAGCAGCAAAACTGCTGAACCGCACCCGCCGGATGATTGATTATTACATCGCATCAGGCAAGCTGGAAGCGGTGAAAATCCTGGGGAAGCAGTACATCAAAGCTGAGCAGGTTTTGTCCATGTTCCCCAAGGCGGCGGATAAATGATCTGCTCAGTCATTGCCTGCATAATCGCCGCTGCCGTTGCCGTTATTTTATGGAGAGTGATCCTTAACGCATTCTTATCAAGACGCGGGAGAAAATAGCCAAAACTACAACCAAAGAACAAAAGCCGGGCTAATCACCCGGCTTTTTTGTATCCACGACTTCCAGAACACCACTAATTTGGGGCGTTCTCCGCTTGAGCCAAGTCATTACTCGTCTCGGATATTTCCGTTTGATTTTCGACAGGATTGTGATATAACTCGTCAAGTCTCAGGCGGACGGCTTCCATGCTCAGGGATTCAACCGGCTCAAACTCTCCGGGACGGTTTTCGATTTCCTGAACGCGTACCATGACCGAAGCCGGCACCCAGGGGAATGTAATCGGATGATCTGATTTAATACGCTCATCAAGGGCACCGATCCATGTCTTTTCTGTAGCTACGTCCTGCCACACAATCGCGGCGGAATAGAAAGCCCCTTCAATCGTGCGATACACGGCGGGCATTCTCAGGTTTTTTTGGATCCCGTTCACAGCAGGGAGCCATTCAGATTCATCTCCGGTGAGCGGTGAAAGTATCTTCATGTGAACCAACTCACTAAACAGCGTGGTTATCAGGTCAAGCGTTTGCTTGGAATGATCGCGGGTGTTTAACATTCTCATCAAGGACACGATTGTCGCATAGATTACTCCGCCGTCCGGGGACGATGGGTCAGAGAGTCCAACGATGTGCATCTCCCGTTCCGCGTGATCCTTCATGTCTTTGCGGTAATTTGATAGGTCTATAAGCATAGCATCTCCAGATTGTTATATTCATCAGGGGCAGGGTCACCGGCTTGGTAGTTTGCGCCGGTGGTTTCATTGACTGCTATCTCGTTTGAGTGGACGAACACAGATTCGGTTCCATGACTCCGGTCAAACGTGATCAGATACAGCATGGCATCTGACGATATGGACTTCTGCACGCACTTAACGGTGCCGGTGTCCTGGCGGGTTTGCTTCTTGACTCCGGGGATCAGTGTCACGGTATCTCCTGGCTTTGCGACGACTTTATCAAGGGCGATCTTTGTGATGTGAGGGTTAGGTGCGAGATTCATATTCAAACACTCCCTCATCCGCATCATTGGAGCTTTGACCGCAATCTGTGGTCTCGTTGCGCTCAAGATACACGGGATTCTTCTCAGTCCCGCAGAGATCGCAGGTGATCTGGTCATTTGGAAAGAACCGTTGGCAGCAGGGGCAGCGTTTCATTTATCCCTCCGATAGCTCCGGGACTGGTGTTCGAGATCGAGGGCGGTTCGTGCATCGCGCTTATGACTCGTCATAGTCCATAGTTTGCCATGTCTTGCCCTGATCTTGCTGAGAATGTTTCTCCAGTTTTTTGGCAAAGGCTCATCCTCTCCGAACTCACCGATATTCAGCCCGGAAACCTTGAACTGTTTGCCGTACTGCTCGCCGAAATAAACGATGGCATCATTGATATCAAAGTCCTTGCTTACGTGGAAGGTGCGCTCTCCAACTCGCTTATTAAATGAGTCTTTGATGATCTCGCACACAGCGTCAATCCGGGATAATTCCTTCATCGCTGAGATAAAGGTCTTGTTCTCCGCCAGCTTCGGA
The DNA here is from genome assembly GCA_035353255.1 of Candidatus Cloacimonadota bacterium. Taxonomy (GTDB): domain Bacteria; phylum Cloacimonadota; class Cloacimonadia; order Cloacimonadales; family Cloacimonadaceae; genus PHBP01. The sequence goes on from DAOPZE010000009.1 coordinate 14,329, forward strand.
CACTCATCAGGGATAAACCCGCAAAGCTGACGATGCGGGCAGTCCTGAGCCGGACACTCCGGGCACTTGTTGATGATCAGCATGACTTGATTTCGTTCTTTATCAGGCATCAATTCCTCCCTTAGAACAGACATTCTTGCCGCAGATAATGAGCGGCGGTGTAGTTCTTTTTCTTGCTCACGACCTTAAAGATTTTTTCTTCAATGCCTTTCTCGGACATGAGCAAAACCAATTCCGGGGGTGTAGCGCGGTCTATTGACTGCATCCGGTTCTTGGTCTGCTCATAGCTCAGATAAGCATGGTCGATATTATAAAACACGATGGCTTTAGCGGACTTCAAGTCAATCCCTTCACGCTTCGATTGGAATTGACCCACGTAGATCAGTCCATTACTCTCTTCAAATCTGTGTGCGTCAGAGGTCAGCCGATCACCGTAAAAGGTAGTCAGCAGTTCTAATTCAGCCACAAACTTGTAGTAAATCGCTATCTTGCCATAGCTATGCAGGATCTTATCCAGCATCGGAATCTTGTGGGTGGACACTATCATCCCCTCGCCGTCGTCGTTGATCACCGTCCCGGAGCATAGCTGATGCACCTTACTCATCCTGGCAGCGGGAGAATCGGCAGAGATTTTCTTGCCATCAAACTCGACGGTTATTTTCTCCGGCACAGCATCTTCTCCCTTGCGCACGACTCTGCGGAACGGCTGAATAAGGTCACGAAGATACGGCGGCATAGGGCAGGGGATTGTGGTGATTGTGACTTCGGTGTGGTTAAATCCCGCTTCTTCTTGGGTGTACGAGATCGTGATCTGGTCAAGTAGCGGTTTAATCAGTTCCCATTTCGCTTTGCTAAAGTCCTTCACATAGTCGAACTTATTGATCTTCTTCTCCCGAATATCCACAAACACGTTAGCCCAATGGTAAAAGGACTTGTATTTCATGAATATATCACAGTGACACGCCCATAGCTGATGAAATATCTGAGAATAGCTTTCCGGCGTAGGCGTAGCCGATAAGAGAATCACCGGCACAAGCTCAGTCAATGCCCGGAGTTGTGTCGCGCGCTTACTTGGCTGAGGATATGACCCGAATGAATGAGCTTCGTCAATGATCAGTATCCTGCCGGACTTCCATGAGACATGATGCAACGAATCAAAGGACATGACCGTCAAGTCTGCGGTAAACAGCCCGGAATCTCTGAGTTCTTTTGCCGTTTTCTCGATAGCCGGAATGATGCCTTTCTTGGTGCAGAATAGCACTTCTCTGATCTGGTCATGATGCCGGGCAAAGTATCGCTCCGCCGACACCAAAGACACGGGGGTTTTACCTACCCGTGTCTCAAGCGTCAGGTAAGCTACACGCTTAGTCCAGAGAATCTCTACGGTCTGCTCAATGAGCCGTAGCTGGTATTCGCGTAGCTTCATTGCGACAATACCACACTGCCTGTTTTCCCCGCACACCGGAAGCAAATATCAGGATTGTCTTTCAGATCAGCCTTTGACATGAGCCGTCCGCACTTGGTACACATCGGGCGAACGTACTTGGCTTTGATTTCGGCTATTTCTTTACGTAGCTGTTGCAGGGTATTCCGGGCGGTTGCCAGTTCATTAGCGGTTGCGTCGTAAGCCTTGCACTTGTTATGAAACGCAACTTCCCTCTTTGAAATCTCAGCCCTTGCCCTCTCCAGATCACGGGTCTTGCCGGAGCAGGCTGCCTCAAGATCGGCAATGTGGGCGATCCGCTTTTTCAGTTCGATGGACATGGATACGTTTTCTTGATTCCGGATTTCCATGCGGGTATTCATCCCCGCGATCTTTTCTGCCAGGGAGATGATCTGCTTTTTCTGAGCCTTTCTTTTGATGTCCAGATACACGATTGCGGCGAGTAATACTCCGATAATCAGAGCGACGGCAATAATAGACAAGAGAACGTTCATAATATACCCCTTTTTTTAGAGTAATTCACTGATCTGAACAGAGATTTGGTTTTCGGGACTCTGTTCGCTCTTCGCTTGAAGGGGATAACCCCCGAAGCGGTTTTGTGTAGTACTATCTGCGTGAGATAGCGTTCGGTAAGCAGCAGTTCACAGGACAGGACATAAATGGCGTGTTCGGATGAGTGACCGTCACGCCTCAACCCCCAATAATCCTCACGGATTTTACGGTTTCGGATTTCGTAGTCGGATTTTATCTCACTCATACCACTCGATCTCCAGAGCCAAGATAATACGAGGCTCACCGCCGTAGTACTTTTCAACCTGATTCTCCGCGCAGATGCGGGCATCGTCGTAGAATACTATCCCGCTCATGGCGTCAAACAGTAGTTTCTTGAGGTTGTCAGCCAAGTCGGGCTTAGTGTTCTTGTGCAACTTCCCGTGCCTTTCCATGTACTGTTTCTGTATGCCTGAGAGAGATGCGGGGAACGGGAATACATACGCCAGTTTTTTGATCCGCACCCATGCGCCCTGCTGCGTTGCAAGATCAATCTTTTCTTTGACTTCCGGGTGACGTGAAAACCATTCCCGAAGCTCCATCTTGGTTTGAACTTTCGTAGCCTTCTGATAGCTGTGAATCTTGCCCGCCACTACAGAGTGACGGGCAGATTGCATACTTACAGTAGATGGATCAACCGGAATATCAAAGGTAAGTTCGCGGAACTGATATATTTTCTGCTGTTTCATTATTCCCCTTCTTTCAGCTTACCAAAGATGGCAGAGGCTTCTTTCTTGGTGACGCAGAGCATACTGTCATGATCGCATACGTCACGGAGGACTTTACCCTGTGCTTTCAACATAGCGTGGATAGCCTTAACCTGCTTCTCCGATGCCATGTATTTTGCGCGGAGTTCGGATATTCCTTGCTTTGCCATGTGGTCATCACCGGATTCGATACAGGCAGCGATACGCTCAAACAGCGGGTCATTACGCTGATCATCGCCCACGGCGTTGTAGATCACGCACAAAACGTCGGCAAAATTAGCTTCGTCACCGGTGGGAGTCAGACCCAATGGTGCGGAACTCTGTTCGGGCTGTTCCTGGGTTCTTGCCGGAGCGGATGAGGCTTCTTCCGGGAGCGGGACTTCGTCGTCGGCGGGGATTTCCGTCCGCTTGGGCGGCTCAGCTTTCACCGGTGCGGGTTTTTCTACGATCTCCACGGGTGCTTGTACAACCACAGGAGCGTCGTCGTAAGCCTCGTCGGGTGCGTCCATAATGCTGACTCCGGGACGGAGAGTTTTGACCGCTTCATCCTGGGCTATCGCTTCGGTGATTTCGGTTGACATTGGCAGAGTCTTTGCCAGCATCTTGATCACGGTTTTTTGAGCCATGCCGTCGAAGTCGTCAGCCCAAGCGGATTTCTTTTTGAAATCCTGCCTTGACGCATCCCAGGATTGAGACTTCATCGCATTGTGCATGACCTGCCCCCGGCTCATGACTAAGAACTTTTTATGACCACCGGCAAGCGTGGCTACCGCGTACCAGGCGTAAGGCTCGCCCTGATTCTGGAGCGTGGGTTTGTGTTTGATGAACGGCTCAGTTCCCAGGCTGTAGTCGAACTCATCGCCATCATAGACGGTAAACACGTCGAGAGAGACAGACTTCTCATGGCGGTAAAATAGTTCCTGATAGCCACCGACTCCGATCTGGAATTGTGCTTCGTAGTGATCAAGCTCATACCCGCTATTTCCTTTCTTGTATTTGGCATAGGGTACGAGGTAAGCGGTGCGCATACCGGGATTAAGCTGTAAGCGGAGTTGAGCCGCCAGCATCATAGCTCCGAGGAACGATTCCGGCGTACACTTCTGGAGCATGGGGTTTAGCTGGAGTTGTGTCCGGGCTTGACGGATGAACATCATGGCGTATTTCTCGTCAGTACTGCCGAACGCTGCCTGAATAGCGGGTTTCTGCGCTTCCACCAGATCAAAGATTGTCTTGGGTGCGGTATTGGTCAACGCTTGCTGTGACCGGGTTTGGATTTGGGTCTTAGCGTCAGTCGGATTCATGATTTTTTCTCCTTTAGTTCTTTGATTCTGAATACACGTGAGCTTGTGGTCTCTGAAAGCTCATCATAAATCTCAGGGTATTTCTCCTTGAGAGCCTTTGTCGATACGGCTGTCCGTGACTGTGATTTCCATGAGAACGACACGTTTCCGGCTTTGCCGGTATCTGCGGACGCAAGCTCATACTCAAGGATCGCCTGGTACTGATCGGCTGAATCCTCCAGTTCCTTGATCCGGGCTTTGACTTCGACAAGCTGTTTTGCCGTAGCGATTACTGTATCGTCTGTGATCTCGACAGCCCGCTCTTCGGACACGGGGTAAAGGTTCTTGAGCGTGTTCAGGTCTCTGCCGGAGATCATGTCCACGTTAGGCGGGATTTGGGTCACTACATGATTCTCCCAAAAGTCAACCTCGATCCCGATTAAGCCGGAGATGATTTCATCATCCCGCTCCACCTTGATCAGTTCGATCTTTTCGTTACCGATCAGTACGGCGACATAGGCAACCGTAGCCTCAGGGATGCAAGCGAAGTAATGATAAATCTGATACAGAGCGGCAGCCGGGAGTTCGCCTTCGTCAGCGTCCCAGGATTTCTTTGAATACGCGGACGTGGTCTTGGCATCTATAAGGATAACCTGATCCCCGACCGTTGCCAGTCCGTCAATATGCCCGGCAATGAACGGGTACTTGTCATGTATGCAGATTGCCTGACGTTCCTGAATATACACTCGCTCCCCGTAGATTTCGGAAAGCATTGCCTCAGCCTTATCCAGAACGAACGGCTCCAAATACAGACCAAGTTCCATTGCCAGATTCATCTCCGTTTCCTGCTTGGTTAGCCCAATCATGCGAGCATAGCAGGACAGCGGCGTAAGGTACGGATTCGCGCCCACGATAGCGGAGGCATCATAGCCACCTAAGTAAGTGCCGCGTTCGAGAGGATAGTCATTTGGTTTTAGCATTTTTTACTCCTTGTTTATAGGTTATCTGATTTCAATATCTTCCATCGGTGAAATCCGTCAAGGAAGAATCCTAACGTTTTTGATATTCTTTTGGTGTGATTGTGGAGATTTGTCCACAGCGCACTTCCGGGGATAGCAGACAAGCCCGAATACGATACACTCCTGAGCCTTGATCCGGTCAGCTTTGGTCTTGGGTTTACGTTTCAAATCGGCTCTGAGGATGTACCCACTCAGGACATTGGCTATGCGCTCCACCTCGGATTTCATGTAATACGGATGCCCGGCTATGGTTGTGCCGCGTAATTCCATATGCAGAACGGCTGACCTGCGAAGGCGCATCAGGTTCACACCTAACGTTTCGGCTGTGGCACGCTCTGAGATAAACTCCTGGCTCATAATAAACACCGGATCACGCCCGTTAAAAGCTGACTTCATCATTATCTATTCCTCTTTCATCATTATATTTTATTGCATACGCCCATAGTGACGTAGAGCCATTTCCATCATCACTTCCAAACCTTACGCTTTCGGTGTATGCCCCCTTAGCTTTGAGCCGTTTCCCCATCTCCGCAGCGGATAAATGTACCACTCCGTCAATCATTCTGTCCTCTTTGCGTACCTCAGAAAGTGCGGGCTTCAAGCAAAACAGTAGGGTCGTTCCGTCAGTTCCTTCCCGCATCTTGATGAAGGACGGGAATCGTCTTGAGATAGCGAACTTGTAAATGTACGAGAGGAAGATATTAACGACATCAGACTCTTCCACAAACGTGGACGTATCTTGCGCCAATAGCGCCCACCAGTCGTCGCTAACCACTACGCTCTTGGATATAGCTTTTTTCACAATATCATACCCGGCGGCAACGATAGCCCAATTTATGATTACCCGGCTGTCCACTCCGATAGCCCGTTCCCCAAGATATGTCAGATACTTATTGTACGCAGCCCACCACTGCTCCCATGATGTCTCATAGACTATATGAAGCGCAAAGGCAGACAGTTCTTGCAGCCCCGTGGGTGACATAAACTCACGCTGAAACTCCCCGATAGCCTGTGGACTCGTGTCCTTGACTCCGTTCATGTCCACGTAGATACAGCGATTGACGGCTTCCTCACGATTCTCTTTATCCACTGACGCAAACATCGTCCCTGACGCGATCTCCATCCTATGAACTTGATTGTCATTGGTCTTGCGCGCCATAGTCTTGCCGACTCCATCAAATAGTCCCTTCAATAGCTGGAAATGCGTGTCACGGGTCTTGCCGTCACGTGCTGTGCCATACTCATCAAAGAATTGTGGAATCCCCGCAGAGCCGTCTTTTACCCTGCTCATGGCGGTTGCCGTAGAGCCTGACGCAAGTGACACCCGATAAAACGATGTTTCAGGGGATCGGACTCCAAACATAGAGAGGATGATGTTTGCCAACTTACTCTTGCCGGAGGAACTTTGACCATACAAAAACATGATCGGGAATCCGCCGCACTCTTGCAGGATTTTCTGGAAATAGACATTACTCACAGCCCAACCTATGGCGGTTGCAGCTATCTCTTTATAGGTAGTATGCAGCAGTTTCAGCTTATACCGTAATCTCCGGCTGTCCATTACGCTCACAGAATCCCGGATGTCGTCCAGGATGTAACCCTGCTCACCCAAAACTAAAAGCGGATCAAAAGGCAAAACTTTCCCCTGAGCGTACACAATCGTCCCAAAGTTCCAGATACCTTTTCCCACGTTCCCGGCTCCAGGCAAAGACATGACTGTAAGCTTGGACTTGGTCTGATCCAGATAGTCAAACAGCATATCGTAATACGCCCCGGCTTTGGAGTTGGTTAACATAAACGGAGCGGACGGATATACTGACTGGATAGCCTTTCTGAACTCAGAGGCAGAGGATAGCGCAGTTGCCTTGACCGTGATCTCCCTGTTGTCAATCTTGAGCGTGATCCGGTTTCCTCCTATGTCATGGATAGCGCAGGTATAAGCGATAGACTGAAAGCCGAATACCCGCTCTGCCCGTTTCTCTTTTCTTTGGTAATACATCCCGTCCTGCTGGACAACGAAGGGGTTATGGCATCCACGTCCCTCCGCGACATACTCGTGTTTACGGATATAGCCTTTGTTATGGGCTATCCAAAATAATGAGGCGACAGTAATATCCTTCGGGTCGGAGCAAGACTTGAATTTCTCTTCTGGTGATATGCGGTGCTTATGCTCATGGGTATGATCCCCGGACTGAATCAAGCGGAATAGGTCGATCCCGTCCTTTACCTTTTGCAGGGCGAAAGCACATTGCGTCCACTCCATATAGTTTAACGACTGATGCGATAAATACTCGCAGACGTCCCTGATCTCTGATGGGTTAATGGTATTGACGTTTACATCGTTCTTTGCGGATATATCCTCTGCTAATAATGCGGGGAATATCCTGGGATTAGGGTTTAACTCCACGCCTGCCGTATGGCTAAAAAACGTGTGTAGCGAATGATAGGCGGGATCTAAGAGCATATTGGTGTCAGCCGAAAGGACTTCGTAGTAATGCTTGTAGTTCTGCCTGTAATGAATCTTGGGGATTGGCTGATCCATCTTAATAACGAACTTAAACCCCTTCCCGCGCGGAGAGATGAAGGCAAACAGAGCAAAATCTTTAACTCTCTGCATATACGCATGAGCGGTGTTATAGTTCGGCAGATTGTCCACGTCATAGATCAGGTATTCCGTATCAATAAAGTGGTCAGAGTCAACCCGGTCAGTCACGTTGCAGAGGGTAAAAAGGGGCAGTGCCAGTTTAAGCGAATCCTGCTCAGTCTTGTTTTTAGCATTTCGCACAGCCTGAACTGCCTCAAGCATTTCCTGTGATTTCAGCTTTTTTATGATCCCGTCCAGCGTAATATCTTCTATATCTGACACGTTGAACAAAGACTTAATCAGTTTCAATTAGTACTCCTTAATGCGTGGTTCAGTTAGTGTGCGCCAGTCTTTTTGCTTCTTCCCTCAGCTTCAAGACATCGTCCCAATCCAAGACATAGTCAATCGTGCCGTTTTCATTATGAACTACGACCTTACCGCCTTTATCACACTTAAATATCGCTATGAACGTGGCAATCTCTTTGTGTTTTTGGTGACTACGGAGTTTGCCTTTGGGGGTTAGTAGTAGTTCTTTCATTCATCCTCCATCAGGTACAGCTTAATGCACCTATCGCAACGACTACGTATTGTCTCCTCTTCGAGCAGTTTTGGGCACACATATTCGTCTGTTGGGCATCCATCAATTATCCCTATCGCCTTCTCCATCGCCTTCGTCAGCCTTTCGTTCTCTGCCTCCAACTCCACAATGCGGGAGCGGAGAGCATCCTCGATAGGGCGGGAGTTCCATGCATCAATAGCTTCCTGCTCGGTATCGTGCCAGCCTTTTTCCGATGCATGACAAGTTTTGTTTTCGCATTCATAATAAAAGCATGGTCTTGTAAGCAGATCAGCGGTTATGTGGTGTGGTTTTGACCCACAGAACGGGCACGGTTTCAACTCCATTTTGCCCCCCACACGTTGCCGATAACGGACTTCATGATGCGGATGCGGTAGGTCACTCCCCACCTCCCGTCAGTTCCCTGACCAGTTCGGCATCGGCGTGAGTGAGGGCTTCATAATCAAGACAGTATGCGATACCTTCATTGCCGACATTCAGCAGAAAGCATCCTGTATCCTCAACCTTCTCCACCGTTCCTGACAGCGTAAGCGATACCCTGACCTCGGAGGGAGAGAGCTTGCGAAAATCAGCGTTAAAATCACTTTTTGTATATGTTTCAAGATCATCTTGGCCATACAGTTTGACCTCTATAGCATCATAATTATCGCTTGAAATATAAGTAATTCTTCCCTGCTCTTTGGACTTTTCATGCTCTACCCAATCCCCGACCTTGACCTCGGACGGGGATAGCTTGCGAAGACGAGACGTTTCAATGTTATATTGTATGCCGTCCCAATCCTCTACCCATGTCGTATCAGCAGTTCTGGTGACTATGCGCCCCTGCACAACGCCATCTGTCACCAAATCCCCGGCCAAGAACTGTGGATTTGGCTCTACTATGCCAAGCTCAGTCAATGCTCTTTGATAAATTCTCTCATCCGCATCAGACCACGTTCCTTGTTTCCTTTCGTTATCTCTGATTGTGGCATAGAAGTCCCTGAAATATGGCTCTGTATGAGTTGTGACGAGATAATACTTTCCACTCATCAAAACTTTGCAAAGCCTTTTGTCTCTGAGAAGTTCCATCAAGAGTTCTGAGTCTGAGTATTCTGGATCACATGGCTCAGGTTCGGGATTTGGCTCATTATAGATTTGCCAGCTGTCTGGAGAGCATTCACGTATTTTGTTAATAACGTATTTACGGTTTTCTGCTGATTGCGTCAATGGCATAGCATACGCCATTCCGTTATAGCAAACCTCAATCATTCCAGAATCAGAGATTCTTATTTTGCCATAGATGCACTTAGTTTCTATGCCAAGTTTCGCCATCTGCCACGCCCACTCAGCCGTCCCTTCTGGTGCGAGGGGCTCGGTGTGGATGATATCATACTCTCCGTCAAACTGCATAGTAAAATGGGAACCAGATAAGCAGAAATTACGATTGATTCCATTGGTATCTTTTAATGTAGTTCTGATTGGCTGTCCTTGGATGTATGTCCCGTTCGTGTCAATTATCTGCGACCAATCTCCGTTGCGATGTTTGCACAAATCACCGACCTTAGCATCGGCAAGAAGGGGCTTGGGCTCTTTCGGTTCTGAGGCAATAGCGGCGATACGGTTGAGTTGATCTTGGCTTAGGTTCTCGGCAATTACGGTTCGGGTCTTTTCGGTAGCGATTACGAGAATGTTGTCATTCATCTTCTTTCTCCCTGTAGTATTTTAATATGGCTTTCCTGATACTGATTAGACAATCCGAAGGATCGTCAACATTTAGTTCCTCGGCAAGTTGTTTCGTCAGCGTTTCGACCAGTTCACGGTCATGGTTACGAACCAGAATAACCGGCAGGCAGTCCTTGCACACGTGGTCTTTGCCAATGCGGTGCATATCGGTATCGTGCCAAGTTTCACAGTACTCGCAGTACTCAGCCTCGACCAGTTCAGCCCCACATTCGGGACAGACGGGGTCGTTGCATTCACGTGGATGAGCGTGGTCAGTAGGGTAGGTCACTTCGGGGATAACGTCGAGGTAGTCAACCTCGTCATCTTCCCAATTCCGCTTGCAAGCGGGACAAAAGTTAATTGAAGAAAGCATAAATTACTCCTTTGCTTAATCTGATTTCACCCTTGCAAAACTCCCCGATTCCTGTCAAGATAATTTTTAACATTTTTGTTATTTTCTTTTGGAGTGGATGTAGAAAAAACGCCACAAGCTTTATTACTCATGGCGTTCGGATGGTATGTCTATGTCGGTCAGGGGGTTGTAAATAATCCTCGTAAATAGTTCACGCTAAACGGATCAGACATCCGAATTGTGCGAACCGTGGCACGCAAATAAAACCTCGTCTCTACATCCGTTGACCAGACTACTTTCACGGGAGGCAATATTTTGTATTTGGTATAGCGGTATGTGGAGCGAAAATATCTCCCATTGGCTCTACCTTTCTCCGGGATATAAACCAGCACCCCGTGCGCATTGCGGACAGCCGGAGGTTTACGCAACGGCTTTAGTGAATTTAACGGTTATACCGGACACGGTATCGGTTGACCATACAACCTTAACGGACTGGCTTCCAACGTTCTCTGCAACCCCGGAAACGGTACAGGTTAGTGTCGCCACTTCCACCGCCGCGTCACCATCATTGGGGTTGAACGTAATGATCAGGTCATAGTCCCCGTTGCGGTCAATCGGCAAAACAAGATCGTGTTTGACCCTGACGCAATAACCCCCATATTCTGCAACTATGGAAGCGGTTGGCAGATCGTCAATTTCTATCTTGCTCGCTTTTATTGCCACCACTTCAAGTGTTGGAGGAACCCATACCATCTTCCATGCTTTCGGGTCTCTCAGGTATGCGTGTAATTGCGCAGCGGAATCTCCGTCAACCGTGGCGTCGAGAAAGGCTGCCGTAGGAATTGTTATTGTCGCACCGATGGATTGTGTAGAGGTTGCATCGGTAGCCGGAAGCCCGAATGCAGCAGAAGCGGCAGGGAACGCCAGATTAAGGACTGAATAATAATAGTCTGAGGACTCAGTCTCTACTCCAGGGGTAGCAGAATCAGTAGCCTTGATTTTGTATCTGATCCTAACGCTCTTGCTGGTTTTGGCGATCAACCCGTTGGTTTCGTTGTCTGCAAAGATCGTTAACTGCGTTTCAGCCGTCCCCGGAGCGTCTCTTATGCCGGAGATGCTCGCCCAGTTTACGCTAAGGCTTCTCTGGACGGCAGGGTCAAACCCAGCCGCGTTCGAGTATGCTGTCACTGATTTTAGAGGGCTGTAGGTCGCGGGGATTAACTCCGTTGCAAGCAGCTCATCCCATCTGCCGCCCTTGAATCGCTGAAGTTCAATAAGTTCAATTTTGACAATCGTTGTAGGCATAATTCTATCTCCTATGAATTAAATATATCTACTAAACTGGTATCTATCCAAACCCAGTCACCACTTGCCGTAGGCTCCGTGGGCTGAACATAAATATCTGCGCCAAGAACTCGCTTGCCCTCGCCGATCCCGGCAATGGCTTCCAGTGACGCAATGCGCTGGTTAGCCCTAAGCATTTGCGAAGCCACGGTTGCAAGGCTGGTTGCGGATGCTCTTGACCCGGCGGCAATATCACTCTCTGCTTGCTGGATCTTTTTAGCAATGATCTGTAGCCTTTGCGCCTCCGTAATCGGAAGCTTACCCTTGGGGTTGATCAGGGATACAGGTCTTGCTCTCATGCTTAAAACACCACTACCCTATGCCAGTTTCTTGTATCAATATGCAGCCACGAGACACCTTTCTCGATGCCTGTGATCTCAGGGAACTCATCAGGATGAGCGATAATATATTGCCTGACGATCTCTGCGGTAGTGTTTTTGAATACAGCATCAATGGCATTGCCAAGCTGATGCTGATCGTTCTTGAGATATATCCCCTCGGCTTTCAGTTTTGGAATGTCTGAATGTCCACGGAATCCGCACAGGTCTCTGTTCCCACCCCACTGCCAGTTATTGATGATCATCGTTCCGAACTTCTCTTGCAAGCGGTCAATGACTCTAAGCATGTCGGGGTCAAGCAGTTGCAGAGCCATCTCCCCACGTTCTTTCCAAACGAGCGGCGAGACTAATTCTCTGATGTCGAAATGTTTTGGTTTGTAGTAGCTCACAACGCCCCCAAACCCCACAGCACCAAGGCACAGCAGACCACAGCAGCGACCACGTCAACAATGCAGTCCAACCATTTCAAGCGGATATACGCATCAGTAGGCATCCCAGAATTGTTCTCCTGCCAGATCTCGTATCTGACCGCAAAAAACAGCATCACAGCCACCACGAACCACCCGATCTCGAACACAGTATTCGGAATCAGGTTTACGAGAGACTGTATCCCTGCCCCTGCCAGCCCAACGAGTGAGCCAACCAGAGCGTGTTTCCAAGTATTTTTAATTTTCATCTGTCACCTCGATTTCAGGATATTCCACAGATTCCACGACTACGCAGTCAGCAAAAAACCGCTCCACGTGAGGGAGTATCTGCATTGCGTATTTGCCAATAGCCGTTAGCATAGGGACTTCGGTAGCATAACGCTCCGTCCCCTTGCCATCAGGATAGCCCAATGCTGTGTTTATCTCATGGTTTTTGGCAAGATATTGCTCAAGCGTATCAAACAGCGCATACATTACGCAACTCCATAAGTAGATTTTGTGAGGTCAAAAATTGACTTTAGTTGTGCAGGCGTAAGCACCGCATTGAATATCCCACAATGATTTACTATTCCAGCGAGCTGTCTATCTCCCACAGCCCGATTACCAATAGTTACGGGAGTGGTGCCAACCGCCGTGAGGTTTCCACCGCCAGTAATCTTAGAATATCCATCTGGGGTGAGACCACCATTCACATATAAATTGATATTAATGCTGCCGACATCCCCATCATACGTGATAGCCACGAATACATTTGTATTTCTGCTATCAACAGTTCCAAGACTTGTATCCAGACCAGTGCCAAGCCATCTAATCTTGCCAGTGGTGCCATCTCCCACGATTGACCATTTTCCCTCACAAGCCAGGATTCTTGGATACGTTAAACCCGTGTTCGTAAAATTGACCCACGAAAACAGCGTTAGTTTTTTTGTCACAGGAAAAGCAACATCAGAACCAGCGCACGAAAGCAGGTCATTAGATCCATCAAATATCCCACCCGTTGCAGTGAGCTTAGGCTGTTGCGTTTCTGTGGTATTGAGAACATCATTGGCTTTCACCGACATATCATATATTTTCGTGATGAATGTATCTGCGCCAGCTACCCTTGTTTCCATGCCAGTTGATATGTCGGCATATAGTAAGCAGTTGGAGTATAGTCCCATTCCCACGATGTTGTCTATCAGGGCAGCAGCGAAAACAGGATTAGCCACCTTTGCCATTCCCACACGACTGAAATACGCCTGAGCCTCAGCGGAGTAGGGAGAACCCACCCCGCCACCTGAGCCGAGGTTAAGACCAAGACCTAATCCCAATCCCGGAGGCATTATTTCCCCTTGCGCAGGCTTTTGATTGCGGGCTTGACGGACTGGTAAACTTCCTTCACGAATAAGCCTATGTCAAACGCTTTGCCGAGCTTGTCGATCAAGGTTTTGCCCTTAGCGGCGGTGATAGTGGTGGCGATCTCGTGTTTTTCGTTAGGATCGAGTTCCTTTACCTTTGTGGATGTCAGCCCAGGGATAACGTGCTGAGTTAAGAGATCACGGACGGCTTTGCCTTCTCCGGTTTCGGCATCGGTAATAGCACCGATAGCAATCTCTTTCAGTTCACGCTTGGCTTCGGTTTTCTTGAGCATCTCTTTGATCTGCAACCATGCGGTAATGATAGCGGCGATCAGAGCCACGATAGCGACAACCACCGCCTGAGCGGAGTTGATCCAGTTGATAATTTGGTCAAACATTCTATTCTCCTTATTTTGCTTTCTTGGCGATATTGCCTAAAGCCTTAGCCTCGGCAAGTTTTTCTTTCTGCATCTTCTGTGCGATCTTTGCGGCGGCACTTAAGCGTTTGGGATCAGACTGAATGGCTGCGGCGTCGGACAGCGTTCTTGCGTCCATCTCCGCCCGCCACTTAGCCTCTTCTACGAGATATGCTTTCTTTGGCATTTTAATCCCCCGTTTTTTGTTGTGGGTGTTCTATTAAGGTTTTTATATGAGCGGTGTTTTGGAGTTGCGTTTTATATACGCTCGTTCCACCATAGATCATCAGTCCGCTGACGATTATTCCGCCTATGATCTTTACGAAGTTGATCCACTTTCCCATGTTATCCCGCTGACACTCCATATGCTTTACGATCATGGACGAGATTTTTTCTTTCCCGTCCTCCGAGCATAGGTAGGCATGAGCAACGCCAAAACAAGCCCGCTGAAATACCGGGTCGTTCATACGTTGCAGTGCGTCAGCCATCGACTCTTCCTTGAGCAGGTATCGTGCATCATACGCCTTTTCTGCGGTTCTGATGCTCTCTTCAATCGAGTGTTTCAGTTCGGTAATCGCGGTAGTTAAGTCAGTGAATCCTTCTGCCATCTTCCTATCCAATTTTTCGAGGCTTAATACCAATTCTGCGCGCGTGACGTATTCCTTGTTTACTCGAACTCCGCCTTGACGTGGCTTTTTCGTAGTCTCTTCCAACATGATCAGTACCTTAGAACTTCTTGGCGGGGGTTAGATATACCTTTGCCCCCGTTACTGTAGCAACGCCAACGGCTGTGATAAGCTGCCCCGGCATGACGCAAATGTCAACGTAGGTTTTCGCCCATAGAGGCATACTTGCTGTCTTGGTGGTGGTCAACGCTTCGGAGAACGTGCCGATAAAACAGTCGTTGGATGCGGTCAACCGGACTACGGTCGGAGTGTTACCATCATCCCATCCTTGCAGATAGGTCTTTGCCAGCGCAGCGGCGGCATCCATAGTAGCGTCTGCGTTTTTGTAGCTCACTGTGATAAGAGCATCAACCGCAGGATTAGCTTCGCACAGAGCCTTTATGGCGGAGCATTTTGGCTCTTTATTCATCCCCACAAAGGTGATGTCTTTCCCTGATACTGACACGGCGGCGGCGGCACCATCGGCGGTGATAGTAATGGTGATCTGTTCACTTTCAATACCACGAATCTTAGACGTAAAGGTAATGGTGTCGTCCCCTGAGCATATATCAAGCTCACCCGTGGTCGCAAGGCTCTCCGCTGTCTTACTGAAGGGTATGGTCTGAGTTGCGAAGGTGGTAGCGTCTGCGATAGCCAAGGTTTGCGTTTTCTTGGTGTCCGGCACAAAAACCGGTATCGGGTTGCCGAATGGATCAATCGGTAAAGGCGTTGCGTTTTTCATCATAATCTCCTGCGGCAGAGGTTTATCTCCGCCTATATTTTTGTCAAGCTATTTATTATTGGCTTTGTTTTCTTTTTCAGCCATATCCAGAGAACCTTTACTATAGCCGAATACGCGACCTATCCTGTCGTCCTTACCAGACACGTAATCGCTGATCCCGTAGATCGTCTGATGCAGCGGATAGATAGGCGCACCGACTAAGAGCATGATACGAGCCATCATCTCAAAGTGTTTGCGGAAACTTCTGTCGTTCTTAAGTTGCTTGGCGTTATTCAGTGATCCCATAGCGGAGTCAAGTAAGCTGGATGAAGGGAATATCCGGGAATAGTCCTGCCTCGTATTGCCCGTGACTATGGCATTCAGGATCGTGTCTATCAGGTTTCCGAATACCGGTATCAGCATCAGGTTTTGCGAGATCACGTCCATAGCCACATCTTTGGGGTCGTCAGGCGGTACTAACCCCTCGTCAAAGAACGCCGCTACCATCGGGTACAAAGCCACGAGCATGGCAAGTCCCCATGCGGTTTTGCCACGGTCAGCGTTAGGAATCCGAAGCTCGTTTGATTTATTGTAAATAGCGTTGTACAGGGCGTGAAACTGTGTCTGAAACTGCGTAGCCATTCTGCCGATCATGGAGTCCCTGCGAATCCGGGATGAGTAGAGAATTGACGCGGACTGCTGTGTGCGCTCGACCATCTTCTCCATCTGCTTTACAGACTGATACTCAAGTTCTTCATCGGACATCTTGGGATTGGCTTTTTTGAGGCGCTTGTATTCCTGGTGATAGAACGCTCCGCCACCCACGATCACAGACACCATATCGCCATACTTGCCAAAGTTTATGTAGTCGTTTATGTACTGTCTGAGTAATGACGTTATCGTGGATGAATCCCCATGCTGCAACGCCATATGCTGCTCTGCGGTGATACCCTGCTTATAGCGGATCTGGAAAGTCGGGGACTTGCGGAGTATCTCCCACATCTTGCCGGGATGAGCCGACGCCCAGGCGTAGTTTTCAGCAGCCTCAAGCGGGTTCATATATGCAGCCATAAGAATAGTGGAGGACATCTGCTTGATCCCCACGGACGGTTTGAGATTCAGGAAGGCGAACGCTGCATTATTCATGAGCGTGTTGAATATCCTGTCTGTGGTGGTCTTATTGATCTGAGTATAACCGTTAGCGGCTTCATCTCTATAAAACCCCACGAGCGTGTCCCATCTCTGACGACCTAAGACATCCTGGAACGCCTGAGCCACGTCTCTTTTAAGAATAGTCATTCTTGCCCGATACATTGGCATGGCAAAGGCTTTGAAATGTTCCATGTTATGAACGTGGGTGATCAGTTGCGCATCGAAGGACAGCTTATCCAGAGCCAAAGGTAGCCCGGAGTTTACCCTTTGAATTAACGAGGTGTTCCCGACATACATACTTTCTGAGATGATCCTGCGTGGCTCTCCGGGTTCATTCATCTTGACATCCTTCGGAAATCTGCGAATCACAGGAAAGTAGTTCATCTCTTGAGGCAGGTCGAAGCCGTAGCGTTCCACGTACACGGGATTGATCGTCTCAAAATACATCGGCATAAACTCGTTGACTATGTAATCCACAAACATCTTGGCATATTGCCCGGTCTTAGATTCGGTCAGGATGCGGTCAAGATCGGCAAGGGATGCGTCGTCAAAGCCCGTGTTCTGGAGAGTGACCTGTAATTTCGGGTCAAGGGTATAAGCGTAGATAGCCATGATCTGCTGCATGGAGAACTTCCGCTTTTGGCGTGAGCCGTCGGAATCCACCATATCAATCTCACGGTGAGTCTGATTAAGTGAGGCAGAGCCGTACGAGAACCAGAACTTGTCTAATCCCGCTTTCTTGGCGAACTCTTTACGCTTTGCCTTGAATAACTCTGCAAAGTTGATCGTCCCGGCTTCCTGCTTGGCTTTGGCTTTGTACAGATCATCATAAAAGACATCCTGGAACCAGCCGTTATACATCCCCTTATAGTCTGCCGTCTCAGAGATCAGTTCTATGATATGGCTGAGATGCTCTTTCATGTCAAGCAATGCCAGCATATCTTTATCAGTAGATTCCTCGTCAAGATTAGCGGAGTAATCCTTGATAGATTGCTCAAGCGTTTTCTTGTACTCGATCAGCTTTTTATGATTGCGGAGAGAGAGATTGTCCATCTCCTCAAAGATTGTTTCCAGATAGGCAAGCTGTGCATGGAACGCCTCAAAGATATTGGGTATTTTCTTCTTGCGCTTCTTCTCAAGGTCTTGTCTCTCGAAATCGGTTAGTGTCGAGCCACCACCCAAGAGCATGGCTTTGATCTTATACCGGAGAGCGTCCTGCTCTGCCTTAATCTTCGCCATCCGCTCAGCTTGGAGCGTCTTGCCGTTGGCAACCAATGAGCCAATCTCGTGATATGCCATTGCCAGCTTTGCGGGATCAGCATAGTCATACCTGGTTGCTCCGCCTTTCGTGACTTCGGGAACTTTCAGCCCGCTGAATAACTGGACAGCCCACTTCTTGAACTCAAGCATCTCTGATTCTTCATTGCTCATGTTTTCGCCAGGCTCGATAGATTCAAGTCGGTCAAACTCTGCGGACTGATTTTCAGCGTTCATGTGCAGGACGGAGTTTATGTATTTTAGCTTCTCCATCGCTACGACATCGGTTTTACCCATGCTCGTAGATTTCAAGTTGACTTTCTCAGAGATCGAAGCACGAGACGCATCCATGACAGCGGCATACATCTTCTTGCCGTACGCCTCATTGACTATCTTATCAAGCTTTTGTGCTTCTTTGATGAATGACTTGACTGTGCGGATATTGCCAAAGCGGGTCGTGATATGCAAGACCATAGCCTTAGTAAATCCCATCTTCGGGAGCGTGACCTTGACATACTCATGAAACTTCTTCATCATGATATTCAGTTGCTCTTTCTGCGAAGCCTTTTGATCTTTGGCAAGCACGATGAGCATCTTATGGATAAACCCTTTCAGCCGGATAGACATATTTACTCCGCTGTCCATAATGGCTTGCAAGGTTGCGTCAGCAGACAGGGCGGCATCGGGGTCAATATCGGCGTCAACTGCTTCCTGATACCTGATATCCGCATTCTCCGGGTCGAACGTCCCGACATTGGCTGTGGCGGATTTGATCTGGGTGGGGGAGAAGGCGATTATCTCTTCTTCTGCGTTATTTGCCCCTTCATCCATTATTGCACCATCATATCCGCCTGCAATAAGATTGTCATACACCTGTCTCCACAGGTCAAGTCCGTTGTCTTTTTTATATTGCCATAGATCGACACCAGTAAACGGGTTCTTGATATTTACAAAAGCAGAGATAGTCCTTGCCCCATAGTCATCTGCGAACTCTTTTCTGCCCGTAAAGTAGAATCCAGGAAGGTCATAGTTTAACTCTCCAGAATAGCTCCTTGCCTTGGCAATGTCAAATACATTAAACCTTGCATCTGTCGAGTGCCACACCACCATCGGCTCCCCATTCTCGTCCACCACTTTGGAGGCGTTCGCAGGGTCATTGATCCAATCACCAAACCAGTTCAGGAAGTTCTCGGTTCTGACCTGTAGCCACTGCCTTTCGTTCAGCTTTGTGGGCTTACCGTTCGGGGCTTTCATCCACTGCTCTGTCCCCTGATACTTCACCCTCACCGCTTCCATCTGAGCCTCTGCTTCGGCAATGGCTTCGGATGCCATATATCTATCCCCAAATACAGGCTTTCTGGTCAAGAGACTGCTCTTGTAGTCTGCGTTTTTAATCCGGGTCAAGACATCCAGATGATTGATTGCGAAGTCATTGCCAAACAGCTTTCTGGCAAACTCTTTGATCGCATCCCATAGCTTTTGAAGCGTAGTTCGCTGGACTCCGGCAGGGATAAGCTTGCCTTGGATCAATAGCTCAAACTGTTTGGCTGCCTTTTCCTCGGCTTTGATAATCTCATCCTGGGTCATGTCCGCCATTTTTTTACCGGAGTAGGCTTCGATCAATGTCCGCTGCTCTTTCTCTGAAAGGAATAGCGCAAACGCTAAATGGAAGCCTTCATGATAGGCTGTCATGTTGCCTTCATTGTCAGCCTTGACTATATCAATAATAGCCATAATGTTTGAGGCTTGGTCACGGTTCAGGCTGGTTCTGCCGGAATAGATAGGGTTGCCCTTGCTGTCAGTGATCCGCCCGGTCAAAGCGTTTATGATGATCTGCCGTGGTTTACCCCGATAAGAAATTGTCAGCACAGCGGAGTCAGCCTCTATCTGGACGCCTAACTCAGTCTTGGGTAATAGGGTTCGGATAGCATCAACTATTTGCCCGATCCCGATTGTTGAGGCGGTGTTGCTGGTGGCTTGGCGGAACTTGGTGGTTTCGGTCTTGGGTAGTGGTGCTTTACGATTAGCTCCCTGACTCTCTGTCTCTCCGCCGAAATCAATGGTTTCTTGGTCTTTGCCATAATTATCCCTCGCTACGGTGAATAAATCTAACTTGGTGGTTTCTCGTTTATAGCCAAAGATGTCCTGCTCGTTCGGGTTGCCAAACTCAATAACCTTGTTATAATAGTCTGTGAATACCCCAAGCATCCGCTTCTTTGCCCGTTTATTGGTTTGCATAAAATCAAATATCGCATCTCCAGCCTCGCCTTCGCTCTCATCAAAGATTCCCTGTGCTGACTTGTATTGCTCGTAAGTTTCGCCTGAGCGGGATAGGCTTATGGATTTGTCCACCGCACTCAGTATTTCTTCACTAAGCCCAAGCGGATATAAATCTCCCGCCTTGATTGTATTCTCTACCTTGACGATCTTCGGAGCGATGTTAATAGCGGTGTCGATGATGTTCTTTACTTCCGGTGAGGTGCTGTCCATCTGCGAAATAATAGCCTTAGTCGTGGAGTTCACGCCGTAGGCTTTCAGCATTAAGGCTTTCTTGATCCGCTGAATAAGCTGAACGGTAAGCCCACCATCCGGTAGCCATGTGTTATGATCGTTTGTGGGTATATTGGCGTTGACGAAGGCGGTAATGAATGGCATATTAGCGGACGAGACTATTTCCCCGTCAGCAGATACTACCATCTCAGAGATCATGTCATTAGTAATATTCGCGGCATCTACTGAGGCTTGCTCAAAGGGAGTAAGTTGGCTGGTGTCCACTTCGTTGCTGTCGTCGGCAAGTTCTTTAGCCGTGACTTCATTATCAGCGTCAAGCGTTCTAACTAATACGGGATTCTCCATGCCGTCTATCTGCTCTGCCGTCAACCCAAACTTCTCAGCATTGTCTCTCAGGTATTGCTTGTACGCCTGTCCCTGCTCCATGCCGTCATAAGCCTGAGCCAAAGCAATCATTCTGCCGTTACCGGAGAGAACTACGTTTTGCCCGTTTTCTTCCACGATAATAGGTGCGCCCTCTCTTGATCTCTGGCTATCGGTAAGCAGAGACGGATTAAACTGGTTTATGATCTTCGAGACTTGAAGCCGATAGTTTTGGGAACTGCGGTCTTTCGGCTGATACGCCTTACCCGTGGGGTAATCCTGATTGGGGCTAAAGTCCTTGTTATGGGATGCCGTAATCTGGTCTAATTCGACTAAGCCATAGGTAAGCTTGACATCCTTGTTATTGAGCGTGACAACCTTCGTAGCCTTTCCCCTTGCCTTTATGGTCTGGCTTGGGGTATTGCGTGGCGGAGTAGGAGTCTCATCGGGCTTTGCCTTTATCCTGACCTTTGCCTTTATTCTTGGGGCAGGTGGCGGGGTAGGCGGCGTAGGCTCTTCATCCTTGACGGGGATAGGAGTCTCGTCCGGCTTCGGCGTCTCTTCCGCTTTCTTGGCTGGCACAAACTTGACTTTCGGCTTGTCCTTCGTCCGGTTTAACGGCTCGTGA
>DAOPZE010000010.1:0-1827 GCA_035353255.1 Candidatus Cloacimonadota bacterium
TCAGGGGCTGGAGATCGACATCGCTGACCAGAGTGGAGAAGTCAGAGACGAGGCTTCCGTTCATGTCGAAGGCGCAGCTTACCGGCAGATTGATGACCGGAGCGGTGTTGCTGACGTTCATGGTGACCGTCACGCTAAGCTGTGGAGTGAGCGGATCGTTGGAATTGATCAGCAGGGTCGTCTGATAGTTGCCGGGGGTCAAGCCATCCGCGGTGAAGGAGCCGGAGATGGTCTGGGTCTCGCCGCTGTTGATGTTGCCATTGGCAGGTGATAAGCTGAACCAATCCACGCCGGGTGATTCGAGAATGCTATAGGTAAGCTGGTGGCTGCCGTCATTGCCAAGGATGAAGCTGTCAGAGCCTTCAGCGTTGATGAGCAGGTCGGCAGTGAGGGTGTTATTCTCCAGCGTGATGGTGGGGTCTGTGTAGCCGGAACCGCTGAGGGTGATGCTAAGGTTTGGATTCGAGACATCGTTGCTGGTGAGGTTCAGCGAAGAGTTGTAGGAGGTGACCGCGGTCGGGCTTAGGGTCAGATCGAAGGTCTTGGTCTGGCCTCCCGGAACAGAATAGGCAAGCGCGGTGCGATCAGTCAGGTTCTGGCTTAATCCCGTTCCGCTGAAGGCGTTGGAGCGTCCTGCCGCTTCGGCTATGCTGTAGCCTGTAGGCGGGGTCAGGACACCCGTAAGCGTCACTTCGCCGGCGTTCTGGATGGTGAACTGGCGGACTGCGGAACTGCCAACCTTGACTTCGCCGAAGTTGAGAGTCGGCGGGTCCAGAACGATCATGGCAGGAACCGGCACGTAGTTTACGATGACGCTGACGTTGTCGCTGGCGGTGGCGTGGCCGTCGCTCACGGTGAAGGTCAGTGTCTCAGTGCCGGACCAGGCTTCAGTGGCGGAGAAGGTCACATTCAACCCTGAGATATCGGCGTAGATATGCGTGTTTCCGCTGTAACTCAGGGTGAGGGGATCGCTGTTCAGATCATTCACGTACGTGCTGAAACTGACCGGCAGAGTCGTGTCCATATCGAAGCTGAAGCTATCGGGAAGCACGATCGTGGGCGGTGTGTTAAGCACGTTCAGTTGTACGGTGACAGTCAATTGCGGATGAGCAGGATCGTTGGAATTGACCAGAAGCGAAGTCTGGTAAGTCCCCGGGGTCATTCCTGCCGCGGAGAAGGAGCCGGTGACAAGCTGATTCCCGCCGGCGGTGACGGTTCCTGAGGCTGGCAAGGCGCTGAACCATGCCACGGCTGGAGATTCTGCCAGACTGAAGGTCAGTGACTGGCTTCCGGCATTGCTGATCGTGAAAGTATCCGAACCCGTTCCGCTCAATTGAAGATCGGTGGTTAACGAATAATTGTCGATGGAGATGGTGGGCGGGATGTAGCCCGTGCCGGTGAGCGAGATGCTCAGGTTGGGATTGGCAGTGTCGTTACTGGTGATCGCCAGGTTGCCGTTGTAGGATGTGACGGCGCTGGGCGCAAAGGTCACGTTGAAGGTCTTGGTCAGCCCCGCAGAGACGCTGTAGCTGAGGACATTACGTTCTTCCTGCTTGGTATTGAGGGTTGCTCTGGTGATCGGAGACGCGCCTGTCACTTCCGCGACGGTGTAACCGGTGGGAGTGGTAAGCGATCCGGTCAGAACCTGATCACCTGTATTCTGGATGGTGAACTGACGGGCGGAACTGCTTCCCACAGCCACAGAACCGAAAGCTAAGGAAGTCTGGTTGACGACGATCTCCGGTCCGGTAAAGGTCGGTACGAAGGTCAGTTTCAGGTTTGGACGCATGGTGGAAGTGTTACCCCCGGTAAAGAGGTCGGTTTGAT
>DAOPZE010000010.1:1927-35665 GCA_035353255.1 Candidatus Cloacimonadota bacterium
GTGGCGGAGACGGTCGCGGTCGGGTCAGAATTACCTCCGGCGTAGGCAGCGATCAGGTAGTAATTGTAAGTCGTACCATTGACAACAGCATTATCCGTGTAGCTCAGTCCGGTGACAGTGGTCAGGAGCGAGCTGTTCCGGTAGATCTTGTATCCCGTAGGCGTTCCCAACAGAGGTGCTTGCCAGCTGAGGTTCACAAATCCGCTTCCTGCCGCGGCGCTGAGATTCTGAGGCGGATAGAAAGTGATGGGGATGGTGTAGGGAGGGAAGATGATATGATCGAGGAAGGCGCAGTCGGAATTGCCAACTGTATTGATATCCTTGGAATATGTCCATTTGAAGATGTGGCTTCCGGTGGTGACGGGGTAGCTTGCGTTTGTCCAGCTTCCTGCTCCAGACCATGAACCCTGCTGAACTCCGTCAATATAGAAGTAGAGGAAGTCATAGGTCGCTTCGGAGGAGATCTTCTGATAGAAGCTGATATTTCCGGCAGAGGTGATATTGAGGGTAATGCTCAAGTCCGTCACAGCGCTGTGGGAGATCGCGCCGGACCTGGCTGCGTAAGTACCGGAGAACTTGTCGGAGCTCTGCACCGTCCAGGGTATGGCAGAAGTGTTTAGCCAGGGGAAAGCAGAGAAATTGCCTGTTTCAAAGCTCTCGCTCGGGGGAGCCAGAAGTGAGATGGTGACGGTGCTGATCGCGGTGTTGGCGGCATTGTCGGTGGCGATAGCTTTGATCGTATGGCTTCCACCCGATGAACCGGTGGTGTTCCAGTTCCAGGTCCAGGGCGAAGCAGTATCCGTATTCTTCAGGACGTCATCCACGTAGAAGGCGACCTGAGTGATCGTGCCGTCAGTGTCCGTGGCGGTCACATTGACCGTGACGGTGCTGTTCAGATCAAGAACAGCTCCCCCGAGCGGCGCAGTGATGGTGCAGGAGGGCATGCCGGGAACAAGCGAGTTCAGAGCGCTGTTGGCATTGACCATGCCGTAGCCCGTGTATCTGTCCCAGCCTGCTCCACCGTCGAAGGTCATGTCGGTGCAGGTCGAGGTCAGAGCAGTGCGAACTTGTGCGGGTGTCAGGCTCGGATCCTTGGAGATGATCAAAGCGGTAACTCCCGCGGCATAAGGAGTGGCGCAGGAAGTGCCATTGAACCACATGTAATAGTTGTTCGTAGAATAACCCACGGAGCCGACCAGATCAGTCGAGGGAAGGATCGTCGGAGCGCAGATATCCACGGCAAGCTGATCATCCTGAACTGCTGTGCCGTAGTTCGAGCCCCACCAGTTCTCTCCGTCCGAGGAGGTCGTGCTCTTGCGCTGTCCTGTGGGACTGCTGGCACCGACGCTGATTACTTTATTATGATTTGAAGGATAAGCGATGGCGGAGGTATTGGCATTGGCTGTGGCGGCGAGGAGCGTGACACCGTGGCTGTAAGCATATTCCAAAGCCGTGTCAGTGGTGGGAGAATCACCTTCAGCCATTCCGCCTTCCGCGCCAAAGCTCATGCTGGCGACATCGACATTATGGTCTCCACAGTGAGTGAGCGCGTTCTCGATCGCGGTGAAGCCCAAAGAACCATCCGCGGAGGCTATCTTGAGCGGCATGACGCTGCATCCGCCTGCGGCACCTGTGATGCCAAGCGCATTGTTTGCCATAGCGGCAGCGACACCGGCGCAGGAGGTTCCGTGGCCCGGATCAGCGCTGTCGTCCATGGGGTTGCTGTCGCCGACTCCATAGTCATAGCCCGCTACGAGTCGCAGATCAGGATGCGTCGTATCCACACCCGTGTCGATGATAGCGATGA
Source organism: Candidatus Cloacimonadota bacterium (assembly GCA_035353255.1). Lineage (GTDB taxonomy): Bacteria > Cloacimonadota > Cloacimonadia > Cloacimonadales > Cloacimonadaceae > PHBP01. Next base: position 3,735 of record DAOPZE010000010.1, read on the forward strand.
TGACCGAGGAGGAGCCGTAGCCCTGGGATTGATCCCAGGCAAGCTGCATATCGGCGTCATAACCGATCGTACCGACGCCCGCTCCGGAATGACTGCTCCCCGAATACACAGGAAGCTGGGCAGTATTGTTATGACCCCAGTTGTTAGTGTAATATGTATCGTTGGGTACTGCCGTCGTATAGGCGTAGAACTCCGGGATCGCCTCTTCGACGAAGCGGTTGTCCTTGAACGAAGCGAGGGCATTCAGGACGGTGCTTGTGCCGTCGAGCCGGATGAGGAACCAGCGGTCGAACCCCGTCTTCTCCTGCCAGGCTTTGTCGTTGACCTCGCGGTGAGCACGGATTATCGCCTTGCCACCGTTGACCGCCATAAGCTGGTCGAGTTCATTGATCCCGAAATCGCTCCTTTCGGCATATAAGCCTAAAGGTAGCTGGGCACGTTGAACCGCCTCCACGCTGAGCTTGATCTTGATCAGGTTTGGCGCGTAGGGAGGTCGTTTCTGATTGTCGATCCCCTGTCGCGCATTGGCGGTGAGACAGAGGATCATAAGCATGAAAACTAATACCAAAGTGTACTTTCGCATCACTTACTCCTTGATTGTATACTATTGTCACGTTATACTCATTAGATTGGATCGGAACGTTCATTGTTTCAACACGTTGATCTTTGCTTGCAGGAAATGTTCCACCGGCATACATAGATTTGTCACTATGTATCTTGATAGCAAAAAAAGCTGCCGAAGCAGCCCTTGTCCAAACATACTATCTCTTTTAGTCTTTATCTCCCAGATAGCGATAGATCAAGCCACCCAGAACTCCTCCAACGATCGGGGCAACCCAGAATATCCAAAGCTGAACCAATGCCCAGCCACCGGCCCAGACTGCAACGCCTGTGCTACGCGCGGGATTGACGGAGGTATTGGTCACGGGGATGCTGATCAGGTGGATCAGGGTGAGCCCCAGACCGATAGCGATCGGCGCGAATCCAGCAGGTGCTTTCTTTGAGGTCGCTCCCATGATGATGAAGAGGAACATCATGGTCATCACGATCTCACAGACAAATCCCGCCAGCATACTGTATCCTCCGGGAGAGTGTTCACCCACACCGTTTGAGGCAAAACCTCCGCTCAGGGAGAACCCGGCAGTTCCACTAGCGATTACGAACAGCACTCCCCCCGCGACCATTCCGCCTAAAACCTGAGCCGCGATATAGGGGGCGAGATCTTTTCCGGGGAAGCGTCCGCCTGCCCAAAGCCCAAACGACACGGCGGGATTGAGGTGACAGCCTGAGATGTGTCCGATGGCGAATGCCATGGTGAGCACGGTCAGACCAAAAGCCAGGGATACCCCCAGCAAACCGATACCGACATTTGGGAAAGCTGCCGCCAGAACGGCACTGCCACAACCTCCCAGCACCAGCCAGAAGGTACCGAAGAATTCTGCGAACATACGTTTTGCAAGACTTGGCATTGTTCTCTCCTTTCTAATGAGTATTGCGTTTATAATATTACATCTACCCTTTGTGGATGCGGACATTCTGCCTCTTGATCTACAAAAATATACTTAAATCTTTCAGCATCCTTTGTCAAGGTTTATTTCACCAGGGCATACCGGACGTTATTTTCTCCAGGCGAAAATGATGTCCTGCCGAGAAACTCTGTAGAGGAGCGAACATTGGTTGATGAATTGCGTCCATGTACTGTCGATTCTTTTCGTCAGGAATATCCACAGGGGAGAGGAACGACGCAGAATGCCGAAGCTCTTATGAGACAGGAACTACCCTTTTCACCGTTCCTTGATTATCCTGATCGGAATCCTAAAGCATTGTAAAACTATCAACAACCGGATAGGCTAAACTCGATGGATTCCTTATGTAAAAAGACATTCAGGCAAAAAACTGCTTGACAAAGCCCGAAGGTTTTATGAACTGGCACAAGAGAGATATCCGTTTTGGATACGATAACGTGTAAATCAATAATTAACATATAGTGTTTTCAAGGAGGAACCATGAAACACAAACTTACATTACTCGTTCTGTTGTTAACAGTAGGGTTTTGGACGATAGGCTATGCTCAGTCCGCAAATCTGCCGGGTCCCGCGACAGGCGGAAACCAAGACTGCGTGCAGGTTTCAACTGTCCCTATCACCAATACCTTCACTGTCGAAGCCTGGATCTACCCGACCCAGCTTACCGGTGGACACGCTGATTATGCCACCTACGGATTCTCCGTAATGGCATCCTCCGGCGTCGTCAATGCCTATCCCCTCTGGGTCACCGTTTATGGCAGCCAAGTCCGCGTCTGGACTTGGGAAGCGACTGCCACTGCTTACCATCAGACGACGAATGCCGGTCTGACGGTCAACACCTGGCATCACATCGCCGTGACAGCTACCAAAGGCGGAAACACCACAGTTTATGTGGACGGCGTGAACAGACTTTCTTATACCAATGACGGCGAGACTGCCTGGAGCACTTCCTTCACCATTGGCGCGCTGAGACCCACCCGTTCGTTAACCAACCTTGCGTTTGTTGGTCTGATCGACGAAGTCCGCGTCTGGAACGATATCCGCACTCCGCTCGAGCTTACCACCAATATGTTCAACGAACTGAATACCGCTAACCCCACCGCAATGCAGGGTATTGCCGGTTACTGGACGTTCAATGGCAACGCCAACGATACTTCAGGAAACAACCTGACCACCGCCCTTACCAATGGTGCTCAGGTCAATGGTTCTCAGTGTCCTCTGGTTGGCTCTCCCATCACTCTGCCTGTCGAGCTTTCCTCTTTCACAGCAATCACCAGCAGCTCGTACTTTGTCCAGTTGAATTGGGTGACCCAGTCCGAGACCGGTGTCTCAGGATTCAGGATCTATCGCGGAACCACCATGGATCTGAGCCAAGCGACCAATCTGAACGTCTTCATCAACGCCTCGAACACAGCCTCTGCCCAGTCCTACATGTATGTCGATAATGACATCTATGAGAACGGTACTTATTATTACTGGTTACAGAACATCGATTTGGACGGAAGCACAGATTTCTACGGTCCCGTGGCCGCAAATGTCATGGTTGGCGAGAACAACGAGATCCCTCCGGTTGATGTCGTCACCGGCATCACCAAGGTCTTCCCCAATCCCTTCAATCCCAACACAAACATTCAGTTTGGCTTGAGCACTGCCGCGCAAGTCAATGTCAGCGTGTACAATGTCCGTGGTCAGCTGGTTAGCAATCTCATGAGCGCTGCCAAGGAACCCGGATATCACACAGTGACCTGGAATGGCACAGACAAGACCGGTAAGATCTGCAGCAGCGGAATCTATACCGTTCTGGTCAAGATCGGCGACGACAAATACAGCCGCCAGATGATCATGAGCAAATAAACCAGGTTCGCGCGCTTCTTGTGCGCGGGAAACAATATATAAAGCGGGAACCTTCGGGTTTCCGCTTTTTTTGTGTGCTAGTTTTTTGGATGGGATCGGAAGATGGGGACGGAGTGGACTGGATGGACTGTATGGACGGGATGAGGCTTTAGCTTCGGGATCAAATAGCTGGAATTTTCCCGGGATCAGGGGTTGGCAGGCGACAGGATATTGCCTCCACTGATTGCGCGACAGGATGTCGCGACTACTTCTCATCAGACCATCTTCTGCCTATCCTCTCTCTATCATCTTACGTCATGACGTAAGATGATAGAGAGAGGATAGAGAGATGATGCCTGCCAAACATCCTGTCGCTTCGTACGGCAATGCCGGCAAGTATTGAATAAAGATTGACAAAATCACGCCTTCAGCGGAGATTGAAAAAAAGATCATTATTATGGAGTATAGATGGACAATAGGATTTATGAATATCTCAGCGTATTCATAATGTCATGGCTCTTGGTCTACGGATTGACCCCCTTCATTATCAAGTTTGCCCGCTGGATGAACTTTGTGGACAAGCCTGAAGCGCGCAAAATGCATATCAAGGCAACGCCTCTTTTGGGCGGAGTCAGTGTGTTTATCGGTTTTATCGTTCTATGTCTCTATGACGTAGCAATATCTCCCGGACGTTATTTTGACAAGCCGATGCTGGGCTATCTCGCCGGTGGGGCTTTGATCGTGATCATCGGTGTGATTGATGACAGGAAGGGAATGCGACCTCTGGTCAAAATGATGGGACAGATCATTGTCAGTCTGCTGTTTATCTTCAGCAATTTCACCGTCGGGGAACTGAGTCTGATGTTCTTTTCTCCGTTTATCACAGTTCCGATCCTGCTCTTGTGGATGGTGGGGCTGATGAACGCGCTGAATTTCCTGGACAATATGGATGGGATCATCAGCGGAATGGCAGGGATCCTGGGGCTCGGCTTCTTCATCTTCAGCCTGATCAATCAGACCGGCACGGACAACGAGGCTATGGCTCTGATCGGGCTGATCTCACTGAGTTTCGCGGGCTCGACCTTTGGCTTTCTGCCCTATAACTTCAATCCCGCAAGGATCTTTCTGGGTGACGCGGGCTCGATGTTCATCGGATACTTCCTCTCCTCGATGGGGATCCTCATGGCTCGCTATGCCGGCAACCGTTATGGCGACAAGATGTTCTTCCTGCTGCCGGTGCTGATGCTGGCATATGCAATCTTCGACATCGCGCTGGTCAGCTATACCCGCAAGCGGGATGGACGCCACGTCATGCAGGGTGGCAAGGATCATTCCACGCACAGGATAAATAACGCGCTCGGTTCGGTCAAGGTGACCGCCGTGATCATCTATACGATCAATGTGCTGGTCGTGATGACCACGATAATAATCTTCCGCATCGGAAGCCGTGAACTCCTGCTGATCACGACGGCGCTCTTTGCCGCATTGTTCCTGGGCTTCGGACGCAAGCTGGATCAGATCCCCGTCTCCATACCTGCCAATCAGCTCAAAAACAAACCGGAGAAGACAAAATGAAGCTGACGATCCTGGGATCAGGTCCCGGGCTGCCTCAATTGGACAAACATCTTTCCAGCATGTATGTCGAGGCGGAAGACAAGCACATCCTCATGGACTGTGGCGAGGGTGTCTCACATCAATTGCTCAGGTACGGGCTGAGCGGCAACAAGCTGGATCTGATCATAATTACGCACTACCATCCTGATCATGTCACCGGGGTCTTTATGCTCCTGCAGATGCTCTATCTGGAGGGACGCACCAAGCCACTGCATCTCTTTGTGCCGGAACGTCCTGAGTTCATTCTGGAAACCATGCACGCCATGTACACCTTTGAAAGCAAATTTCCCTTCGATCTGAAGATCCTTTTGCCAGAGCAGATCGAGGAATTCTATCCGTTTATCTGCGCGCACCCTACGGATCATCTGCTCGGATATGGACAACTGGTGCGCAAATATGAGCTTGCCAACACGATGCGCTCCTGGGCATACAGGATCCGGGGCGCGGAGGGAGATCTGGTTTATACCGCGGATATCTCCACCACAAGCTGCATCGCCGGGCTACTTAGTGACGCGCATACAGTGATCGCCGATTCGCTGCATCCGATGGCGGAACAGATCCTTAGACTCCCGGAATATGGAGTCAAACGGGTTATCCTCAATCATGGCATCTCAGCCGAACTAGCCGGCAAACTCGCTGCTATGCCCGATCCTATCTTTGAACCCGCGCAGGAAGATCATGTCTATACGATCTGAACACCTGGTATATGCTTGTCTTGCAGGGATCATGCTTCTGGCAGTCAGCTCCTGTGAATTAAACAAATTGGCACAACCGGAACAGATGATCAAGGAAAAACGCTATGCAGCGGCGATCGAAGATCTGGATGATGTGATGAAAAAGGAAGGCAATGGCGCGACAGTCACCCGGGCGGAACTGCTCCGCTCCGAGGCGTACTATCAGCTTGGTCTGACCGCGAAAGAACGGCAAAACTGGCCCCTGACGATCAGATTCCTGAAGCTGGCGAATTCTGAAGACGCGGATGTCGCGCTGGCTGAGACCTACCGCCATCTGGGCAGTGTCGCGGATTCCCAGGGGGACAATGCGACTCTGACGACTTATCTCAATCTGATCCTGCGTGAGATCCCTGAATCAGCTCTGATCCCCGAGGTCCTGCTACGCCGGATCAATCTCTCAATGAATGTCTATCTGGATCAGGAAGCTGCCTGGACAGACTATAAACGGCTGTATGACACGTATCCGGACAATCCCTATGAGATCCAGGCACGCGTCGCGATCAAACCTCTGATCCAGCCCCGTATAACCTACAGCGAGACCCTTCTGCGTCAGGAATTCTACGAGAATGCCCTGAACGTTCTCTTTGATCTGTATCGTTACCCCGTCGTGGACAAGGAAAATATGCAGAAAAGGATCTCGGACGTGTATCAGATCCAGGCGGAGAGTCTGCTCAAGAGCGAGGACTATCTGGAGGCGGACAAGCTTCTGCGCATCGCTCTGCATTATTATCCCTCCAAGAAAGCAGAGATCGATGCCAAGCTCAATTCGATCACATCCCTGTTCATCAAAAAGGGAGATTCCTATCTAGCCGCGCGAGATTTTGAGAATGCCCTGCTCAACTATAACAAGACTTTCGAGATCATCCCTGATTACGAGCCGGGGCTCCGGGCTCTGGAGAGATTGAAGCAGACGCAACTGAATATCCAGCGCGCGGAAGAGCTGTTCAAACAGGCAGAACGCTCAGAGGGCGAGAGGAAATTCGCTGAAGCACTGAAGCTGTATCAACAGGCTAATGGCTTGGAGAACAAAACGATATATAGCCAGAAGATCACCCTGATGCAGAACACCATCGAAGCAGAAAAAGATCCGGAAGGATTTGCCCAGAGGATCATCAATTCCTACCGCGGAGGAATCCTCAATACCAGATTGCAGGGACAACTGGCACAGCTTTCCAAGCGTTACAAGAAAAACGAGATCAGAGACAACGGCTGGAAGATCCTGCTCTCTTCCGGGCAGTATAAATATGAAGCGAGATATGATATCCTGACTCCTCAGGAAACCTTCTTCTATGTCTGGCAGGTCAATCTGCGGGAGCGGACGATCATACCACTGAACAAGATCTCCGAAGCTTTGATGAAGTGATTATGAAAAGATTTATCATCACCCTGCTGACTCTTTTGATCCTGGGCTCGATCTGGGCTCAGACGGGTTTTGACATCGCCGCTTTTTCGGATACAACGAAGTACGGCTGGGCTGATTATAACGGCAGGATGGAATATCGCAACGACTTTCTGGAGCGTCAGAAGCTCCTGCAACTCTATGAGATGGATGCTCAAACGGTGCGTTCTAATATGATCAAATCGGCGATAGTCCCCGGATGGGGGCAGTTTTCCGCCAAGCAACCGGTCAAAGGTGAGATCTTCCTCGGAGCCGAGATCGTCACGGTTGGCACCGCGCTGCTTTATTATGACAGGGCGATGACCTTCTTTCGCAAGTATGAGACCGCGACCCAGGTAGATGAGATCGAGGATAATTACAAGAAAGCCCAGGGTAGTTATCAGTATTCGATCATCTTTGCCGGGCTGGGTTTCGTTGTCTGGGCGTATAATCTCTACGACGTTGTGACTGCCACCGGAGAATATAACAGCCAAGTCTGGAAGAACATCATGAAAAAGTATTACAAATCACCGGTTCAGCTTACCCCGGACGGGGTCGAAGTGAGGTTTTAGGAGATGGCTACGAGAGCCTTTCGCCTGGTATGTGTTTTGATCCTTTTACTCAGCAGCGCTTGCGGCATCAGACGCTCCAATCCTCTTGATCCTTTTGCCAACCACAGTGATGATTTCTACGTCCCTGATCAGGTGACCAACGTCACTGTGACAACGACCGGAGCAGGCGCTCAATATAAGACTGTGACCTTCAAATGGACGCCCAACAGCAACACGACCACGGATGGATACTATCTGTACCGGGGGCTTGCCTACAATTCGATCTTCGCGATCGTGGACACGGTCATGACCAACGTTCCCGCGCCGGAAGACGGCAAGATCACCTGTATCCACGGTGCCAAGCCCTGGCACGTCGTTCTTCCCGGGGACTATTACTACAAGGTTTCAGCCTGGAAACAATACGGAGACAGGCGCCTGGAAGGTCGTTTCACCTCGCAGAATATCTTCGTACGCGTTCCGAATTGATCGGGATCCTGCGGTGTCTTTTCACGTATCAACGCACACAGGATGTGTCTGGTTTGGACTAGACGGCTGATATGATACCTTCAGAACTCAATCCCAGACAGCGTGAAGTAGTGACCACTACAGAGGTGCCCATCCTGGTTCTGGCAGGCGCCGGAAGCGGGAAGACGAAGTCCATCATTCACCGTTGTGCCTATCTCCTGCAGGATCTGAAAGTAGCTCCCTGGAACATCCTTGTCGTGACCTTTACGAATAAAGCCGCGCGGGAATTGCAGGACAGACTGGCGAGTCTGCTGGGCTTTCCGGTGCAGAGTCTCTGGGTCGGAACCTTTCACTCAGTATGCTCCAGGATCCTACGCTACGAATCGGCGCATCTGCCCTTTGGCTCGAACTATTCGATCTATGACGATGACGCGCAGAAGTCCGTGATCAAGAAGATCTACAAGGAGCATGGCTTTGATCCTGCCAAGATCCCCATCAGCCGGGTCATGAACACCATCAGTAAGTATAAAAATCGTCTGCAGCTTCCTGAAGACCTCGAGGCGAGGAAGCTGGAGCTCGATGACGGGGATGGGTTCTTTCGCCAGTTCCTCAATATTTACACCTATTATCAGCAGAGTCTGCTGCTCAATCAGGCTCTGGACTTCGACGATATCCTGCTCTATACGGCACGTCTGCTTCAGACCAATGAGGCGGTGCGCGGAAAATATCAGCAGATGTTCAGGTATGTGATGATCGATGAGTATCAGGATACCAATCAGGCTCAGTTCCAGATCGTATTTCAAATCGCGCGGGAACATCACCGGGTCTGTGTCGTCGGGGACGACGATCAGGCGATCTATAGCTTCCGCGGTGCCACTTTGCGTAATATCCTCGAGTTTGAGCGCGACTATCCCGGAGTTCAGGCGATCCGTCTCGAACAGAATTACCGTTCCACAACGTCCATTCTCGATCTTGCCAATGCCGTGATCAAGAACAACCGGCGCAGACACAGCAAGGAACTCTGGTCGGAGCTCGGAGTCGGGGAGAAGCCTGTTCTGGAAAGCTATAAGGACGAAAACGAGGAAGCTCAGAAGATCACCGAGGCGATCCGTAAGGCAGAAACGCTCGGCACGCCGCTCAGCCAGATCGCGGTGCTGTATCGCACCAATGCGCAGTCACGCGTGTTCGAATATGCCTTCATGCAGGCGAAGCTTCCTTATAGCATCGTCGGTTCACTCTATTTCTATCAGCGCAAGGAGATCAAGGATCTCATTGCCTATCTGGCGGTTCTGGCAAACACGGCTGATAACGAGGCGCTTCTCAGGATCATCAATGAACCGCCCCGCGGGATCGGACAGACCTCCGTGAACAGGCTCATTACCTATGCCAACCGCACCAGAAGCAGCGTCTGGCAGGCTTTACAGAACCACGAGGCGATCGAGGAACTGCCTACGCTTTCGCGTAAACGTATAGGTGAGTTTGCAGGGAAGATCGCCACCTGGCACATCCTCGCGAAAGACTCTGCGGTGCTGAGCGTGGTAAAGGCAATTCTGGAAGAGCTGAACTGGGTCGAGCTATATCGGGGCAGCACTGATCCCAAGGATGTTTCGCGGGCGGAGAACCTTGTCGAGTTCGTCAGTTCAGTGAGTGAATTCACGGAGAGATTCGTTCAGGAGAACGAACGGGAACCTCATCTGGATGATTACCTTCCGTTCGTGGCGCTGCAGACCGGGCTGGATCAGCTCTCTGAAACGAAGGAGACGGTTCGGCTGATGACACTGCATAACTGCAAAGGACTGGAGTTCGACACTGTCTTCATTGCCGGTCTGGAAGAGGAGCTCTTGCCACATCGCATGAGCATGCAGACCATTGAGGACATCGAGGAAGAACGGCGCCTTTTCTACGTAGGCATCACCAGGGCGAAGCGCAGGCTTCATCTCAGCTATGCTAAGTTCCGCAGACTCTACGATAGTTTTTACTTCACCAAACCCAGCATGTTTCTGGGGGAACTACCTCCGGGACTGATCGGGGACGAGAACGCCGAACCAGGGATACAAACGGCGCCCAGACGGGTTCCCAAGATCAAGCACACTCAGCGGGAAAGCCTGAAATACTGGCAGGTCGGGCAGACCGTCTATCACGCGGAGCATGGTAAAGGCATCATACTCGGTGTCGATGGAGAGGGCGATGACGCCAGAGTCACGGTGTCTTTCGCCAAAGGTAAGCTCGCACGGATCATGGGTTCGTATCTTTCCAGGGACGAGGTTAATTAGTTTCATGCTATACGATCAGATCAGTTCATGTTTGGGTAAGTCAGATTTTATCAACGAGCTGGATGGTGATCTCGCTGCCGGGATCAGGACTCAGTACTATCACCTCAATCAATCCGCCCGGGCTCTGCTCGCGGCTCATATCCACCGTCAGACAGGCAAGAACGTCCTGCTCATATCTCAGGACGATATCATCGCCGAAGACCTCTGGGACGACCTCTGTGTCCTGATCGGCAGGGAACACGCCTTCTATCTGCCTGACTATGAGATCTTACCCTACGAGGAACGCTCTCCCCACTATTCGATAAGAGCGACGCGTATGGAGTGCATCCTGCGCGCTCTGCAGGGAGATACCGGAGTTTTCAGCCTTTCGATCAGGACGTTGGTACGCTATCTTCCACCCAGGGACAGCCTCCTGAAACATGTCCGGGCGATCAAGAAAGGCATGGACTACCCTCCGGAAGATCTGATCAGAGACCTGGCAAACATGGGCTACGAGATTGACTATCAGGTGTCGAAGGTCTTCCAGGCAGCCAGGCGCGGCGGGATCGTCGATGTCTTTTCTCCACCTCTGCAGAAGCCTGTTCGGTTGGAGTATTATGGGGACGAGATCGTTTCTATCCGCCAGTTCTCTGCTACAACCCAGAGATCGGAGCCGGGGGAGCTTGGCTGGCTGAACCTTATCCCGGCGCGTGAGCTAGCTCTGGATGAAGTTCTAAGCAGTTCGCCGATCATCAGTCAGATACGTACCAAAGGTTACTTCGAGGGTATCGAGAACTACTATAGTCTGCTGATCCCTGAGCTTGCCTGTTTTGCGGATTACTTTGATCCCTCTGAGCGGATAATCCTCTGGAATAATTATCCTTACATCGCTGAGGAACACGAACAGCTCCTGGAGCAATGCCTCGCGGGATACATGCGGGAGAAGAAGAACCACGGTAAGGCTAAGCTCGCCCTGCCGGAGAACATCCTCGCCGATGAGAAGTATATACACTCGCTGATGAACAGCTCTTTCAACTCATTCGTTTCCCAGAGTGAATTCGTCCTGCCCTTCTCTGCCGCGTTGCGTCGTGCGCCTATCTCGCAAGCCACCTTTATCAATGCCGACCTGAATATCCTGAGCGAAAGGTTAAGCGCTAACTCTTCCAATGGCATCTACAGCCTGCTACTTTTTGACAATCCTTCCCAGAGCAAGCGCATGAAGGAGCTTCTCGCGGACTACAGCCTCGATCCGGATCACTATCTGGGTGTCCTGCATGAGGGCATGATCCTCGAGGATGGTGGGCTGGAGCTCTTTACCGATCATGAGATCTTCAACCGATACAAGCGTAAACGTTACACTCCGCGTTATTCCCCGGGAGAGGAGATCGTTGACTATGAGAACCTCAAACCCGGTGACTATGTCGTCCACATCGATCATGGCATAGCAGTCTTCGAGGGACTGAAGATCATCCGCCTGGACAATCAGGACGTGGAATGTCTGGTGCTCCGTTATGCCGGAGAGGACAGAGTTTACGTTCCGACCTTCCAGCTCCAGCTGCTCTCCAAGTATATCGCCGAAGAAGGCGCCAATCCCGTCCTGCACAAACTGGGTTCTGCCAAGTGGTCGCATACCCGTCAGAAAGCTGAAGAGCAGATCGAGATAATCGCCGCGGACATAGTCAAGCTCTACGCGGAACGTTCGCAGCGTCCCGGGATAGAGCATCAGACGGACAGCCCCTGGCAGCATGAACTGGAAGATTCTTTCATCTATGAAGATACTGTAGATCAAGCCCGTGCCACAGCCGAGATCAAGGCAGACATGGAACTGCCAGTGCCCATGGAGCGCCTGCTCTGCGGAGATGTCGGTTTCGGGAAAACAGAGGTCGCGATCCGCGCCGCCTTCAAGGCTGTCTGCTCCGGCTATCAGGTTGCGGTACTGGTTCCGACCACGCTTCTTGCGGAGCAGCATTATCGGGTCTTCCGTGAGCGTCTGGCGCAGTATCCCGTACGCATCTCCATGTTCAGCCGCTTCCGCAGTTCCGCGCAGGTGTCTAAAGACCTCATCGGCATCGCCATGGGGGAGATCGACATCGCCATCGGAACCCACAGACTTCTCTCGCAGGATGTCCGTTTCCGCAAGCTGGGACTCCTGATCATCGACGAGGAGCATCGCTTTGGGGTACGCCACAAGGAAAAACTCCGCCGGCTGCAGACCAACGTTGATACCTTGTATATGTCCGCGACTCCAATTCCCAGAACCTTGAATCTCGCCCTGGCGAAACTCAAAGAGATCTCCCTGATGCAGACATCACCAAAGGAGCGTCTGCCGATCCGCACGATCATCACCCCACGGGACATCGAGGTGATCAAGGACGCTATCCGCAGAGAAGCTGACCGCGGAGGACAGGTCTTCTTCATCCACAACCGGGTCCAGACCATCGAGACCGTGGCGGAAGAGCTTCGTTCCGCTATGCCGAACATCACCTTTGGAGTCGGGCACGCGCAGATGACCGAACACCATCTGGAAAACGTCATGGACGCCTTCCTCAACCGTGAGTATCAGGTTCTCATCAGCACGACCATCGTGGAGAACGGCATCGACATCCCCAATGCCAATACCATTCTCATCGACCGCGCGGATACCTTCGGACTGGCTCAACTCTATCAGATGCGGGGAAGAGTGGGACGCAGCAACCGTCGTGCCTATGCGTACCTGCTGATTCCCAAGAGCACGACTCAGGATGCTCGGCATCGTCTCGAAGCTCTCACCCAGTACGATTACCTCGGTGCCGGATTCCAGGTCGCACTCAGAGACCTTGAGCTCCGGGGAGCAGGAACCATCCTCGGCATCAAGCAGAGCGGCGTCATCCAATCCATCGGCTTCAATTATTACAACAAACTCCTCGGCCAGGCGATCGATCATGCCGAAAGCGGAAGCACTGAACCGCTCAAGCTGGACGATATCCCTTCCGCGCGACCAAACCTGAAGACTGAGATCGATCTCTATCTTCCTGCCGAATATATCGATGACGACGAGGAACGTCTCCGCATCTACCGCCGCATCAGCGAGACCGAGAGCCTCGAAGCTCTCGAAGACCTTGAGGAGGAGCTGCGCGACCGCTTTGGTAAGGTTCCCGATAAAGCCCGCTGGCTGCTGCTCTGGTTCCGCCTGAAGCTGCTCACCACCCAGTCGAATCTTCAGAACTGCCAGGTGCGCAACGAACTCATCACCATCGAGTTCAAAGAGACCGAAATGCCACCCAAGAAGCTGCTCCTTGCCCTCACCGCAAACCTGAAGCATCCCTTCCGCTTCGACGTCACCAAGGGCTTGAAACTTATCATCGAGCTGGAGAAACATGCTCGCCTGGATTACATGCAGCAGTTCGAAGCCGCAATCTCCATCCTGAAGACCTATGTGGAACTCTCCGTCAAACAAGCTTGAACCGCTATATCCGAACTGTGCTTGACACCAGAGCCAGTGACAAAAAACTGACACATATATCATTCAGAGGTGATTCCCTCCGGCTTCAGACTAAGTTCATACCGGCAGCCCTGGATGCACTAATAATAAGGATTTGTTCACCTGATCATGCGCTTTAAGAACCTACCCCATCCCGAGAGACAAACGGCATATCTGCTCCTGCTGGCAAGCCTTTTCAACGGCTTCATGCAGAGCTTTGGCCAGACGCAGGACATCATCGCCCGCAAGGCTCTGCACGCTTCAGACTGGCAGATCCTGGCTATGACCCTGATCTGGCCGATCACCAATTTCCTCTCCATCTGGATGGGTCGCCTCTTCGAGCGTTCTTGCCACAAATCCCGCTACTTTATCATCGCCGGGATTTTCGGCAGGCTATCACTCGTCTATGGACTCTGGCTGGCGGGCATGAATGAATATCTGATCCTGCTGACGCTGCTCTACGCCTCAAACTCGATCATCATTCCGGCACAGAATCACATCTACCAAAAGAACATCGACGCTTCACGCCGCGCCAAGGTTTATGGCTACACTATCTCGCTGGGTATGTTCGTTTCAGTGGCGATCACTTTCATCGGGGGACGCCTACTGGACACCCAGGCAGGATTCCACCGCTGGATCCTCTTTGCCACCGGTATTGCCGGCTTCATTTCCTGCATGTTCCTCTCCCGGGTCAGGATCAAGGAAGACAAACCTTGTGAAGACCGCGAGCCCCTGACCTGGCGTCAGGCTCTGACCGATCCGATCCGCCGCAGCGTCAAGCTCCTGCGCGAGAACAAGCCCTTTGCCTCTTTTGAACGCAGCTTTTCCATCTATGGCATGGGCTTCATCATGATGACCCCGGTCATCCCGATCTATCTGGTGGATACCCTAAAACTCTCTTACACAGCTAATTTCCTCTCCAAAGGCATACTATCCCAGGCAGGGATGCTCTTTCTCTCGCCTGTGCTGGGAAAGCTGCATGACAGGCTGCATCCCTTCCGCTTCATCTCCCTGTCCTTTGGCACTCTGATGTTCTTCCCCTTGCTCATCATTGTTTCCAGCCTGTTCACGACATCCGTGACGCTCTCAACAATAGTCGTGTTCATCGCCTATGCCGTCTTCGGGGTTGCCATGGCGGGCATCAACATGGCGTGGAACATGAGCTCCATCTTCTTCGCCGGAAAGGATGACGCAGCGATGTATCAGAGCGTGCATGTGACCATGACGGGGATCCGCGGACTGATCGCACCCGTGCTGGGACTCGGACTGATGCACTTCTTTGGCTACAAGGCGGTTTTTCTGGTCGCAAGCGGATTCCTCGCCACGGCATCGATCGTCAGTTATCTCGACCACAAACGTCTCAAAGACTAATATCCGGTCTGTAGCATAGAGGATCCCGGACTTTCAGGTTCTTCAGCAGATATTCTCCCAAAGCAGGATCCTGCTCCTTCACACGTTCGATCGCTCTTCTCAGAGCTTTTCGGACCGACTGCCCGCACCTTGCTTCCATATCGCTGAAGACCCGGATCCTGCCTCTTGGATCGGTCGTTTCCTCCAGATAGTTGAGCAGCGCTTCCTGCTCCTCCAGCAGATCCTCCTTTTTCCGATAGTCGTGCCAATGCTCAGTCGCGCTCAAATCCGCCCGAATATCCCGCAAACGACTGATGACCTCCCTATGGCATCGCTTGTCTATCATCTCCTGACGCGCCATTTTCCCGCTCAGCTCCAGCCCTTCCAGCCGCAGTCCCGCTTCAGAGCACCCGTAGAGATAATCCTGACCGGAATTTTCATCATGATAACGAAGATACAGCTCGACGGTGTAGATCTCCTGATACGGATGAAGCAGCATTTCCAGCAGATACCTCGCTCCAAGATTGAGCCTGATCCCGCTGACTTTCCCTAAAAAGCTGAATACCAAACGTTTCCCCGCCACCATAAAGTCCGGAGTCTCATTCCTGAACTGCTCTTGATATACCTGCCCTGTCATAGATTAGCGCCTCCTTATATTTAGTATTGCTTATCATCGGGGACAGGATAATCAGTTCGGCTATTTAGTCAAGCTAAATATTACAGGGATATTGAGGCTAATAATATAAGCGCTACTTACTTATAGCTTAAGGAGAATGAGATTCTTGAGTTCTATTCCGTTTTGTCCCTTCTCAGGATCTGTGGTTATTGGTTTCGGTCAGTTCTGTTTGGAATAGATATTCAGTTTCTCTCTCAGGAGGAACTCAAAGATCTTCTTCAGGACATCGAGGTTGATGTCACTGAGTTTCTTGATCCTCAGGCAGCCGACTCCGTGATCGCTTTTGCCCAGAGCGGGGAAGAGCTTCGTCACTTCTGGATTATAGTAATAGATGCTCAGGAACTGCTTCCTGGGAGAGAAGCCGAGGAGATCGACGCCATCCCTGCGGATTATGATGATCTTCTTGTAGTGATAACTTTCGCAGTCGAATCCTGTTTCTTCGATCAGGCGGATCAAGGTTTCAAGCTTCAGCTTGTCTTCCGGTTCCAGATCTTCGATGAATTTTCTCGCTTCCAGGTCGAATCGTATGGGCATAATTCTTCTCCTTCCCGTGGGTACGATGTTATTAGATAAATATAGGCATTTCCACAAGATACTGCAAGCTTGAACTTGGCATTTGGAGAAATACTTAATCTGAAACGGGGACAATCACGGCATCTATTTAACTGATATTTATAGGGATAAGCTATCGTCGCGCTTCCTAGCCCTGCATTTTTTCCTTGACATAATCCTAAGCTGATATTTTTGAATACTTTATTCGATTGTTACGAACAATGGTTCGCTGAATTATAGTATAAAAACCAAGGAGAAACAGACATGACAAAAGCAGATTTAGTCAAAATCATCTCGGAGAATACCGGAATTATCCGCAAGGACGTCGGTGTTGTCGTTGATTCCCTCCTCCAGTCCATCAAAGACAGCCTGGGACAGGGCAACCACATTGAGATCCGCGGCTTCGGTACCTTCAAGCTCAAAACCCGCAAACCCCGCGTCGGCCGCAACCCCAAAACCGACGAGAAGGTTCCAGTACCGGCACGTACCGTCCCAACCTTCAAGTTCTCACGTGAGTTCAAAAGCTCCGTGGTAGACATCAAGACCAAGTAAGCCAGGTACGATATGCCTTGCGGAAAGAAGAAAAAACGCCATAAAATCGCCACACATAAGCGGAAAAAACGCCTGCGGAAGAATCGCCACAAAAAGAATAAATAGGGCATAAGCCCGGTTTGTTCTGACAGCGGCAATGATTTTCGCTGTGAACATATCAGACGTCCGGAAGCGATTCCGGGCGTCTTTTTGTAGGCACGTCATCCTGACGTGTAGGACTTATCTAAGCGACTGGATGTCGCTTCCACTACTGAGCAGCACTTCACAAAAAGCTGTCTCTTTCCTCCGTATCTCTGTGTTTCAAATGCCCATCATCTCTCTATCCCCTCTCTATCATCTTACGTCATGACATAAGATGATAGAGAGGGGATAGAGAGATGACCGCAATACAACCAAGAGGAAGTCCCGCCATCCTAAAGCATGAATTCATAAAACTATTGACAAGACTTGGCGGTAAAATTATCTAATGCATAAAGAGTGAGGCAGTAAAGAAACATGACAAAAGAGATGATCAAGGCACTGGAACTGGACAAGATCTTCGAGCTCTTCTTCGCGGAAGGAGAGCTGATGTCGCGTGCCAGAACCGAAGGGCTGAGATCCGGAACTTCTGATCTGAAGAAGGTCAGGGCGGATTACCTCAGGATCAGGAATATGATCAGCGCCTTGTCCACGAACCGGCAGAACAGATTCAAACTGCGTGAATTGCTCGCGCATCTGCCCGTGATCAGGATTCCCGAACGGGATCAGATCCAATGTCAGCATGAATTATATGAGCTGAAGGTCTTTTGTCATTACTACCTTCTTTTGCGTGATCTGCTCGGGCAACTTGCTGTTCCGGAGGATGGAAGCGATTCTTCTTCTCCTCAAAGAAGGCTGAGCGGTCAATACAGGCTTGATGATCTTTCGGGGCTTTACGCTTTGCTCGATCCCGACAAACAGAAGATGCCCGTCTTCAGGCTGAGATCCGGCGCTCTGGACACGATGCTGGAAGAACTTCGGGTGGTGAACCTCAAGCTGAATCAGGAGCGCGGCTCGGTTTTGGAGCAGGCAAAGGCAGAGCTGGAAAATCCACGGCTCAGGGCGGAGTTCATTCTCTCCCCGAGGGAAACAGAACAGATCAGCGTGATCGAGACCGGCGGCTTTTTCCTGCGGGTCAGCGAGACCGCGGGCGGGATCAGCTATAAACTGGCGGATAGCTCTGTGGCAAGGGAACTTGCGTCTCAAGCCGCGGAACTCATCAACGGGATCAAACTCGAGGAAGATAGGCTCCTTGAGGACTTATCCAAACAGGTGAGAAGCTATTCTGAAGCTCTGAACAGGGCGATCCACACTGCCAAACAGCTTTCCTGGGATTTCCTCAGAGCGGATTTCGGCATCGAATATAAGTGCTGCATTCCCAAGCTCGTCACCAAACCGGGATTCTGCCTCAAAGGCTCGCGTAATCTGCCTCTGCAGCTCAGACTCAAAGAGAAGAACAGGCATTATCAGGAGCTTGATCTGGATTTTCGGGAGGCACGGGTCAATCTGATCACGGGGCCAAATATGGGGGGTAAGACCACTATCCTCAAGAATATAGGTCAGGCTGTGGAGCTTGCCCGGCTGGGGATTCCCCTTCCCGCGCGTGAAGCTGCTCTCTGTCTGACAGAATATGTCTGGATGAATCACGCTTCAGAGACGACAGGAGAGAATCTCTCTTCCTTCGGAAAAGAGGTCGTCTCCCTCATTGGCGCTTTAAGGCGTGGTGGATACGGGCTCTTTCTCCTGGATGAATTTGCCAAAGGCACGAATCCCACCGAGGGTGAAGCGATCTGCTCCGCTGTGCTGGAATACCTCAGCGGGACGAAGCACATCTGCCTTGCCTCGACACACTTCACTGCCCCGACGGCACTTGCCGAAGCCGGACAATACATGACCGCGGGCTTTGATCCTGTCTTTCTGAAAACTCTGTGGCAGGATAGCGACCTGGAGCATAGGCTGAGGCACCTAAGCGAAGCGATGGACTACCGTCTGATCAAGCTTTCACGGCGTCAGTCGCCCCCCCGGGCAGCAGTCCGGATCGCCAGAGCCCTGGGTTTACCGGAGGAAATTCTTAGTTTGATCCCGAAGGAGCTTACGTGATCAGAGACATACGTGAGATAAGCGATATCGCTCTGGAAGTGGGACGTCTGATCCTGCAGAGCGGAGGAACGACCAATCGTTGTGAAAAGATGATGACCTCAGTCTGCCGGGTATATGGGTTCCCGAACACTCAGTCGTTCGTAACTCCCACGGGGATATTCATATCCGTGATCGACGCAGATCTCAATATCAGCACACAGATCAAGCGGATCGAAGGCAGATACATCGATCTGGGCAAGATCAGCCTGGTCAACGAACTGGTCAATAAACTGGAGAAGAGTCACTGTCAGGAGGATCCTTCGAGCTGCCTGAAACCCGCGGATTTCATGAAACGCCTGCAAGATATCGACAACTACCGCCCCTATCCTGAATGGGTCAGAACTCTCTGCGGAGGCGGAACTTCCGGGTTCTTCTGTTTACTCTTCGGCGGTAGCTGGTTGGAATTCATCGTGGCTTTCTTTGTCGGTATCCTGGTCAGCTTCACTATGCGGCTGATCTCCCTGCTCAAGATGAATAACTTCCTGATCAACGCTCTGGGCGCGGCGATGGTCGTGACCTTTGCCAAGCTTTTAGATATCTGGGTGCCCTTCATCAAGCTGGACAACATCATCATCGGCGGGATCATGCTTCTGGTGCCGGGGCTCTCCATGACCAATGCCATCCGCGACACGATGTCCGGCGATCTCGTCTCCGGCACGGCAAGAGCCGTCGAAGCCCTGATGATCTCAGTCGGCATCGCAGCCGGAAGCGGTTCAATGCTCAAGATCTGGTCTTTGTTGGGGTATTGAGGATGCGACCGTTCGACACCCTGACCCTGATGCAGTTCATGTGGGCGTTTCTCTCGATCATCGGCTTCTCCATCCGCACCAATCTCAGGGGCTGGAGAGTTCTCTTCACGGGGTTGGGCGGGGGACTTGCCTGGGCGCTGTATCTGATTATCCTATACTACAGCAATTCGCTGCTGTTTTCTATCTTCGGCGCGACCTTGCTGGTATGCATATACTCGGAACTGACGGCACGGAGGATCGGGATTCCCGTTTCCGTGGTGGTAATTTGTTCGATCATTCCACTGGTACCCGGAAGCGGACTCTACTATTGCATGAGAGCCTATCTTGCCGGAGACATGGCGGAAGCTTCACTGTGGATCACCAAGACCCTGATGATCGCCGGAACGATCGCCATCGGTATCGCGGTGGTGTCCTCGGTCACAAACCTCGTCAACCGAGTGTTAAACAGATTCTAGGAGAATAAATAACGTGAATAAATCAGTCAAACAACTACAGCTGGAGGAGAGGATCCTCGGCAAACTTCAGGGCAAGCCACTCGAAGCGGCGACTCTGCTCTTCGCGGAGGAATCCCTGCAAGCGCTTCAGGAATACGCTAACGTAGTGTCCATCAAGCGGCTTGGTTACAACGATCATGGTCCTGTGCACATGCGCAAGGCAACCTATTATACGATAAAGATGTTTCACCTGCTCACCGAAGCCGGGATCAAAATGAATCTTGAAAAGGAAGGACTCGGCACAGCGGACGACGCTCTTGTGGCGGTGTTTTTCGCTTCACTTCTGCATGATCTGGGTATGTCAATCGCCAGAGACTCGCACGAGCTGCTCAGTATCCAGCTGGCGATCCCCTACATCGAGAAGGTGCTGGATTCGATCTACGCACCGGAAGAGCTGGGTCTCAAGACCGCGATCCGTTCCCTGGCTATCGAAGGCATCTTCGGGCATATGGCAACTCACAAGATCCACTCCCTTGAGGCGGGGCTCGTCCTCATTGGTGATGGCAGCGACATGGAGAAGGGACGTGCCAGGATCCCTTCGATCCTCTCTCTCGAGACTAGGGTCGGGGACATCCACCGCACCTCTGCCAGCGCCATCCAGAAGGTCAAGATCACCAAAGGTCAGGAGAAGCCTATCCGCATCACCGTGGAAATGACTGCTTCTGTCGGCTTCTTCCAGATCGAAGAGGTCTTCTTCCCCAAGATCAACATCAGCCCTGTTAAACCTTACATCGAGCTCTTCGCCGGTGTCCCCGAAAGGGAAATGCTGCGTTACCTCTGACGCTGCTTGCCAAGTAAATAATCCAGTCCGGAGTTATCATGAAGAAAACTGTCCTCCTACTCGTCGGGATCATGCTCACTTGCGTGAGTCTCTTCTCCGGGCTTCCCTACGCGATGACCGCGGTGGGCAAGCCCAGACTGTACATCGAGCTGAAGAAGAAAGCTACTGACAATCTCGACAAGCTCAGTTTCTCAGGTAAGCGTGAATACGGCAGATTGCTCAGATCTTACCCTGATATCCTCATGGCATACCTGATCGCCTATGAGCCCGACAGCAATCTAGAGGACACACCTGTTTCAGTCTTTGTTTCCAACTACGAAGAGATAGCCAGGCTCCTAGCCAAGGACGGGCTGCAATATCCCGTGGAGCATTTTCTTGCCTACGTAGCAAAGCAGGGAGTATCGGACGAACCACTCACTGCCTATCGTAAAGCCATGCTCGATGACGGACTGCAGGAGATCATCGACAAGTATCCCGATACCTTGGAACGCTATCGCCAGACAGCGCTCTGGTGCCTGGAACGTCTGCGTTTCCAGCCCACATCCGGAAGGGACATGAGTCCGCTGGATATTACCCAGAAGTGCCTCACAGGAAGGTGCGAAGAGATGCAGATCCTCTTCGTCGCTGCTGCCAGAACCGTTGGCATCCCCTCACGCGCGGCTTCGACACCCTGGTGGGCGCACATGGACAACAACCATGCCTGGGCAGAAGTCTATCTTGACGGCGCCTGGCATTATACCGGCGACATGGATGGTTCCTATCATCCTGATCAGACATGGTTTAGCGGCATGATCGACAAGACCGTATTGATCCTGGCGGATGGCAATCTCGCGCCTCAGGGAGAGGAAGTCCTCTACGAGGGCGAATACGACGCCATCATCAATTCTACCCCCAATTACGCCAAAGACAGGATCAGAAAACTTCACCTGACTGTCGTGGACAGCCTTGGTGTACCGCTCAGCAAAGCCCAGATCGGCGTCATGGTTTATAACTGGAACAGCCTCCGTTCCCTTGTCGTGCTCGAGACCGACGAGGAAGGCAAGCTGGATCTCAGTGTCGGCAGAGGCGCTTTCTACCTTGCCATCAGCAAGGATGGACTCTCCGCTCTGGAGCTTGTCAGTTCAGGCACGGAAACAGAATTGAACCGTCTTGTCACTCTCGATAAAGCTCAGCTTGAGCCTCAAACCGCCATGCTCGAATATCCCTCCAATCCCATGGAATGGAAGCCCAATTCTCCCGAGTGGAATACTGCCGCGGATGCCGCGAAAGCCCGCTTGAGCGCTAATCTGACCGCTTTCGCAGAACGCACCGTTCCCGAGTTTGCCAGTCCCGCGGACAGCCTCTTTCTCGCAGTTTATCACGAGACAAGGGCGAACTATCAGCAGTTCATCAAGTTCGTCAAAGACTACTATCCTCTGGAGACCGCGTTCCTGGAGCTGCTGGCGGAAGGCGATCCAAAGCTTCTCTGGCAGGCGGACAGCGAGCAGTTCGAAGCCCTCTATCTCTTTTATCTAGACAAGAAAGCCCGGCTGGAAACGCTCAGCAAGAACGACAGACAACTTCTTTTCGACCCCACCGTCTATTATGAGGAACTGCCCAAACCGCTTTATGGCTGGGACAAGAAGCCCATGCTCTACCCACGCTCGTTCGACATCAAAGCCAAGGGCGACGTGGATTCCGTCCACGAGATCATCAATAAGCTGCGCAAACGCTACAACATCGATCCCAAGAAGGCGCTGACCGGACTTTTACCCCTCCACGTCGCCTACGACAGGAAAAACCTCACCAACCTGCAATTCAGGATCATCACCGTCTCAGCTCTCCGTGCCAACGGCATACCAGCCGAGCTTGCCCGCATCCCTGATATGATCAGCGTCCTGATCGACAGCGACTGGCAATACTACAACGTGATCAAGAATCAGGTCGGTGAACTCAGCGCAAACTCGGACACCGAAACCGGAAAACTGAGCCTGAGGCTTTCAGACTCCGCCGGACAGCCCCTGCATATCTCCGACGACAAGATCAGCATCGCCGTCCTCCGCGGTGGGATGCTCTATCCTATGAACGTCAATCTAAGCTATAACGGTGATGGTACTTATCAGATCGATCTGCCCAAACAGGTACTCTATCTGCAGGTGGGCTATCGGGTCTCTGACAGCAAGACCGGCTACCTGCTGCGCAGGATCGACGCGACCCATTCTCCTGAACCGCTTGCACTTACCCTTGATCAGTATCCTCGAAGCTGGGAACCGGCGACTGAGGACATCCTTGCCCTGCTCGAAGGCGTCGATACCACCGGGAAGGACGTCATTCTCATCGGCAACTATGATCAGGAAAACAGCCTTCGCCTGGCTGACAAACTCCGCGAAGCAAAGCGTAACTTCCTCTGCCTCGGCTATTTATCCGGAAGCGTGAATGGCACTGATTACAGAGTCGCGCCCGCCTGGCAGACTTTACAGAAGACCAATCCTGATACCTCGATGCGCACTATCACCCTGGTTCGCGCCTCCGACGGCACCTGGCAAAGCTATGAAGGCATGTGGGAGAAGCTTCCCGAATAAAGATCGTTTTGACTTAAAAGTTTGGCATGGCTGTTCTCAGTTTTGTTTCCATTTTCGCATTGCCAAACTTTTGAGTTAAAACATGGTCCCAGAACCACCGGCTGACAATCTCCATCCTGAGCGGATTCGTTAACCCTGTCCACGAGAGGAATATGCGAACATCCTGGGATGCATGGTTTTAACACAAGATCACGCCGGTCACGAATAGAGGCAGATCCGTGTATTAACGGAAGCGTGATCTGAAGTCAAAACCACAGTGTTTAGGGTGTGTTCTTAAGCAATAACCAATGATCATCTTCCCATCATCTTGCTATCCCCTCTCTATCATCTTATGTCATGACGTAAGATGATAGAGAGGGGATAGCAAGAAATCATGCGGATGAACAAGGACAAGAACCGGGCGAAAACTTAGCAAATTCTATCCGGGTAATGCCCGGCATCAGTTCCTGGCCCACCCCTGCCATTGCTCTTGAGTCACTTTCCACTTTGTTTCATTAATCCGGAATAAGTCCTATGTGCCTCCGCGCCTCTGTATCAAATGGTTAACACCCCTTTGCAGGCAATATTAAGTTGCATGATTTTGCGCCGATCCACTCAACTGAACATACTGTTTCCCTTTATACATAAAGAACTTGACAGCATCTGAGAGTTCCTAAACTGGATAGCTATGAAAAAATCGAGATTTCTGACTTGTGAGATCAAACGTCACAGGGAGATCACACCTCCGTTGTGCGCGGTCTGTCCGCGCCTGATGAAGTGTCGTATCTTCCCGATATGGTATCGTTTACACAAGAAGGAGTATCTCGATTTCGTCATAGATATTTGTAATAGATTCCCGGATAAGTATATCATGGAGGTACAATTCATGGCAGAGAAACAGACATTTGTCCAGATCGTGGACATGACAAGCGGAAAGATCGAACGCATTGTCAATCTCGCCGATATCGAAGCAATGACAGCAGAGGAGAAGCTTGCCTTATCCCGCAACAAGAACCTCTTTGTCGTCACCCACCGTCTCGAACCGATCGTTCGCGTCGAACTGCGCAAGAGCGTGGTCAGCGAAGGGATCGTCTTCAGCGAACCGCCCAAAGCGGAAGAACAACCTATCGAAGAAGTAACGGAACCGCCGATCCCGGCGAAGCCCAAAGGCAGAAAGCCCAAGAACTAAAAAAAACCTTTTCAGATTACGCTTGTCCAAAATAATGGCTCAAACTGACCGTTTTTGGCAGTTTCGCCCGTATCAGAACGAAAGGGTAGCTGAATAGGAAAAGGAAGTAGATATGTTTAAGCTTGCTGACAACCATCTCGAAGCAGCGCAGAAGATTGCGGCAACCAACCGCAAAAAGAAAAGCTGCGGCGATTGCTATGACCGTGGCTGGATCGGATTGACCGAGCAAAACCTGCTCGTGCTCTGCACCCGTTGCGTGGACATGGAAAAAGCCATGGCGGACTGGAAAGAATACGTTTCCGGCCACGAAGACCTCAAGGAACACTTTGCTGAGCTTTTCGAGGAGAAAGAATCTGCGGAAGATTCGGCTCAGGAAAGTGAAAAACACGCGCGTCAGGAACTAAAGCAAACCAAGACAGTGGTCAAGCCTAATTTCGCGCCGGGCGTCAAGCGCACCGGTCACTCGAAGAAAATCTAAACGGAGCTGATAACCCAAAACATGTATAAAACCATAGATCTCAAAGAAAGCCCCAGACATCTGGATGAGAGGATTCGTGCCTATTGGAACGAGCATGATCTCGCCCGGAAGAGCGAATCCTTCCGCGAAGGCAAACCGCGCTTCGTGTTTTATGAAGGTCCCCCCACAGCCAATGGCAAGCCCGGAATTCATCACGTCCTGGCGCGCACGCTGAAGGACACAGTCTGCCGTTACAAAACCATGTCCGGCTATCAGGTCAAACGTAAAGCCGGCTGGGATACTCATGGTCTGCCCGTGGAGATCGAAGTCGAGAAGCAGCTTGGTTTGGAAGACAAGAAGGGCATCGAAGCCTACGGGATCGAGAAGTTCTGCGAAGCGTGCAAACACTCCGTCTGGAGCTATCTCAATCTCTGGCAAGAGATGACTCAGCTGATGGGTTACTGGATCGATCTGGAAAACCCTTATGTGACAATGCATAACAGCTATATCGAGTCAGTCTGGTGGATACTCAACAATTTCTTTGAGCGTGGGCTGATCTACAAAGCTCACAAGATCGTGCCCTATTGCCCGAGCTGCGGAACGCCGCTCTCCTCGCATGAGGTGGCGCAAGGTTATAAGGACATCGAAGACCCGTCCGTGTTTGTCAGATTCAAGGCAAAAGACGAGGAAAATACCTGGTATCTTGCCTGGACAACGACGCCCTGGACGCTGATCTCGAACGTTGCGCTTGCTGTCAATGCGGACGAGACCTACGTCAAAGTCCTGCATCAGGGTCAAAACCTGATCCTGGCGAAGTCGCGTCTGGAAGTTCTGGGCGAAGACTTTGAGATCGTCAGCGAGTTCCCCGGCAGGGATCTGGAACGGCGCGAATATGAGCCGCTCTTCACCTTTGTTCCGGTCGAGAAGAAAGCCTGGTACATCGGGCTGGGAGATTATGTCTCCATGAGCGACGGCACGGGCATCGTCCATACTGCTCCTGCGTTTGGAGAGGACGATTATAAGCTGGGTAAGCTCTATGACCTGCCCTTTGTGCAGCCCGTGGACGGTGAGGGGAAATTCACCGCCGAAGTGACACCCTGGGCAGGGCAATTCGTCAAAGCTGCGGATAAAGACATCATCCGGCATCTCAAAGAGACAGGCAGTCTCTTCCGCAGGGAACAGATAAAGCACAGCTATCCTCACTGCTGGCGTTGCAACAGCATGCTGATCTATTACGCCCGGGAAAGCTGGTATATTCAGACCACAAAGTTTAGACAGGAATTGGTCGGCAACAACAAGAAGATCGCCTGGTATCCCGCTTTCGTAGGCGAGAAACGCTTTGGCGACTGGCTCGAGAACAACGTGGACTGGGCAATATCCCGTGACAGGTTCTGGGGCACACCCTTAAATATCTGGGTCTGTGATGATTGTGAGGCGAAAACCTCGGTCGGCAGCATCGCTGACCTGCGTGCCAGAGGCAGACTCGCGGACGGCAATGAAGTTCCTGAAGACATCGAACTGCACCGTCCCTGGATCGACTCCGTGGAGCTAACCTGCTCCTGTGGCGGTAAGATGCACCGTACTTCGGAAGTCATCGACTGCTGGTTCGACAGCGGCGCGATGCCCTTCGCGCAGTGGCACTATCCCTTTGAGAACAGCGATATCTTTGAAACAGAGCTGTTCCCGGCTGACTTTATCTCGGAAGGTATCGATCAGACCCGGGGCTGGTTCAATTCTCTGCTGGCTATCTCGACCTTGCTGAAAGGCGTCTCCAGCTACAAGAGCTGTTTGGTCAACGATCTGATCCTGGATAAGAGCGGTCAGAAGATGAGCAAGAGCAAGGGCAACTCAGTCGATCCTATCGAGCTGATGCACACCTTTGGCGCTGATGCAATACGCTGGTATCTGCTCGAGGTCAGTCCCCCCTGGGTGCCGACCAAGTTCGACGTCGAAGGTATCAGGGAGATCAACTCCAAGTTCATCGGCACACTCAAGAATGTTTATTCCTTCTACGTCACCTATGCTAATATAGACGGTTTCGACGCCAAGGCATACCCCATGGATTGGCAGCGCACCCAGGAGATCGACCGCTGGATCGTCTCCCGCTTGCAGACGCTGATCGGAGACGTCTGTGCCTGGATGGAAGTGTATGAATTCACCAAAGCTGTACGAGCCATCCAGGATTTCGTCATCGATGAAGTCTCAAACTGGTACGTGCGCCGTTCCCGCAGAAGATTCTGGGCGATGGAGCTTTCTCAGGACAAGATCGATGCTTACCGCACCCTGAATCAGATCCTGGTCGAGGTCTCCAAGCTGATCGCTCCGATCATGCCCTACCTCGCTGAGGAGATCTTTACCTCTCTCACGGGGGGCGAAAGTGTCCACCTTGCGGATTATCCGGTTCAGCATCAGGAGTTTATAGACAGCAATCTCGAGACCGAGATGCAACTGATCATTGATATAGTATCTCTGGGAAGAGCAGGCAGGAACGAGTGCCAGATCAAGGTACGCCAACCTCTGCAGACCATGTTCCTCCCGGAAAAGACCCGTCCCGTCGTGGAAAGGATGTTCGATCTGATCCAGGAAGAGGTCAATATCCACGAGGTCAAGTACATAGCCGAGGATGACGACTTCGTCAACTACGAGCTGAAGCCTCAATTTAAGGTCATGGGACCCAAGTACGGTTCCAGGATGCAGAGCATCTCCAAGGCTCTGGCAGGGGTTCGCGCTCAGGAGATCCTCGCTGCGTTCAGTGCTTCAGGTACCTACGAACTCACCCTCGGAGAGGAGAAACTGCTTCTGCTCCCGGAGGACATAGCCGTCCAGATCAGACCACGTGAAGGCTACGTCTTCCAAAGCAAGGGTTCGCTCTTCACCGCTCTGGACACGCAGCTCACACCTGAGCTTATCGTGGAAGGATATGCGCGCGAACTGATCAATAAGATCCAGTTTACCCGCAAGGAACAGAACTTTGAGATCATGGACAAGATCCGGGTAGCCTGGTTTGGAGACGAGGATATTGCCGGTGCCTTCCGTGAGTATGGTGACTACATCAAGTCCGAGACCCTCTGCGAGGAGATCCTCAGGCTGGACAGTGCCACCGCGGAACTGAGCAAGGTTGACATCAACGGCAAAGAAGTCCTGCTTTCCGTGATCAGGCTCTCTACCACGTAAACTCAAGGGAGATTATGGCGCATTTTTGCATCAACTGCGGCAAGGAGATCCCCTCAAAGGCAAAGTACTGTCCTTTTTGTGGTGAATTCAACGAGCTCGAAAAGCTAACCGAGACCGAGACTGTCGTTCCGGCGCAGGCAGAGAAAGCCGCGCCTCAGGCAGATCAGGCTTCAATAGCTCACACAGAGGACGCGAACAGCATCTTCACCATTCTGGAGCCAGGCTCTCTCTTTCAGGGATACACGATCGTGCAACTGCAGAACAAGGATCCCGAAGGCTTCAAATACATCGCCGAAAAGAAGGGTAAGAAGTACCTCCTGAAGATCTTCTATCAGAGCAGCTTTTCCTCGATGGATCACCTCTATCAGCAGCAGATGCGGCTCTCCCGCATTGCCAAGATCAAGGACGCCCACACAGCCAGGGTCGTCGAGGTCAACCTCGTCAACAACCCCAGCTTCATGGCGGCTGAATACGTTCAAGGCAGATCTCTGGCGCAAATCAAGTCCCAGAAACCTGACGAGCCTCAGGAAGACTTCATCTGCAAGCATATTCCCGCTCTGATCAAGACCGCGGAGCATATCCGCAAACAGGGCTTGACGATCAGCAATCTCAATCTGCACGGCGTCATGCTCGACGAACATGATAATCTCGTCATACTCTCTTCCGGGATCGATTATGAAAATGTGGACGAGCGTGAGGACGTCTTTGCCATAGGCGTGATCATTGCCCAGTTCCTCGCCACCAACGGCCTCTATAAAACCGTGTACAACCTCGAGAGGCTGCGTTCCCAGAAATTCAGCTACATCCACGGCGTCACCCTTTCCCTGAACAAGCTTCTGGCTGATTGTCTGCATCGCAACATTCTCCAGCGGGTGACCAGCCTGAACAGCCTCCTGAAAGCCTTTGAAGCTCTGCCTGAGATCAATGAGGATAGCGTCTGGATCAGCAAGGACAAACCCAAAGCCATCGCGCTTGAAGGCGAGATGAATGCTCCGAAGCCCGCGTCCCGTTATGAGATAGGCTTCATCCTTCTGATCGTGGGGATCATCGCTGCGATAATTCTGACCGTGATCCTTGTCTTTGGCAGGAAGATCGCCGAGTCCGTCGGAATAGACAAACCTATCACCGAAGACAGCCTCAGCTTGCGGACGGTCGTCGTCAAAGACACCCTTGGCCGTGGCGGAGAAGCCGTGGACACCGGCTATGGTAGGTTCAAGCAACTCCCGGACAGCGAGACTTCCTCCGGAAGCTCCGGCGTTTACGCGCCAACCGGACAGGCAAGTTCACGTCCCGTCTCTCACAGCGTCCCCATGCCTGCCAATATGGTCAGGATCGATAAAGGTTCCGTCGCGCTCGGCAGACTGGATGAAAAAGCAGGGATCGTTCCCGTATCTACTTTCTATATAAGCAAATATGAACTGACCCAGGCAGAGTGGAACAAGTATAAACCCGCGGCGAACGTCACAACCGTCGGAGACCGCAATCCCGTTGATTACGTGACCTGGATGGAAGCCATCGAGTACTGCAACAAACGTAGCGACGACGAAGGTCTCGAACGCGCCTATCTTATAGTTGGCAACACAGTTAGCTGCAATTTCAATAAGAACGGTTACCGTCTGCCCACCGAAGCTGAATGGGAATATGCCGCCAAATCAGGCATGTCCACGAGTTACAGCGGCTCCTCCGAGCCTGAGGAAGTTGCCTGGTTCAATACCAACAGCGCCTCCAAGCTACATTCCGTGGGGCAAAAAGCTGCCAATGGCTTTGGCCTCTATGATATGAGCGGAAACGTCTCGGAATGGATCTGGGATTGGTACGACAGCAGCCTGAACATCACTTCAGTGCTGAATCCGACCGGACCCAAGAGTGGTACCACCAAAGTCGTAAGGGGCGGAAACGCGATCAGCGGCGAAGGACGCAGCCTCAGCCTCGTAAACCGGGAATCCCGCAACCCGATGAAGCGTTTCCCCTTCGTCGGATTCCGTCTGGTTCGCAGCTACTAAAGCGGGGTCAGCCCGCCAAACCCCGAATCGTCCCACAGAGATCGTCGATCTGCGCCTCTGTCGTGTTAAAACTGCACATCAGCCTGACCTCGTCCCTGGCTTCGTCCCAGGTGTAAAAATAGTATTTATTCTGTAGCGGCTCGATCATTTCGCGCGGTAAGACCACGAATACGGCATTGACCTGCGGAACCTGACTGAGCCTGACGCAGGGAATTGCCTCAAGTTTGCTTGCCATCAGCTTCGCCATCCTGTTCGAGTGGAGCGCGTTTTCACGCCAGAGCTCGTTTTCCAGATACGCCTCGAACTGCGCGGAGATAAACCGCATCTTGGAGAAAAGCTGGTTGCATTGTTTGCGATAGAACCTCAGATCTTCGGTGACTTCCCGGCGATAACTGATGATCGCTTCGCCGAAGAGCATTCCATTCTTCGTTCCGCCCAGGCTGACGATATCGACTCCGGTTTCCTTACAGAGCTGGATGAAATTGCAGTTCAAAGCCGCACAGGCGTTTGCCAATCTCGCTCCGTCCACGTGCAGATACATGTTCTTAGAGTGCGCGAAATCTGCCAGAGCCTTGATCTCTGCCAGGCTGTAAAGCGTTCCGTATTCAGTACTTTGGGAGATGGAGACGACGTTCATCTGGGAATGATGCTGATCGCGGTTGCCCATCAGCCGGGGCTCGATCATTTCCGGGGTCAGCTTGCCGTTAGGACTGTCGATCACGACCAGCCGTGCCTGAGTATTCTTCTGCACCGCGCCGCATTCATCCACGTTGATGTGCGCGCTGTTGACGCAGATCACTGCGTTGTAGGAACGCAGCATCGACTGAAGACTGAGGACATTGGCTCCCGTCCCGGTCATCACGATAAAGGCTTCGCAATCTCCTCCGAAAGCTGTTTCGAGCTGTTTGAGGACCCGTTCCGTGATCGGATCGTCCCCGTAAGCCGGGCAATAGCCTTGATTTGCCTTCTCGAGCGCTTTCATTATCCTGGGATCAACTCCCGAGTGATTGTCACTGCCAAAACTGATGTCGAACATCTCTATCTCCTGTGCTGTTGTTTGAGCCAAGTCTGCCGTATGCCATGCCAGCGTCAACCCTTTTATGCTGCGAGTTTACTCTCAGAGCGGGATACGTGAACGGGACAGTGATTTCTCTGTCTTGTTCTGACCGTTGAAAATGAAGGATCTGCCTCTTTCCCGCCTATGATCTTCCGGCTATCATCTTGCTATCCCCTCTCTATCATCTTACGTCACGACATAAGATGATAGAGAGAGGATAGCCGGAAGATGAGGTTTTGAAACACAGAGAAACAGAGACACGGAGAGGAAAAATATT
Source organism: Candidatus Cloacimonadota bacterium (assembly GCA_035353255.1). GTDB lineage: Bacteria > Cloacimonadota > Cloacimonadia > Cloacimonadales > Cloacimonadaceae > PHBP01. The sequence continues at coordinate 35,556 of DAOPZE010000010.1, forward strand.
AAAAAAGAGTAAAGGAGTGAAAGAGAAAAGAGCTGATCTGAGTTTGGAGTTCAAAGCGGATTTGAGTTTGGAGTTCAAGGCGGCTAAACACTCTTTACGTTGATAACTCT
>DAOPZE010000011.1:0-34789 GCA_035353255.1 Candidatus Cloacimonadota bacterium
GAAGCGTGTGAGGCGTGTATGACCTTAAATGGGTGGACATAGAGAGAATATTCAGCATTATTATGGGCTTTCTTTCAAACTAGGTGGGTAGATAGGTTAGCTGAGAAACATATCCTACTGACTGGGCTGCCGATATCTGATCGGCAGAGGCAGCGCCAGCTGCCTGTTAAAGAGGCTTCCAGCCTCTGTGGCAAACAGAATTTGCCACCCCAAGTCCGCTACTGGAAAAATTTGACCCACTCGGTTTGAAAGAGAGCCGTTTTTTAGGGGAAACATTTAGAAGGTCAGATCCTCAGAATCAGCCGTCTCCCAAAAAAAACAATTGACAATCTGTGTGGATGCTAAATTCTTATGGAATATGGAGAATTTGATGGATAGTACTGAGAACAAAGCAGAAGACAACCCTGCGCCTCGCTTGGAAGCGGAGATGATGCGCAGCCTGTTGAAAAATCTGCCCGGAATGGCCTACCGTTGTATCGATGATTCGCGCTGGTCAATGATTTACGTCTCAGAAGGATGTATCGATCTGACCGGTTATACTCCGGAAGAACTGGTGGGAAATATGAAGCTGGACTTTATTGATCTCATAGTCGAAGAAGACCGGGATCTCGTCCGTCAGGCAGTCAACCATGCGACTCAAAACCAGACGCAATACCGTATGCAATACCGTATCCGGCGAAAATCCGGCGAGATCATCTGGGTCTGGGAATTGGGATATGCTAGTTATTGCGATGGTTCCAGCCAGGGTTTGCTCGATGGTTTTATATCCGATATCACACTGTTGAAGAGGCAGGAAGAGGCATTACAGCTCCTGGCTTCCGATCTGAAAGAACATAACTCGATGAAGGATAAGTTTTTTGGGATAATAGCTCACGATCTGCAGAATCCGATCTATGCTATTGTCAGCATAGCCGACTTTATGGAGCAGAACAAAGATATCCTGAATCAAACCCAGATCCTGGACTTTTGTTCACAGATCCATACATCGGCGCAATCCATTAACTGCTTGCTGGAGAATCTCCTGGAGTGGTCGAGGATGAAGATCGGACAAATCAAGATCCAGCCTCGTCGGCTCGCGCTGGTGAAAGAGATCTCGGAAGCGATGTATCAAAACTCCAAACATGCCAGGGATAAAGACATAGAGCTCGTTATTGATGTAGGCGATGATTTTTTGCTGTGCACTGATCAGCGCATGCTGGCTTCCGTACTGCGAAATGTGATCTCCAACGCCATCAAATACTCTGATTACGGACAGAGGGTCTTGATCAGATCTGCGCGAGAGGACAATGAATCGGTTATCACCATCAGTGATAACGGGGTGGGGATGAGCCGTATGAAGCTGGCAGCTCTCTTTAGGATCGATGAGGACATAGATAGTTTAGGAACCGCCAACGAGACGGGAAGCGGATTGGGAATGATCCTGGTCAAGACTTTCCTGGACAGGCTTGGCGCGAAGATCAAGGTAGAAAGTAAGGTAGGCAAGGGAACTGCTGTCACCATCCGGATCCCTGATCTGGTGATGGATGAATATCCTTTCCAAGCACGGGAAAATGATGCCATATAGACGGATACAGCAAAGCCTGACAAAGTGGTTGACGGTTATGCCCTCCGGAAAAATACTGCATCTTAGATAAATAACACGGTGAGAGAATGAATAGACTGTTTCACGCTAACTTGGTCAAAATAGTTGATCAATTCGCCACTAAAGCCGAATGCCTTGATTATTTGGTGAAGATGCTCTCGGACAGCGGTTGCCTGAGCTTTCCGGACAGGTTTGCCGCAGCAGTGAAAGGACGGGAAGAGATAATGAGCACCGGGATCGGCAGAGAGGTCGCGATACCTCATGCCAGAGATCTGACGGTTTCCAACCTCAGGATCGCCGTGGTTAAGATCGGTAAACCGCTGGAATTCACTTCGGTGGACGACAAGCCTGTTCGTTTGGTATTTATGATCGCCGTTCCCCAGAACTCAAATCAGGAATATATGAAAATTCTTCGGGCTTTATCCGAGTTTTTACGTCAAGACGCGAAACGAGCTGAGATCCTCAGCTCTCAAACCGAAAAGGAGTTGTTTGGGTATGTTCACCAGATCGAAGATACAATTCTGGAGCATCTTAGCGCTGATGATAGCGTTAAGTCCGGCTCTGATCGCGGTAAATGAGGACGCCGGCGCGGTTGGTTTTGCCCCGCTGAACCTGATCTATTCTGCCCGGGCAAACGCCTTAGGGCAAGCCATGATGGCAGTGGTCAAGAATCCTGACGGGATGCAATTCAATCCCGCCTCGATCATTCGTATGGACAAATCTCAGGTCAATAGCACTTTCATGTCCTATTATGCAGGATCTCAGGGCGGCTCTATCCAGTACATCAAAGCCCAGAACATCTACGCGGCATATGGCATGACTCTGAAATACCTGAATTTCGGTTCGATGGACCGGACTGAAATATCACAGCAAGGCGATCTGATCGAGACCGGTGAGACCTTCGGCGCGCAGAATATCATCGCTGGATTCAGCATGGCACGTTTTGTCAGCCCCGTTATCGACCTCGGTGGCACAGTCAAGGTCGTCTTTGACCAGATCGACGGAGAGAATGCTGGAGCGATCTTGCTCGATGGAGGCTTGATCCATCATCCTGTTAACGAGAAGATCAAGGTCGGGGTTGGCTTTAGAAATCTGGGTAAACAAGTCCTCTATTACACCTCAAATAAATACAACGAATCCATACCTTTCACAGTTGCGTTAGGACTCAGCTATCAAATGAGTGATAAGCTCATGGGTTCTTTCGATATATCGAAAAGCACGGGGGAGAACTTCGTTGCCAAGATGGGAATCGAAGATAAACTTAGCCCCTCCTTTACCCTGCGCGGAGGCTTCAAAAGCAATGCCGCGGATGGATACGTAGGGGGTGCCTGGGCGTGGACATCGGGACTCTCCTTTGGCGCGGAATGGAACTGGAAATCAACTCAGATCGGCTATGGAGTATCCTCAGCCGGAGACCTTGGCTTGGTCAATCAACTGACGTTAAGCTATTTATTTTAAACGAAGCGGTGAGATTTGAATAAAGAGAATTTACTCATAGAAATTGGTGTCGAAGAGATCCCAGCGGATAGTATCGGCATCGCCATAAGCTTTATCCGGGATAGCTTTGAAGCATTTATCCTCGAATCAGGCTTATCCTGCGGCAGGATCGATGTTTTCTCCACACCCCGAAGATTGGCTATCAGAGCCATAGACCTTGATAGTCAGCAGGAGGATAAAACCGTCACAAAATCCGGTCCGGCTGTCAGTATCGCCTATAACGCGGAAGGGGAACTAAGTCCTGCGGGACTCGGCTTTCTGAAAAAATGCGGAGCAAAAGCTGAGGATATAATTCGCGAGGAAAGCGAGAAGGGCAGCTTTATCTCGATCAAACAGGAGATAAAAGGCAGAAATACTGCCGATCTAATCGCGGACTGGTTTTCCGGCATGATCAAAGCGATTCCCTTCCCCAAAAAGATGATCTGGAATCAAAGCAAAGGCGGGTTCATCCGCCCTCTGCGCTGGTTAGTCGGTCTCTTTGGCAATGATTTACTGAAGCTTGACGCGTTTGGCATTGCTTCTGACAGGATCTCCTTTGGAAACCGCTGGACGGGGCTTGATACTCAGGTTATGATCCAAGCTCCTGATGAATACGAAGGTAAGCTGATGGCATCAATGGTCATGTGCGACCGGGAAGCCAGACTCCAAAGCATACGCGAGCAACTGGACAGATCTTTCCAGGGGAAGGATTGTTCGGTTCTTGTCGATAACAGGCTGGTGGAGACAGTGACCGATCTGGTCGAATATCCGACCGCGGTCGTAGCGGAATTTGACGAAGCCTTTTTGAGTTTGCCCGATAAGATCATTACATCTACGATCAGCCAGAACCAAAAGTACTTTTCGGTTGTTGACGCTCAAGGCTCATTGACCAATAGATTCGTTTTTATCTCCAATGGGGATCCGCGACACTCAGGCCTGATCAGAAAAGGCAACGAGAAAGTTGTGAGAGCCAGGCTGGCGGATGCCATGTGGTATTTCCGCGAAGACCTGGAAACTCCTCTGGAAAATTACTATCCCAAGCTGAAGGACGTGGTATTCCACGCCAAGCTGGGAACTGTGGCCGATAAAACCAACCGGATCATGATACTGGCAGAGATAATTTCCGATAGCTTAGGTTTCGCTCCTGAGCAGAAGAGCAGGATACTTCGCGCTGGACTACTCTGTAAAACTGACCTGGTGACTACTATGCTTGGAGAAAAGGAATTCACCAAATTACAGGGTTACATCGGCAAGCAGTATGCTCTTGCCGGTGGAGAAGACCCCGAAGTCGCGGAGGCGATAAACGAGCATTACATGCCAAAGGGTCAGGCAGACAAGCTGCCGGAAACGGTTAGTGGAGCTGTAATTGCCATTGCCGACAAGCTGGATACGGTTTGTGGTATTATCGGCATCGGGATGCTGCCAACCGGATCAGGCGATCCATTTGCTTTGCGCAGAGCTGCCGGAGGCATCGTTCAGATCCTCGCTGACAGGGGCTGGAATCTTGATCTGAAAACACTGATCGAAACAGCGATCGGTTGTTTTGAAGAGAATCCAAATATCAAGCCCAACAGCTTTGGGCAGATCCTATCATTCTTCGCATCGAGAGTCAAATGGCTCTTGCAGCAATACAATATTAGCTATGATGTGATCGAAAGCGTCATGCATACTGACACGGCTCATATCCCTGATATCAGACACAGGGCTCAGGCTTTGCAGGATTACCGGAACCATGAGGATTTTATCAGGCTTGTAATCGGATTCAAACGAGTCGCCAATATCATCTCCGCGGAAAAGAGCTTTGGAGAAGTTGACGTCAATCTCTTATCAGATCCGGCTGAGCTCGCTCTCTACGATGGTCTAAGCAATCTTCATCGAGATATCGATAGTTCTCTGGAGCGCTCTGATTATGAGAAAACCATCAGCTATCTTGTTAGATTCGGAGTGGAGATAGACAGGTTCTTTGACGATGTTCTCGTGAATACCGAGGATGCCGCGATCCGAACTAACCGCTACAGCTTGCTTTACTCGGTAAAGCAGGAATTTCTGCGGGTAGCGGACCTTTCCCTCTTGGTAATTGAATAAAAAAGACAATGGAGTATAAATGGACATTATATCTGATTTGAAGCAACGCGCCAGAGCCACGAATGGGACGATAGTCCTGCCCGAATCCGGAGATACCCGGATGCTTGAAGCGGCGCAGCTGATTGTATCCGAAAAGATCGCAAAAGTAATCCTACTGGGTAATCCCACGCAGATCCAATCGGACGCTCAAAGACTGGGCGTGGATCTGAGTGGTGTGACATTTATTGATCCGGAGAACTACTCCGGTATAGGTGAGTTTAGTCAGTTTTTCTATAATAAGAGGAAAGAAAAAGGTGTCACACAGGAAGACGCTGACAAGATCGTGCGGCAGCCCCTCTTCTTCGGTGCATTGTTAGTCAAATTCGGTCTGGCGTCCGGTATGGTCGCCGGTGCAGCCAACACCACCGCGGATGTTCTTCGCGCGGCACTCCAGGTCGTTGGAGTTAAAGCAGGGCTAAAAACAGTGTCATCAACCTTTATCATGGTATTACCAGATTTTATGGGCGAAGAGAAAGTCATGCTCTTTGCCGATTGTGCCGTTGTGCCTCTGCCGGATGCGTCTCAGCTTGCGGATATTGCCATGAGCACAGCAGAAACAAGAAGAGCGATCCTCGGCGACGAACCCATGGTCGCGATGCTTTCATTCTCGACCAAGGGGAGTGCGGAACATGAATTGGTCACCAAAGTCAGGGATGCGATGGAGATCATGAAACAACGTGGTACCGACTTCGTATTCGACGGAGAGATGCAACTGGACGCAGCGATCGTTCCCAAGGTCGGAGCATCAAAAGCTCCGGGAAGCCCGGTTGCCGGACAGGCAAACGTCCTGATCTTCCCTGATCTGCAAAGTGGCAATATCGGCTATAAAATTGCCCAGCGTATTGGTAAGGCTGAAGCGATCGGCCCCATCATTCAGGGTTTGGCAGCGCCGGTCTGTGACCTGTCTCGCGGATGTTCTACACAGGATATCGTGGGAACTGCTGTCTTAGTTCTGCTGATGGCAAGCAACAATAAATGAGGATGATGTAATGGCGATCAAACTTTCAAACCGGATCAGGCTGGTCAAGCCTTCACCGACTCTGACACTTTCGGCTAAAGCGAAAGAGATGAAAGATCAGGGAATCGATGTGATCAATTTTGGAGTTGGAGAACCCGATTTTAACACTCCAGATTATATCAAAAATGCCGCAAGAACGGCAATTGACAACAATTTTACCAGATATACGGCAAATGCCGGAATCATAGAACTACGGAAAGCTATTTGTGGTAAACTCAGCCGGGACAATGGGCTGGAATATGAGGCGAAACAAATCCTTGTTTCTCCCGGAGCAAAGGCTTCGATCATAAACACTCTCATCGCGGTTTGCGACGCGCAGGACGCGGTTTTGATCCCCAGTCCCTATTGGGTAAGCTATCCATATCAGGCGATGCTAGCGAACGCCGAACCTGTCTATGTTCCTACTCTGATCGAGGACAGCTATAAGGTCAAGCCGGAAGTTCTCGAATCGGTGATCAAAGACAACCCCAATACCAAAGCATTGATACTGAATTCGCCCAGCAATCCTACCGGAGCGGTTTATACTAAGGCAGAATTGGAAGGCATTGCAGAGATCTGCCTGAAGTATGGTATCCTCGTGATCTCGGACGAGATCTATGAAAGGCTGGTTTACGATGGAGTGAAGCACGTCTCTATCGCTTCGGTCAGCAAAGAAATGCAGGATCAGACGGTTGTCATCAATGGTGTCTCCAAAGCCTACGCCATGACCGGATGGCGTCTCGGTTACGCAGCCGGTCCAACAGAGATCATTGCTGCCGCCGGTCGCGTCCAGGAACATGCCAGTTCCTGTGTTAACTCGATCACGCAAAAAGCCTGCGTCACTGCTCTCAATGAAGAGGATGAATCCATCGAGAAAATGAGAGTTCAATTTGAAGAACGCAGGAACTTCCTATATGACAATCTGATGCATAACCCCCACGTCAAGGGTTTCAAACCTCAGGGTGCGTTCTACATTATGCCTGATATATCCTGGTATCTCGAGAATAACAAGCTTGGGATCAAAGACACGGATAGATTCTGTGATATCCTTCTGGAGAAGCATCACGTTGCTTTGGTTGCGGGGGGCTCCTTCGGTATCGAGGGCTCTGTGCGTTTCTCCTATGCCAACAGCATGCAGAATCTGATCGAAGGGGCCTCCAGATTCGCTGCCTTCCTCAGTGAACTACGCGCATAGGTGACCAAAGATGAACGATCTGAAAGAAAAATTGGATGAACGCTGGAAAACAAAGCGCAACAAAGCCTTCAACTGGACTAAGATAATTATCATGACGGCAGTGCTGATCGTGATCATAGTGGTCATGATGAAACTCTCGTCCGTGGATAATATCAAATGGGATCAGCAAACTCCCAGGACTCAGGAAACCCCGAGGGATACTCTGGGAACGACACCATGAGTTTAGTTATCGTTGGCTCGATCGGGCTTGATTCGGTTGAAACGCCGGTTGGTTGCGTCGAGGATATCCTGGGTGGTTCAGCAGTCTACGGTTCAGTCGCGGCATCTCACTTCGCCGATGTCAATATAGTTGGTGTCGTCGGCGAAGATTTTCCAAAATCGGCGATCGAATTGCTGAAGAGCAGGAAAATCTGCCTGGACGGTATGGAAATCATGCCCGGAAAGACATTCCGTTGGAAGGGTAAGTATTTGAACTTTAATCAGGCTGAAACGTTGCAAACAGACTTGAATGTTTTTGCTGATTTCTCACCTAAGCTGCCGGACAACTGCAGGGCTTGTCATAGCCTTCTTCTGGGCAATATCCATCCTGCGTTGCAATTGCAGGTTCTGGAAGCAGTGACCGATTACTCGCTTGTTGCTTGTGACACGATGAATTATTGGATCAATCTCTGTCCTGATCTGCTTAGTGAGGTAATTCGTAAGGTTCACGTTGTCCTGATCAATGAAGACGAGATCAAGCTATATACAGGCGAGCAGAGCATCTTTAAAGGTGCGATTGCGCTATTGGATATGGGCGTCAAGGTTGTCATTGTCAAGCGTGGTGAGTATGGTTCGGTCACTATAACCGCTGACTCAAATTACTTTTCTCCGGCATATCCGGTCGACCAGGTCAAAGATACAACGGGCGCAGGGGATAGTTTCGCGGGGGGATTTCTTGGATTTCTGGCAAATGGTGGAAGCCTTGATCAGGAACATATCCGGAAAGCCGTCAGATATGGTACTGTGATGGCAGCCCTGAACGTTAGTGACTTCAGCGTGTACGGAATGCTTGGCAGGACACGGGAAGAGATAGACAATATGGAAACAAATCTCCGGGAGTGGACTCGATGACTTCTGATATCGACTATAAAAGTAGCGGAGTTGATGTTCTTGCAGGTGAAGAAGCGGTTAGGCGGATAAAGGGGTTGGTCAGAAAAACATATAACAGTAAAGTCCTAAGCGATCTGGGTAGTTTTGGCGGCTTGTACCAGTTTGACCATGAACCGGGCACTAATCCTGTGTTGGTATCGAGCACTGACGGTGTCGGTACAAAGATACTGGTTGCCATTAAAAGCGGTGTTTACGATACCGTGGGACAGGATCTGGTCAATCACTGTGTGAATGATATTCTCGTTCAAGGTGCAAAACCGTTGTTCTTCCTGGATTATATCGGACTTTCGGGTATGAACGTCGAGGTCGTCGAAGCGGTGATCAAGGGGCTTGTCAAAGCCTGCCAGGAGAATGGCTGTGTCTTGATCGGCGGAGAAATGGCGGAGATGCCCGGTATTTATCACGGACAGGATTTTGACCTTGCCGGTACGATAGTAGGATTGGTCAACAAACCTGATATTCTACCCCGGAATATAGCAGCCGGAGATGTCATAGTCGGTTTTTCCAGCAGCGGACTTCACACCAATGGATTTTCTCTGGCTCGTAAGATTGTCTTTGACAAGCTGGGTCTCGATGTGGATTCATATATCCCTGAATTGCATACTTCTGTTGGGGAAGCGTTGTTAACCGTGCATAGATCATATCTGCCCACTTTCGGTAGTAAGATCGGGGACGAGGGCTTGCATGGTCTTGCTCATATCACCGGTGGCGGGATTCCTGGAAATCTGAAGCGAATTCTTCCCAATGATCTAAGAGCTGAGATAACCCTTCCTGAAAGCTTGGTCTTGCCGGTTTTCCATTGGCTAAAGGATGCCGGGAACATTCAGGATGAAGTTATGTCACAAGCATTTAATCTTGGTACAGGTATGATCGCGGTCTGTTCTCCAGCGTATTCTGAGCGTTTGATAAATGAAAACGATGGATATATCCTGGGAACGATAACCTATCGAGAAAAGGGTTCTCAGCCGGTGGTTATTCGTAAATGAGAAAGAACCAAATAATTGAGAGAAACAGTCTCAGAGAGCACGTTCAGCCTTTGACCGGCTGTGAAAAAAAACTGCTTGACTTATTTTTGTCTACCAAATATAGGCGTTTTAACTGGAATAGTACCCATCGACTTATGGGTTGTCCCTTGATTGACTTAATATTAGAGAATAAATTAGCTAAGGATGAAAGGGAGGTTCTTCGATGCGAAAATTAGCATTGATCCTGCTGTTAGTATTAGTGGTTGGCGTAAGCTTGCTTGATGCTGCCACGACCGGCCGTTTAGCGGTGAGAGTCCGTGACAACTCCGGAAAGACATTGTCGTATGTCAATATTTCCGTTTTTAGAGGCTCGCAACGTGTAACCGGCGGACAAACAAATGACCGCGGCACAGCGATCATCATTAACATCCCCCCGGGAACATACACAGTCAGATTCACCCTAATCGGATACAATGACGCTGTGTATCAGGATGTCAGGATCCAGGTCGATCAGACTGCCAGCTTACCTACGGTGGTTATGACCAGAGCCGGTATTCAACAGGCTACCGTCGTTGTGAAAGCACCTACGGATAAAGTCGGTAAGGATACTGTGGGTTCATCCCGCCAGATCGAGATGGGACAGCTAACCGATGCTTCGGTTAGTAATATTTCAGACATCATTTCCCTTCAGGCGGGTGTCACTAACGTCGGCGGTGAGCTCCATATTCGTGGTGGTCGCCCTAACGAAGTGAACTACACTGTTGACGGTATGTCTGTTTCAGACCCAGTTGATGGTGGTTCCGCCCTGCAAATGGATACTGATGCCATTTCCGATATGAAGGTTATGACCGGTGGTTTCCCTGCTGAGTATGGCAACGCTCAATCCGGCGTTATCAATATCGTCACCAAGGATGGAGACGCGAACTACTCAGGAAAATTGGAGTACAATACTGATCATATCATCGGGCAAGGAAGAAACTCCGACGTGGTCAAGTTTGCCATTGGCGGACCGATTTTACCCTTCAGTTCGGAAGAAACCAAAGAAAAGCTTACCTTCTATCTTAACGGTGGTGGTGAATGGCTCGATGGCAGACTAAAAGATTACTACATCGCTGATCCCAATTCAGACTATGTGATCTATGACTCCCTGCTGGCTCAGTACAGGGGACTGCTTGAATATGATTACGACGTATATAATCCCTACAGCGGGAGAAAGAGCATCCTTGGCGTTGACACCGGTAACCGCAATTATAATTCCTACAACGTTAACTTCAAATCCAAGTATGTGATCAACCCTACTCAGAAAGTCACGTTCGCTGTTCGTGGCGACAGATCATACAATTTCCCCTTCTCCTACAGCGATCGTTACGCATTGCAGCACTATGCTTATGACGAGACGATCCAGAGACAATATATCGGAACCTACGATCACGTGTTCAATTCTACCATGAACCTCAAGGCGAAACTGAGCTACTATTCGAAAGATAGCACATCGGGTCCCAGAGGAATCAGTCGCGATGATTACATGAACATGCTGATCGATCCCTCAACTTTAGCTGGCGGGCCTAACTCAGCGGCAGGTATGGCGTATATTGACAACGTACTGCTTGGCGATTACGGATACGCTAGTGTTGACAATAACGCTGACGGCGTTTATGATCTTGGCTACCTGCCTGCTTCCTACTGGATCTATCGTATAGCTTCAGTGGAAACCCCCCGCACGGTTCCCGGGTTCTCAGCTCCCGGTTCGATCTATACTAATTTCGTTGATGACAAGACCACCATATATAGTGGAAGAGCAGATTTCGAATGGCAGCTAAACGATACTCACCTTGCCAAGACAGGTCTGGAACTCATCAGCCATATGATCGAGAAAGACCAGCTTCAGAATTTCCTGACTGTCTATGAAGATCGTCGTCAGGATTATTTGAATGGCATCTACGACATGGCTGATTATACTGAAGGCGATCCCGTTCCTGATGAACTCTTCTCGATCGTCGATCCATCAGACGACAGCCCCCTGATCCCGATTTACAAGCCCGAAGATTATTACCGTGCGGCACTAGCTGCATCCGGTAAGCGCGATGGCTACAAAGCCAATCCTCTTCAGGCTGCCTATTACATCCAGGATAAGATGGAATGGGAAGGAATGATCGTTAATGCCGGTCTCAGATTTGATATGTGGTATCTTGGCGCAGATTATCAGGTTGCCCAGGATGACGGCACATACAACACCGTGACCTTCCCCAAGAAAGACAGACTGCAGCTGATGGTTTCTCCTCGTTTGGGTGTATCTCACCCCATTACTGAAAAGACAGTTCTGCGTTTTGCCTATAACTATCAGAATCAATTGCCGCAGATGCAATATATCTTTACCAGCAAGACACCCGCTGACGCAAACGTGTCAGACCAGGTGATCACCGTTGGAAATCCTGAGCTTGAGCCTCAGATCACGGTCACCTATGAAGTAGGACTCTCTCACCAGCTTTCCGAAGACTATGTGCTCGACGTCACAGCGTATTACAAGAACCTCTACAACTACGTGAGCACTATCAAGGAAAAGAAACCCGGCGAAGAGCAGATAACTTGGTACCGCTTTATCTCTGAGGACTACGGCTCAGCCCGTGGTATCGATATGCAGTTGGAGAAGATTCTCTCGAACTTCCAGTCATGGTCGATTGCCTATTCTCTTGCCTGGGCTCAGGGTAATAACTCCAGCACCGTTATCCAGGACGAGACGACAAATCTGCGTGAATTCCCGCTTGATTGGGATATACGTCACAATGTCAGCTTCAACTACACCTTCCGTATTGGCAAGGGTGAGGAGTTCTTTGTGCCGTTCACCGATTTCATCCTTCCTTTCGATGATTTCACTGCCAACTTCAGTTGGAGCCTCTCATCAGGAACCCCATACACACCTATGGCTGAGGAAGGGAACAATTCACTGGATACCAACAGCAAACGCAAAGACTTCACGAATCAAGCTGATCTTCGTATCTCCAAAGGTATCACCCTGCCGAAAAACATGAACATCAGATTGTTCCTCGATGTCGAAAATCTGTTTAAAACAAATAACGTGTTGACCGTGTATCCCCGCACAGGATCGCCATATGACGATGGCGCAGATATCGCGGATTCCGTTACAAACTATATCTATCCTGAAGTTGCTTACGTTCATGGTCTCCAGGTACGTAATCCGGGATTTACAAACAATTATCGTGGCGTCACCTTTGGCGTCTCGTTTAACTTCTAATTTATTCCTAGGAGGAATCATAAAATGACAAAGAGATTCTCGTTAATATTGCTCTTGATACTGTCCATGACCTTCGTGTTCACGAGTCTGGCCTTCTCTCAGACCAATAGCCCCGCAGCTAATCCGACTGCTACTACAACTATAGATACAGCCAAAGCTGCTCCTGCCGCACCCGCAGCGGTTGAAGAACCCAAACCAGTCCAGGAAGAAAGCGGATCAAAGAACATCGCCGAATTCGTCTTTGGCAGTGGTATGGTCAAATGGTTCAAAGATGGTGGCTGGGCAATGTGGCCTATCCTCTTGGTTGCTATTTACGCTCTTGCCTATGGGGTATGGAAGTTCATAACTCTTATTTACGCAAAGATCAACCTGAATCACTTCCTCAACAACCTGTTACCTCTTCTGAAGGACAAGAAGTTCTCCGAGGCTCTTGAACTTGCAAAAAAGACCAGAGGTCCTGTCGCAGCGATCGTTTATGCCGGATTACTCAAAGCTGATCGTGGAGTCGAAGCTGTTGATAAAGCTATGGAAAGCGCCGCGATGATCGAGATGTCATACTTGGAAAAGGGATTCATCGAAATGTCAAGCGGTATTACCCTTGCCCCCATGTTGGGATTCCTTGGAACAGTTGCCGGTATGATCGCGGCATTCGACGCTATCGCCGCGGCTCGTGCGGTTGACGCTACAATCGTTGCCAGCGGTATCAAGATCGCCTTGATCACCACTGAAGCCGGTCTTATAGTTGCCATCCCTCTCCAATTCCTGAATAACATCTTTGTGACCATGGTGGATGGAATAGTCCTTGATATGCAGCGTGCCTCAGAGAAAGTAGTCGAAACCCTTATTGAAAACAAGTAGTAGGGGGAAAGATAATGAAAGTCAGTCGTAAACGGAAGGGGAATGCCGAGATACCAACGGCCTCTACCGGCGACATTGCCTTCCTGCTAATCATCTTCTTTATGGCGACGACGAAGTTCGACGTCAAAGAAGGTATCAAGCTTGTGTTACCCAAAGCCTCAGATTCCGAGTCAAATACCGTATCCGTGACATTGACGGAAAAGGAAATGACCCGTATGCAGATTCTGGGTGATGGGTCATTAGCGATCAATACCCTGCCTGCAAGAAGATATGAGAACTCAGAACTGGAAGCCCTGATCAAAGCTAAGCAAGAGCTCAATCCGAAAATGCTGTTTAAAGTTATAACGGATCGCGAAGCAAAGTACAGCGACATGGTCAACGTTCTGGATCGTCTCAAGTCACTGAAAGTCGAGAATATCTCGCTTTCCACGAATTAGGAGCATAGATATGGCGAAATTTCAAGCTCGTAAAAGAGATGTGACGATTCCCCAAGCGTCAACTTCCGATATCGCGTTCCTGCTTCTGTTGTTCTTCATGGTGACTACTGTGTTCGTGCAGGAAAAGAGATTCTGGGTTGAACGAGATAGATGGCCTGTTGCGGAAAATATCGAACGTATTCCCAGAAACCTGACCACCACAATATATGTAATGGTAGATGGGACAATACTCATAGATGATTTGCCTTCCCGAATTGAAACGGAAGAAGACAGGGTAGTATATACCACTCTGGAAAAGAAGAAAGCCGAAAATCCTGATCTCAATGTTTGCTTCAGAACAGACAGGGATACAAAGTATGGTATCATGTCCGACGTTATGCGTCAATTGCAGGATGCCAATACATTGGTAGTGACCTTTGAGACTCAGACAAAGGCATCCGGAGGTAAAAAATGACCCAAGCTCATTTTGACTGGAAGGATTTTGCCAACGCGCAATTCAGCAAGGCTCTGGCTTTATCGCTCGTGTTTGTGCTGTTTATCGTTATGGTAACCCCCCAAATTGAATCCAAGAAACAGAAGTTCAGCTCCTCGGAAATGGAATTGATCGATATTCCCATGGAAAAAAGGGAAAAGGTCGAACAACCCCAGACCGAAGTCAACGTGGCAGTGGATATCGCAATCAGTGACGAGCTAGGTACTTCTCCCGTGGATATCGAGGCTTATGAGCAGGCTCTGACTCAGATCGGTAATATCTATGATACTTCTTCGTCCACCTCTTCCCAGGGTGAAGATCGTCCGGTTGAATTTATTCCCTACGACGATCCTCCTGTCCTGATCGGTGTGATCGATCCTGTGTATCCGGAATTCTCAAGAAAAGCCGGAGTTCAGGGAAGAGTCATTTTGGAAGTCGAAGTTTACAGTGATGGAGTCATCGGAGAGATTAGAGTCAAGCAATCTGTCCAAGCCGGTCCCGGTGGACTGGATGAGGCAGCAATTGCCGCTGTCCGTAAAGTTAAATTCCAACCAGGTAAAAGTAGCGGAAGACCAGTTGATACCCTCCTGATCATTCCGGTAGAATTTACCCTGAACTAAATGGAGTATTAAATGAAATCATACAAGTTTCTCTTAAGCCTCTTGCTAGTCCTTGCCCTCGGGTTAGGATCTGCCTACGCGGCTATGGCTGTTCCCTCATCCGGAACAAAGAAACTGGATCTTTCAAAATGGCACAATATAGGCAATATTTGGCTTCGTGTCAGTAACTACGGTTTCTTCGGCTCCGGCGATGACGTGGTGCCTCAGTATCCATCATTGGAATACCCCGGTGGCAGCGGTATAGACTACCTCTACCAAGGTGCTCTGTGGTTTGGCGCGAAGAAAGCACGTCGTGACAGTGCAAATCGTAAGCTGTATTGGCTTGCCAACAACCCCAATGCTGATAGCTCCGGGGTGACGTACGAAGGCGCTCCTAACTGGAATGCCAACATGAAGCCTGTTATCGACACACTCACAACAGTCGGATTTGATGGCGATGCCGACCTCTATGAGTTCCTGCCCGCGTACAATCCGCTCGTAGTGGGCAACGCAAACGCATTGGATCAATACAACCTGTACAATACAGTTGATGAGATCGCGACAGCATCCAGCCGAACTCAGAAAAGAGGCGAGGATGATGATGGCGATGGCAAAATTGACGAAGATTTCGTCGGTTATACCTTCCCCTTGAGGAACGGCAACGAGCTTCCTTCGGTATTCTCTTCCTTTGGCGGGCAGTATATTCACGAAACTGATAATTTCGGAATTATTACTAATGGGAACAACATAGATTCATGGTTCCCACTTGGTTTTATGGAGTTATCGGATCGGTCTTTTACCAGCTACGCTTTCTCCAACCCTCATGATGATGATGGCGATGGTCAGATCGATGAAGACGGAGCCCCTGTTTCTGAGCAGGACTTGATCTCATACTATTATGATTATTGTCCTTTCGGTACTGTCGGTGACCGTGACTACGGCGGATCCCGTGCCAGCAACACACATAAACCTCTTAATGTTCGTGTTCGCCAGATGTCCTACCAGTGGAGTTAT
Source organism: Candidatus Cloacimonadota bacterium (assembly GCA_035353255.1). Classification (GTDB taxonomy): domain Bacteria; phylum Cloacimonadota; class Cloacimonadia; order Cloacimonadales; family Cloacimonadaceae; genus PHBP01. Next base: position 16,122 of record DAOPZE010000011.1, read on the forward strand.
GACTATATCAAGAACCTGGTCTATGTGGAATTTGATATCACAAATATGAACACAGCTACTCAGGACACCCTCTTCGATTGTACCATGGGTATTTATATGGATTGCGATACAGGTCCTCAGAGCTGGGGTCCCGAAAAGGCATCCGATGACGTTTCAGGTTATGTCAAGGGTGAAGGTTATGAATTCGCTTACACTCGCGATTTCGATGGTGATGGTGGTTTGACACCCGGTCTGGTCGGCGCAAGAGTTTGTACTCCCGATCCGGAACAGTTGAAATTCCACTGCTGGTATTGGAAGGTAGGCGATGGTCCCAATGATTCAAACCCACTTACCTTTAACTATTCACCTCGTTTGACAGCCAACGAGAAATACTGGCTATTGACAGGTAAAAATCCGGACGATTCGAAGTACTTGCCTCTCAGGCCGGAACAGGCTGAAGTCACCGAGTATGAACAGCCCACAGCCAATGATACCCGTTTCTTGTTCTCCTTCTACGGGGCCCAACCCGGAACCGCGGATTACAATGAGATGGAGAACGGTCTGTATTACAAGCGCTGGAATTTGCCTCCCGGTAAAACCATGAAGATCGTCGTTGCGGTTTTCCCCGGTGAAAACAAAGAAGACTTGAAACGTATTGCCAATAGAGCTAAAAATATCTATGGCGATCCTCAGAATCTCATCACGGTCACACAGCCCGATATATTCCCTCACTACAGACCGCCAGAACCCCCAGAAATCCCCAAGATGTATGCGGAATTGGTAAATAACGGTGATGCTATAAACCTCTATTGGGATAACCGTTCAGAATTCTCCTATGACACCAAGACCGTCACTGCCGCGCTAACCGGTTGGGTCAACCCTTCAAGCCCGCTTTACGTGCCTGGATCGGATTGCGATCCTGCCCCGCATATTGCCAATGGCTGGGCCGATATACCTGTCGAATACAGATTGCAGTACGATGAAAACAATGATCCTATCTATAATAATAATGCTAAGGTCAATCCCTACACTTCATACAGACTGAGACACGACTTCCAGGGTTATTCCGTTTGGGGTAGATCAGGAAGCGGCTCTCAAGAAGATTGGGAAATGATCAACCGTTGGGATAAGGTTGACACGAATCAGGATCACCTTGATTATACTGTCAACTCCTCAATTCCCTCCTTGTTCTACGATTTTGGTGGTTATCTGGGATTGGATCTAGACCTTCCCAATAAAAACGAGTGGACTAACACAAGTCAGTACTCTCAATATTACCAATATGACGATAACTACAATTTAGTTCCTGAAACCGGTGATTTCTATGGCTTCCCGATTTATAACGCGGCCGTGGATTATAGCCCAGCGACAGTTGCCGCGGCAAATCAGATCGTGACAGACAACCCCTCAGCCAGCGCGGATGAGATCAAGCGTCTTCAGGCAAGACTTTTCAAGAATCCTGAGATGCGTGACGAAATCTACGATGAACTGATGGACACCAAAATGATCCCTCTACCGGGTCATGGTGGTCAGGTAGCGATCGGCGACGATGCTGCTCTACAACTTCTGAAGGGAAAACGCTTAGCCCGTAGATACTATCAGTCCTCGATTACTTACCCCAGAAAGGGTGTCGAGTATTATGCTGCTGTCACAGCTTATGATCGTGGTATTCCTTGGGATGATTTGAATTTCCTGGAAACCGGTCGTGATGCAGATGCCAACATGAAGATATTCTTCCCCGGTTCCGTGGCTCAGAACAACATGGATAACATCTATGTGGTTCCGAATCCTTACATCGGACGCAGCCAGTTTGATGGACGTCGTTCCAATGACAAAAAAGGTGACAAGAGCCGCCGTTTGTGGTTCACGAATCTTCCAGCCCGTTGCCAGATCCGTATCTATACTCTGGCTGGCGATCTGGTTGATGAGATTACCCACGATGGAGCCTATTCCGAGGATATAATCAACGTCTCCAAGGCTGCTGCCCTGGGTATTTCCGCCAGTGGAATCCACAGTTGGGATCTGCTCTCGAAAAACAACCAGATCATAGCACCCGGAGTCTATCTGTATTCCGTCGAAAATAAAGCCAACAACGAAAAGAAAGTTGGCAAGTTTGTCATCATTAAGTAAGGGAGGAACGATGAAAAAGAACATACTTCTTATTAGCCTGGTCCTGGTTCTATCTCTTCCCGGGCTATTGATGGCAAAGCCGTTTGGTAAGACAGGAACCGTAGGTATGCAATTCCTCAAGCTCGGTATTGACGCACGCGCCATTGGCATGGGTGAAGCTTACACCGCTGTTTCTGATGATATTTCATCTGTATTCTGGAATCCTGCCGGTCTTGCACCTTCATATCAAAACCAAGCCTTTGTCTCCCACACAAATTGGCCTGCAAGCATCATGCAAGATTTCGGGGCTGCAACATTCACTAACGGTGTCCGCACGGTTGGCGTCTATGGTTCAGTCCTGCATATGGATGATATTGAGATCACCGACGAAGAGACTTTCGGACCCACCGGAGAAACCTTCACAAACAGCTCCGCGGCTATTGGAGTTGCGGTTGCCCAGCAATTCACCAACAAGTTCTCTGCCGGAGCCGGCATCAAGTACTTGCGTGAGAACCTCTACGAATATGGGATTAACAGCTATTCCCTCGATCTCGGGTCGATGTACAACACCGGCTGGAAGAACATTAAAATAGGAATGGCTCTGCGTAATTTCGGTCCCGATATCCGCTATCGCGTGGACGATGATGAAGATGGCAGCAATGACGAAGATCCCTTTGATCTCTTCGATAATGACGGTGACGGCTCTATCGATGAAGATGGACCGGAACTTGACAGCAAGATCCCGCTAAGTTTCTCACTGGGGATCAGCGGTGACATCAAGCGCACAGAAGATTCATACTGGATCGCATCACTTCAGTTGGACAACGTTATCGATCGCAGTGAAACCTGGAACCTTGGCACGGAATACAAAATGGGGAATCTCTTCCTGCGTGCCGGTTATCAAATTGGTTATGACACAAATGGCTTCAGCGCCGGTGTCGGATATCAGGTACCCACTTCCTTCGGTATCTTCAATATCGATTATGCCTACACTGATATGGGCTATCTGGCGGAATCACTTCTGACCAGCGCTCACCGTTTATCTCTCAAAGTGAGATATTAATAATGAACAAGACCTATAGATAATTCAGGAGGTAAGAATGAAGAAACTCTTATTGGTCACAATGATGCTATCTCTGCTTTTAGGTATAGCTTTCGCCAAAGAAATGCTCCCCGGCGATAATAAAACCCCTGTTATGCTCAATCAGCAAGGTATCAGTGTACCCGCCACCAGAGAAGTTCCGGCTTATACTTTCACCGTCCAGCCGACTTCCCTTATTACGTCCTATTATGACTACATGATCGGTAGTTATAACGGACTTCCTCTTCGTGTGATTCCCGCGGCTCAAGGCGGCGGTTATTTCATGACCTATCATGGCAGACGCCAGCCCACTTCCACCAGAAGAGCGTTTTATTCCTATATCAACGCTGCCGGCGCAGTCATCAACAACAACGAAATTACCGAAGTGCAGAATGCCGAAGGTTATACGACTGTAGCGGTTGATCCCGTATCAGGCAAGCCAATCTATGCCTGGCACGCTAATGCCGATACCGATGCTGAATATGAAGTTCAGGTCGCAACCGATGCCTTCATCGAGCAGATCGCCGGTCTTTTCAATGACACTCAGATCGCCATCAATGGTCCCGTCACAATGGAAGCTCCCGATGGTACTGTTTCTCAAGACAACGAATTCATCTGGCCCACCGCACAGATCGGACCCTCACCCGTCAATGGGAAGCGCAGAGTCTATCTTGCAGCTCGTAACTCCGTGAGCCACACTTATGGTCCCAGCGAAAACCTCTATATCGCCTATGCTGATTTCAACGGCGACGATATCGAAATGGGCAACCCCCTCGTTTGGAGTTATACCTCGATTCCCGAAATGAATGCCTGGAACACCGATGACACCTGGCGTCGTCCTTTCCATGCCCTTACGACCGATGATGCCGGTAACGTCTATTATGTCGGTTATCACTTTGCCACAGAATCAGACGGAACCACAGACATTCCCGAGCCCGATATGGACGTCTTCATGTGCCCCAACTACGGTCAGGGAACCTGGACCCGTGTCAGCGCCAACAGCGATATCGCCACTTGGAATCCGCCTGCCACTTCCGGTGGTACAGCTGGTTACTTCGTGGATGACGCTAGCGTTCCTTACGCTAACAACGAACTGAGTTGGGCAATCTCCAATTCCAGCCATCTGAATGCTGTCGTCGATACTGCCGGCAAGATCCATACACCCGCACTTTGGGCGCTTACGACCACTGACGGTACCTACTATCCTGCAATGCAGTTTATGAAGGAATTTGTCTATGATCCCGCAACCCAGACCTTTGCCATCAATGAGATCTATCCTCAGAGAGAAGCCGGCGACACCAATGCCTGTTTCACTCCCTGGGATATGGAAGCTCCTTGGGGCGTAGTCGATGAGTTCCTGGATGATGGCGCTGGAAGCACCTATCCCGCGATCGCGACTGACTGGCCTTTCCCGCATTGGGATCAATCAGCTCATACCGATGCCATGTTCTTCCATTACAGCAACTTCAAACTCTCTGAAGTCAACGATGAGCAGATGCTCGTTTGCGTCTGGCAGAATGCCTATCGCGCTCGTATGTTCAACTACTACAGCGATACCGATTATGCTGCCTTTGCCAACGTCCCCGAGATCTACATTTCCGTTTCTCCGAACAATGGTGGACTCTGGTCCGAACCTATCGTTCTGAACAACGTCGAAACCCCCGCCATGGCTGGTATCAAGCCGATGTGGGTCTATCCCGCTGATAAAGTCATCTACACCGGCACCGACGGTCAGAATCACAAGATCGGTAAGATCGGTATCATGATGTATGATGACTACACCTGGGGCGCAAACGCCATCTCCCCTCCGTACCATCCGACTGCTGATGGCGGACGCGTGATGTTCATGGAATTGCAGATCACCTTCCCGATCAGCTCAGCCGGTAATGACAACGTGACAACTCCCGTTGTGAACCTGCTTAGCCAGAACTACCCCAACCCCTTCAATCCTGAGACCACCATCAGCTTCACCATGCCGGTCAATGGCAAAGCCAACCTTTCCGTTTACAACGTCAAAGGTCAGCTCGTCAAGACCTTGATCAATGGCGACCTGAACTCAGGTAACCACTCTCTGGTTTGGAACGGTACCGACAATAGCGGTAGCGCGGTTTCCAGCGGTGTCTATTATTACAGACTCAATGCCGGCAACCACACCGAATCACGCAAGATGGTTCTGGTAAAGTAATTAGACGATAAGCGTTCAACGCTGATCGAATAATATAGCCCCGGATATCCTCCGGGGCTTTTTTATAGATGGCCAGTTCTCGATTTATCTGTACTCAAATATGTTCAGTAAACCTCTCAAAGCCTCTAGCCTTGGGAACAAGCCCCGCGGTGACAGCCCTGTAAACACTCCGGCAGGGAAGATCATCCTGAATGATCTCCTCCCGGGTTAGAATCGTCAGATCAACGCCCGGCATGAGATCTTGCATCTTCCACATCATTTGGTTATATAACGCATACCAGTTCATTATCCCAAGAACCGGATTCTCATTTTTCAGCATCTGCAGGTAAACGCGAAGATCTTCAGCGAACCCTTCAGAAGGCTGGATATCCCTCAGGTTTCTGCTGATAAGCCGGAAGCGCGCGTTTCCGGCGCTCTCTTTGTGTTTTTGGGGTCTGCGTCTTGCCACCATTTTCCCTGCCTGCGGATGCCAGTAATAGATCAGGTCGTTCAGCTTGCCATGATAGGAAAGCTGGTCATACTTCAATGTCACTTTCATAATTCACTCCTCTACTAATATAAGGAGGGACAATTCTGCCTTTTTAGGGACAGTTTAGTCAGTTTTTTTGTAATTTATTGTTGAAATAGTTATATGGCTAAGCAGCGCAGCAAGATATGACCATCATCCCGGTATCATTTCCTGTCAGCTCAGGAAATGATACCGGGATGATACCGAAAAGTTGCCGGGAAGATCAGAAGACAAAAAAAGGAAACTGTGGTTAGTGGGTTGAACCAGTATCCCGGGAGTAGATACTCGCGATGGCTTGGCTTAGCTGGTCTTTTTCAGGAGCAGCCACATAAAGAAAGGGCAGCCGATGAAGGCGGTGACGACACCGACAGGGAGCTCAAGAGTCGTGATATTCTGGGCAATGAAGTCAGAAAAGAGCAGGAAGATCGCTCCGGTCCAGAGTGAGAGGAGAAATATCTTCTTTTGCCCGCTGGGTACGAAAAAACGGATGACATGCGGGATGATCAGACCCACAAAGCCAATTATCCCGGCGTAGGATACAACGACTCCGATGAGGATCGAGCTGACCAGGAAGATCCCGCGACGGGTTTTGGTGACGTCGATGCCCACGCTGGTGGCATAGACGTCTCCGCTGCTGATCACCTCCAGGGCGATGGATCTGCGGTAGAGCCAGGCAAGCAGGCAGAGAGAGATCGCCATCAGCCCCAGAAAGAGATACCATTCACTGCGCCCAAAGATCCTGCCAAGGTTACCCATAAGGGTGCCCAGGATCAGTAAGGTGTCCTCATGATTAAGGTACATGATCAGAGAGATCGCCGATCCAAAGAACATCCCGGCAATAACGCCGGAGATCAGAAGACGGGTGCGATCGAATCTGCCCTGTTTCTGAGCGAGTGTCCAGACGATGATCAGGGTCAGCCCCGCTCCGAGAAATCCTCCCAGAGGCATCATGGCAACGAGACCGCTCACCCCAAACAGGATCGCCCCAAAAGCACTTCCGGATGATATTCCTAAAATGTAGGGCTCCGCCAGGGGATTGGCAAGCATAAGCTGATATATCGATCCGATCCCAGCAAGGGTCAATCCGGTAAAAACAGTGAGGATCAGGCGTGGCAACCGAACTTGAAGCAGGATGTTCGAATCAGGATTGCCACAAAAAAGATAGAGCGCGATGACTCCCGTGCTGATCAACAAGAGGATGATCAGAAAGAGGGGACGGGGTCTCAAAAGTTTTTCGCTCCGGCTGCGATGGCAAATATTTCCCGAAGTCTGGTCACTCCTTGCACGATGCGCGGTCCGGCGCGTTGGATCAGATCGGGTTCGATATCTTTTTCAAAGTAGATCTGTTTGTTTTTGATCGCCGGGATATTCTGCCAGCCTTTACGACTCAATATGGAGGCCAGAGTATCCTGAGAATAGCAGATGATCACGTCCGGATTGGAATTGATCACGTCTTCGGCTTTGACTCTGGAATAGTCACGTTCCAAAGTGGGGAAGACGTTGTCACCCCCCGCGAGTTCGATTAGTTCACCCACGAAGGATTGATCCGACGCGCTCATCAGCGGGTCTCGGTAAATCTCGATGTAGACCCTAGGTCGGGTTTGTCCCGCTGTCTGCTTCCTTGTCCGCGATATAAAGCTGAGCAGGCTGTCCGTGAGAGCGAGCATTTCATTATGTTTGTCGACTATGCCGCCGATCTCCCTGATTCCCATGATCATGGAATCCAGGGATTTTGGGTAATAACTCTCGACCCTGAAGCCCAGCTTGGAGAATTCCGAAGCGATAGCTTCCTGCTCCAGAGCGGAGCTGAAGATCACGGTCGGCTTGAGGGAAATGATCTTCTCCCGGTCGAGAGCGCCGAACTTGCCGACGGATTCTATCCCGTGAAGTTCTGCCGGATAGGTGCATTCATCCGTGACCCCGACTATATCTGAAGCCGCACCAAGCGCGCATAGGATCTCGGCGATCTCCGGTGAGAGCACTACATACCTGTCTTTGTTCTCCTGTTTAGGTTTAGCGCAACCGTAAGCCAGGAGAAGAAGCAAGCTTAGGAGCCAGATCAGCTTTCGATAACTCATTATACCTCAGAAATATATCTCTTGTTGTCAGGATGCCGCATAAGCGAGCTTTGTCAAGCTGTTTGTCACGCAAGAAACTTATTGACAATAACGAGCAAATAAGCTGAAGTAGCACCAGCATAATAAAGCGGGTTTGGCCCAAAGGAGATGCCGTGCTGTCACACAAGATCTGGGATGCTGTAGTCTTGATCCTGATGCTTTCGGTCGTGCTTCTGTTTGTCGTCTCCGTAGCAAATCTGCTTATCAAGGGTAGCCTGGGTAGCTTTTTTACGGTGCTGACCATGCGGATCATAAACATAGTTTTTGGTATAACTATCTTCCTCATTATTCTGATCATGGTGATGGAAAACAGCAATCCGGTGCATACTCTGGCATGGATCCTTGTATTGGTCTATCTACCTGTGATCGGGTTCTTTCTGTATCTATTCTTTGGGAGGAACTGGCGTAAGAGCAGGCTGTTTTCGCGCAAAGGACTCTCAGATTCTCTCAGCTTGAGAGACCTTCTGGGTGATACCGATCACTCCCTGGTAAAAGGAGAGATCGCCATTAAGCTCAGCAGTCTTCTGGAGAGCAACAGCAAGGCTATCCTCAGTCTGCATAACAAGCTCCGGATCATCAGCGATACAGGAGAAGCTTTTGAGGCAATTCTGGAAAGGATCGCCTCGGCAAAACACCATATATTCCTGGAGTACTTCTCCATAGCCCGCGATGAGACTGGGAAGCGGCTCAAGCAATTGCTGATCCAGAAAGCAGTCCAAGGAGTCGAGATCAGACTTATCTATGACGATGTGGGTAGCTGGAAGCTGGGTCATCGCTACAAAGCGGATCTGCATAAAGCGGGAGTCAAGCTTCAGGCGTTCATGCCTGTCTGGATACCCTTCCTGAATAGCAAACTGAATTACCGTAATCACAGGAAGATCGTCGTGGTGGATGGCTGGTGCGGCTATCTGGGCGGACTGAACATTGGCGACCAGTATTTGGGCAAGAGCAAGTACTTCGGCTATTGGCGCGATACCCAGCTGGAAATATTGGGAGAAGGAGCGCTTAGTCTGCAGGCGATCTTTCTCACGGATTGGTTCTTCTCCAGCCATGAGAATCTCCTCACTCTGGAGAAATTCGGGGGTTATAAACCTTCTGAGCAAGACTGGGCAAGAACCGGGGTCGAAAATAGTAAGCTACTGATGCAGATCGCCTCCAGCGGTCCGGATTCTGATCATGCCACGATCCTGCAGGTCTATTTCGGGGCGATCACCAATGCCACAACCAGTATACGGATCACCACCCCCTATCTGATCCTGAACGAAAGTCTTGTTATGGCGCTTCGCACTGCCTCCATGAGTGGTATCAAGGTACAGATCATTTTGCCCGGTAAAGCAGACCATTTTATGGTTTTCTGGGGATCACATTCCTACTATGAGATATTGCTCGAGGCGGGGATCGAGATCTATGAATACATGAACGGGTTTATCCATGCCAAGGTTCTGATCGTTGACGACGAAATTGCCTCGATAGGAACGGCAAATATGGATATGCGGAGCTTTAACCATAACTTTGAACTCACTGCCATGATCTATGATAGAGGGGCTTCCTTGCAGGCTTCCATACAATTCGATCTGGATCTGGCTCATTCGCGTCGTGTGTCGCTGGAGGAGTTTCGGCACAGATCAATCCTGAAACGCACGACAGAATCAATATGTAAACTGTTTTCACCCTTACTGTAAGGACTTGTATGCCAACGATCAGAGTCATAGGATTTGAAGCTGACCTCTTTGAGGCAGCGCTACAAGAAATAGTGGGTCGCACGATCTTAGTTTTCCCCACTCGTTCATCCGCGGGAGTTTGCGAAAAGAACAACTATCGCTACTGGTGCTTTGAAGATATTAGCTTTATCAGCATCGAAGACCTTAAGACGAGCCTGCTGAGCCTGGATCATCCGGAATTGATGGATGATAAACGGCTATTATGCCTATATCAGGCAATGGCACCTGAAATGCGGGAGTATTTTCATATCTTTGGGTTTGAGGATATTGTCACCTGGGGAGAGCATTTCTTCCGGTTTTTTGAGGAACTGGATGACGAAGAGATATCCATTGAGCATCTACGGGAAATGGAGTTATCCGGGGCTTTGAATCTGCAGGAATGGCAGGAGCACTTCCTGGCAAACATCGTCAATATCAGGGAAGCATACAGGATCTTTATCACGCAACTCGGTTATACGGACAAGATCTTCAGCCGGTGCCGGGATAATCTTCATGTGCCGGCTACGAATGCCAGATATGTCTTTGTTAATCAATACTACTATAGTAAACTGGAACGGGATATGATCTCCGAGCTCGAGAAGGCGGGAAATTCTGTTTGCGTGATCTTCCAGGGAGATCCTGAATCACTTCCATCATCCGAACTGGAGCTTAGTCCCTTGAATTTGTATCGTGTCTTTACCGGTGAGAGTTACTCTCATGCGGAGATCCATATAAAAGAGACTCAAAATGAAGATCAAATGGTCCTGGCGCTGCTTGAGGAGGTTGCCGGGCGGGACCTGGCAGGGAAGGAGCCGCAATTGCTGATCGACGCGGGCTTCAGAGAAAACGCCTATAACCGCTTGTTTGATCCTGACCTGTTTGGACTTGGTCACAATTATAGTTTTGACCGGACATTTCTATACAAGTTCCTTGTGGGGATCAGAGAGGATCTGCGCGCTCTTGCGACAAGCAAGGACGGGAAGTACATCCCTCTCAGGAACATATTCGACAGCCTCTCGGATAAACGTTTCACGCAGGTTTTCTGTGGAGAAGCAGTATCCGGCGATGAGGTGATCAAACAGCTTCTTGTCTTGACCGGAGCAGATATGATCTATGTGGATATCAATCTGGAGTTATTTGATATCTGGGAGACCGATCAGGACCTGACCCTGTTGAAACAGGTTCTTGCAGGCTACTTTACCATTCTGGAGGAATTTCTGGCGATCGGTGATCCTGATGATCTGATTCAGTTGCTGACCTCTCAGACGCTGAAACTGGACGATCTTATCAGTCCGGATGAGCTGGCTTGCGCTGATATTCCGGAACAACTAGCGGACAGGCTTGAGAACTTTCAGGCACTGTCCAGACTTGGAGTCGTGACCAATTGGCAAGATATCTTTGGCACTAAACAGGCAGAGGTTGCCGCGGGAATCCTTGAGCTTTTTATAGCCTCCCTGAAGACTGCAACGATACATAGACACAAGCTGTCTCAGAGGTCAGCTCAGTTTGAAGTGACCAACCTTCTGGATAGCAGGAACCTGAGCCGTGATGAAATAATCTTCTTCAACACAATCGAAGGAATCATCCCTTCCGCTCCTGAACCGGTATGGCTGTTCAATGAGAGACAGAGGATGATCCTCGGGCTTAAAGCTTACGAAAATATCAGAGAGTGGGAGAGATATTATTTCCTCAGGATGATCCTGAGCGCTAAAAGGGTTGATATCTATACTTATACTAATAACGACAAGGATATCGAGCCGAGTTCATTTATCTCTGAACTGCTTCACTTAAGGGATTTTGAAGCCATAGGACAGACAAGGATCATCACCGATGAAGTAGATCTCCCCGACATCAAAGGATATTATGCGGTTCAGATGAAAAACAAATCCGGGAAGTGCGCTGAAGATCCGGAAAGAGGGCTTGATCCTTCCAAGCCTGGAGACTTCTTTAATATGCCATTTGACCCTGCCCTGGATCAAATGGGTAAGAGGTATTTCTCGCTGACATATTACAGTGCGTCACAACTGCTGAGGAATCCCTTCCTCTGGTATCTGGAATACTCAGCCAAGCTGAAGGAATCCCATTACGAAGTGGAAGAAACGCTTACCAGGAAATTCTTTGGAACGTTGATTCATGATTACCTCTCGAGTCTGCTGAAGGAGATCAGCAAAGATGAACAGACTATTTGGGATGTTAAGGAACGTTTCGGAGATACCGAAGTTCTCCTCAGAGCTTTTTTGATACTATTGGAGAAACCGATCTATCAATATAAGCTACCCCAGAACTACAACTGGGATTTCTTGAGGGACGTGATCTCAACCTGTATCGCCGAAACAGTGACTTGGTTCTTCTCCAGGTTTTTACCTGAACTGCTCGGTCAGGAGCGTTTTATCCTCATTCCCGAAGACGAGAGATCGACTCGATCTGAGCTATTGGATAAAGAGCTATTTTCTCTCGATGTGGACGGAGTGACCTACGTTGTCGGTATTCATGGCAAGGCTGATTTGCGGATCGAAACTAAGAAGAAGTACTATATCGTGGATTTCAAGACCGGGAAAGTCAATACAGACCAGTTGATCTTCTATGAGCTTTGTTATTATCTGCTGGATGGCTTATCCGAAGATATCCGTCTTGAATCGGTATTTGCCAAGATACTTGAACAGGATAAAGAGCAGAAGACGTTTACAGATAAAGACAGGAACAAGTTCATCCTGGCGATGCAAGATAGGATCACTGAAGTGGTCAATAAAGGATTTGGGCTTAGCCGCAAAGCCTCAGATCGTACCTATAAGCCTGATATTACCAGAGCTGATCTGTATAGCCTGAGAATGATGGGGGAAGAATGAATACCTATCATCCCAAGATCATCACCGCGAGTGCCGGCACGGGTAAAACATACCGTCTTGCTGTCGAATACATTGCTTTGATCCTGATGTTTTTTGAGCACCCCGACTTCAAACCGGATAATATCCTTGTCCTCACATTTACCAAAAAAGCCACCGCGGAGATCAGAGAACGGATCATTGCCAATCTCAGGATCCTGTTGTCTTTGAAAAAAGATGAGAGCGGAGAAAAAGAAGGGCTGATCAAAGCGATCAGAAAGAACCTGACAGGGCAGGAGGATGCGGGTGAGCTTGAGACAAGAGAGTATAACGCGCTTTTCTCCGCCTACAGGATCATCTCCAACGACCGCAGAATGCTTCAGGTCATGACTATAGACTCCTACATCAGTTCCATATTCAGAAACATAATCAGACCTCTCAGGGGAATAGACGCATATGAACTTGATACCGAGGCGGCAAAGAAGAGGGTTCCGGACATCCTTTCTCATCTGATGAGTCCCGCCCTGAAGAAACGTGCCGATAAACTTCTGCGCAGACGGATCTCGCCTTCCCTGGATGAATACAGAGCTTTCTTCACTTCTTTGATCGACAGACGCTGGTATTACTACTTATTCACCAAAAGACTTGCTGAGCCTTCACCCACCAGTTTACAGAGACTTGCAAGGGTAGATAGTAAAAATGGATCTGAGGAACTGAAATCGGTGATCATGAGCACCATACGCGAATTCGCCTTGCTTATAGAGGAGATCTGTCAGCACGGTAGTAAAGACTATCAAGATCACTTCAACGTAGATTTCAAGTCGATACTTGGCAAAGGGCCAACTGACTCTTCGGAAATGATCATTATGTTCGAATCTCTCTTCAGCTATCCTCAAAAGCTGTATAATCTTTATAAGCAACTGATCGACGAGAAACCCAAGAACATGTATAATGGGCAGTTGGTAAGAAAGAAAGAACTCGCGGATCATAAAGAAAGATTGGTGTCGTTGCAGGAGGATCTTGCGGGTAAGCTTGCCGATTACCTCATTGTTGATCAGCTTATCCCTGAACAGAAGGACATTCTCGATATATGGGGCAGCGTCCTCGAGGAGTACGATCGTCTGGTCTATCGTCACCGCAATCTCAGCTATGACGATATATCCTGGCTCACCTTCGAAGCTCTTTACAGCGATAGCACCTATATCATCGACGCAGAAAAGTCTCAGGTTGGGAACGAGTTTTACCAGTTCCTCAGCCACAGAAGCAGGTTCATCCTCATAGATGAGTTCCAGGATACCTCTCTGATCCAGTTCAACATCCTTAAACCTATAATCGAAGAAGTGACCGCCGGAGTCGGCTCCAAGGAATTTGGCGGATTGGTCGTGGTCGGAGACGAGAAGCAATCTATCTTCGGTTGGCGTGGGGGAGAGCGAGATCTGCTGGTAAATCTTCAGCGGATAATCAAACCGGTGAACGAAGTCAAGACCGACAAGCTGGATACTTCATGGCGAAGCAGCCCCAAGATAATGAGTTTCATCAATGGTTGTTTTGGGAATGAGGAGATCAAACGACACCTCAATTCCTGTGGGATGAACTGGGATTACAATGAGATAACCAGTATGAAGCCCGGTTTGGACCCACGGAGTTCGGTGGAGTTCAAGCTGGCTAACTATAGCGCCCGGGGAGGAGACGATACTGATCTTAGTGATATCTACAGCGAATTCATCGAGACTATGGTCAGGCCAGCTTACGAAAAAGCAGGTAAGGGTAACATCGCTATCATCTGCAGAAAAAGCAGGGAGTTGAACGAACTGCAGCTGATGCTGGAGACGAGCGGTATCACAGGGGTGTTTGAGCCCAGCCAGCCGATCACTGCCCATCCTTTGGTCAAACCTCTTATAGCCTGGTTGCGATTTGTCGCGTTTAGCGATCATTACTCACTTCTGGAATTCATGCGGTCGGATTACATCAGGCTGAAAGCAGCGCCATTCAAGAGGATCGTCAATCTCCTGAGCAGTTATCAGATAAAGGGTATCGCTGAGTTTTCTTCTGAACCGCTGCTTACGGAGCTGTGGAATCTGGGGCATGAGCAGAATGGGAAGCCTGTATCAGCAATATGTTATTCAGTCATGGAAGAGTATTTGGACATGAATAATGCTAGCGAAAGGGATATGATCAATCTGCATGCTTTTCTTTCTGTGGCGCGCGACTTTGAGATCAGGAAAGCATCAAGCGGGGGAGGGATACCTGAGTTTCTTCAGTATCTCCTGGACAACAGCTCCTCTGAAACTTTACGTCAAAGGTCTTCAGAGCAGTCAGGAACACTACAATTGATGACCATTCACAAGTCCAAGGGTCTTCAGTTCGACACGGTACTGGTTTTCTTCAATCTATCCTCCCGACCCGGAAACAAAGAGAGAACGATCAGCCACTTCATGCAATACGAAGGTGAGGCGATGGCACAGGATAACGAACAGCCGGTCAATGACTTCTCCACGATATCAGACTACGCCGTGACACTGCATTTCGAGAAACTTATCACACGTTCGAAATACCGATACCTCAGCGATTTATCAGTTAAACGCGAACAGCTTGAAGAGATGAACAACCTCTATGTCGCTTTTACACGAGCGATCAGCAACTTGGGGATTTTCTTTACCTATCAGAACCGCATGACTTGGGACGAGTATTATCAGGAAAATCTGGATAAATTCAACAAGTCTCTTTTACCCTATATCTTATGCAATTCCTGCCGGGATTATATGTCCCGGATCGGAGAGCAACTTTGCGAGGGGCACTGGCTGATCAAGCCGGAAATCATAGATGAAGTTCAAACCCTGAGATCTGACGATATCAAAGTTCCAGAACTTGCAGATTTCAACAAATACCTGGCTCTGCCCCACGAACCAGTTTGGAATGAATTCAGCCCAATCGAGCGCAGTGGCAAGCCCCCGCTCAAACGTGTCCGGGATAAGGACCTTTCTGGGCTGACCGGTGATCTGATTCATTACTACCTATCGTGGATCGTCAGGAACACTGAGGATGAGCATATTCGGGCTAGAGCTGCCACCTTGCGGGAATACGGATCCCTGATAAGCGCTCTGGCGATCAATGAGTTATGTTGCAGGTTACATCATCGGTTACCGGGATACTCCCAGCTTTTTGATCCTGGCTTTGATCTGATCTTCTGTGAGAAAGACGTCTGGCTGAATGACAGGGTCTATCGTATTGATCGTTTAATGGTGAATACGCGGGATAGATTGATCAGGATCGTGGATTATAAAACCGGTGGAATCTACCAGCCGGAACAGCTTCAAACATATCAAAAAGCTCTGCAAGCGCTGGACTGGGTAAAGAATATGCGCTACACTTTCAGTCTGGAGTACGTAAAGATTGATGTAGATTGAATCTGCGGTTTACCATAAAACGAAAACTTGACAGATTTAGCAGATTCAATTATGAAGATAAAAAGCCCTTGAGAGTGATAATATGTCGTCTTGGGAGATAATTGTCCATGGTCGGGTACAAGGGGTTGGATATCGCTGGCATGTATTGAGATGCGCAGAGGTGCACGAGGTTTTTGGATACGTCCGGAATCTGAGTGACGGCACTGTTATGATAATCGCCCAGGCTGAAAGTGAGCGGCTAAACCTGTTCAGCCAGTCGATATGCCAGGGAAGTACTCGGGCGATCATCACCAGAGTGGATATTACAGAATTAAGTGGATCAAAGAGTTATAATGATTTTACGATTAGATAGATTACTAAAGACTATAGTCCTGCTGCTACTGATAGGATTACCACTGCTCCTTTCAGCAGTAGTGTACCAGTATCACACGGTAAGAAAGGGTGATACTCTCTATGGACTAAGTCTAAAATACAATGTCTCGGTCGACAGGCTCAAAAAAATCAACAATCTTAAAGACGATAGACTATCCATCGGGCAGAGCCTAAAGATCAAAGAAAAACCTACTCCTGCCCCCAAGCCAAAACCTAAACCCACCCCAACTCCAGCGCCAGCTCCCGTTACGACGGCTCAGACGCCCCCCGAACGCCCCTCGAACGCCTCAGGTACGGTTGCCGAACAACCGAACGCTGAGCCTACTGCCACTGCTCAACCACTGAGCGAGGATTATTACTACACAGTGAAGCAGAGCGACGGGCTCTACAGGATAGCGAAGGATCACAATCTGACGCTGCCGCAGTTGCTCGCTCTAAACGGATTTAAAGACAGCACGCAACCGATAAAACCCGGAGATAAGCTGATCATCAAAGATCCCGGTGGCAACAGACTGCCCAGAACGGATGCCATTCCTAATAGAGCAGCCACAGATCAGGTTCAAGCCAGCTCAAGCCCCGCGGATACAGTCGAGATCACAAAAGTTCATATCGTCCAACCCAAGGAAAACCTTTATCGGATCGCATTGTTGTACGGAATGACGGTCGACGAGCTAAAAAAGAAGAATAATCTCGAGAGTGACGATATTAGCGTGGGGCAACGGCTCTATATTGTCGGTACTCCAAAACAGATGCCCGGGAATCAGACCGTGATTTCCTCCGGAGCTCCGGCAGTGAATGGGAAAGATAGAACTGACCTTATCATGCCGATAACCGGGAAGGTCACATCTCCTTATGGTATCAGAGGCGGGAAACCGCACAAGGGAGTTGATATTGCCGCCAAAACCGGTACTCCGATCTATGCTGTTTTGGATGGTACGGTTGTTTACGCCGGCGTTCAAGGCGGATATGGGAATGTTGTTGTGCTGGAGCATCCAAACTTTGTCATGACTTTGTACGCTCATAATGAACGCATTTTAGTTAAGGTCGGCGATGTCGTCAGCAAGGGGCAACAGATCTCAACTTGCGGATCCACAGGGGATTCTTCCGGTCCGCACTGCCATTTCGAATATCGTGTTAAGGGAAAACCGATAAATCCCAACCGGGTTTTACCGATCAACTGATGGATAAAGAAATATGGTGACCGAGGATCATGAATAGGACTTCACGAGAGAGTGTCTTTGCCGACAAGGCTTTGCAGCATTACCTGCATGAGATTTCCAAGTTCAAGACACTTACCCGGGAAGAGGAGCAGAATCTCGCGCGACGTGCCAGAGACGGGGATCAAGACGCGATCAATGCGCTGACCCAGGCAAATCTGAAGTTCGTCGTCAAGATCGCCTCACGTTTTCAAAACCGGGGTTTGTCCTTATCAGAGCTCATCAGTGAAGGCAATATCGGACTGATAAAGGCGATCGAGAAATTTGACCCTGATAAGGATATCAAACTCATATCCTACGCTATCTGGTGGATAAAACAGCGTATTATGCTGGCAGTCTCAGAAAAGAGCTCACTCATCAGGGTGCCAATGGGTAAATCCTCTTCCGCGCATAAACTGAAGGCAACTGAGGACAAGATATTTACCGCGACAGGTGAGATCGCGACGTCGGAAGAACTCATGGACAGGATGAATCTTGCCGAGAAATCTATCGACCAGTTACGGATCCAACACATTGAAACTACTTCGTTTGACGACATCCTTCAATCCGGAGACTATCAGGATTATACCACGAAGGATATGTTTGAAGATAAAGATCTTGTTGACCCCCAAAGGATATTCTATCGTGACAGGATCCAGGAAAAACTGCACAGCGCGATCGAAAAACTCGATGATAGGGAAGCTGATATCATCCGTACTTATTTTGGATTGAACGAAAGCCACGAATCCAAGAACTTTGCCCAGATCGCCGAAGTTATGGGGCTATCCCGTGAACGGGTCAGACAAATTCAAAAAGAAGCACTGAAGAAGATACTCCATGAACTGCAGCCGGATGAGGATGCGTTCGTGGATGATTTCATCGAAACCTACAATTACTAGATACTGGAGCCCGCATGTTTAAAGATTTCAATGAAATGATGGAAAGCGTCAAAAAGAGACGTAAAGGCACTGTAGTGATCGCCGCGGCACAGACGGAATCTGTTTTAGATGCCGCGATACTCGCAAAACGGGAAAACCTGGCTGATTCGTTATTGGTCGGGGATAAACTAGCTATCCTGAATCTCCTAGAGAAGCTTGCTCCTGAATATCGCGACAGCTTCGAGATCATTGACACCGGCGCAGACCTATCACTGGCGGCAACAACTTCAGTGAAACTGATCCATGAAGGGAGA
>DAOPZE010000012.1:0-16602 GCA_035353255.1 Candidatus Cloacimonadota bacterium
CCATTCAAATAAACATTGACAAATGATGCAACTTCCTCAATCTATCAATCACACAGGAGGATGTATGCCCGCAACTTATTGTCATCTGGCATTGCATATTGTATTTTCCACCCGGAATCGGGTTCCCTGGCTACGCGAACCGCTCGACGTCGAAATGCACAAATACCTTTCAGGCATCATCAAGAATCTGAATGGCATCTCCATTCAGATCGGTGGCATCGAGGATCACGTCCATATTTTGTGCCTCGCGCCAAAGGACATCAGTTTAGTCGAGTTTATGACGAAATTGAAATCCAATTCGAGTAAGTGGTTTCGCGATCATACCAAGATGGATTTTCATTGGCAGGACGGTTACGCGGCGTTTTCGGTCAGTAAGTCGCAGATTCAGGTCATATCAGATTATATTCACGACCAACAAGAACATCATCATCATAAGACGACAATTCAGGAATTTGAGGAATTGTTGCGAAAACATATGGAGAAAGGGGAGTGATAGGCAGGTTTTATTGATCGTTGATGATCGTATGTGTTGAGAGGAAGGGATGTCGCCCCTACGGGGCTAGGATATTGTTTCGAGGGATCGAACCGAGGGTCTTCGCGCCTCCGGCGCTACGAACCCATCGCTATGGTATTTCGCCCTAGCGGGCTTTTCATGAATTCGTGTATGCGGATCGGGTCGTTGTTGTTTATGAAGGGATTTCGCCCCTACGGGGCTAGGATGTTGTTTCGGGGGATCGTAACGAGGGTCTTCGCGCCTCCGGCGCTACGAACCCATCGCTATGGGGTTTCGCCCTAACGGGCTTTTAACAGAATCGTACTTTGTTATCTGACCGTTTTCATTCATGAATGGGTTTCGCCCTAACGGGCTCTAATCTGTATCCTGATAGAGGTAATTGATCCCGGTGATGAGGCTGTAACCCTGCAGTAATTCAGAGAAGCGTTTGCTCTTATACAGGGTCAGAATATCCCGGTAAAGCTCGTCACTGATGCGGGGACGAAGAGTCTCCAGCATGGGATATGGGCTGCTGAATCTCTCCCGTAGCGCCGGATTGGCAAGCCACCATTTGTCAAAGGGCGCCATTCCGATCAGGTCAGTGGTTCTATATATTTTCTGGTAGATGCGTTTTTTCGCTCCGCGGATGAGCCGGTAGAACCGGATAAGCTTTTGCGGAGCATAGAGATTCAAGCCTGTTTGCTCCCACGCGAGCCTGGCACCCAGTTTATTGTACTTCTTGATCCATTCTTTGTAGGTGTTGTTTCTGAATCTGATCGAGGGAGCGAGATTCAGGCAAAACTGGATGAGAGCGGGATCGAGGAAGGGAGAAACGGTATAGTTCATTTCGGCGCAGGCATGATCTCCATTCATGATCCCGTTGTAGCCGCGATTGTACATGAGATACATTTCGTTATTGGGATACTCGTCTTTGAGGTGGGAGATGCTTCCCAGAATCCGGTCGAAAAGCAGGTCGGAATAAGCTCGGCTGCGGAACTCAACTTCGGTATGTTTGGGAGTATGCAGATATGAACCCAGGATCGGATCTCCCATTTGCCCGCTGTGCAGCAGGCCATAGGCGGACATATCCATTGATGAAAGCGCGGCAAAGAGGTGCGCGCCCCCATGGATCAGTACCTGTCCTTCGTTGTAGCGAAGGTTTTTCTCCAGGTCGAGCAGATAACGTCCGTCCTTCAAGGAGTAGAATTCCAGTTCGTAACCGAGCATGCGGGCAATCTTGCGGGCGGTTATCTCATCGGGGTATCCCGGATCGGAGAAATTGAGACACTGCAGGTCTCTGATGCCAAGCTGGCTTGAGGTCATGACGACCTGACGTGAATCCAGACCTCCGCTCAGGAAGGCAAAGTGCTTCTTCCCGGCTTGATCATCTCTCTGCATGCTCTGCCTCAGGGACTCGCTGAAGATCTCGTGAATAACGCCGATAGCTTTGTCCTGATCATTCATCAAGGGTTCGTTGGTAAATCTATGATAGATCGCAGTGGTGCATTTGCCCTTGGCGAAGGAGACGACCTGTCCGGCGGGAAGATGGCGTATCTCCTGAATGGTGGTGTAGTTCGAGAGCATATAGCCGTAGGTCAGCAGCATCAAAGCTCCGGTTTCGTCGATGTGGGTAGCAATCCCGTTTGCCTCGAGCAAGAGGTTTATCTGCTTGATCGAAGTGCCCGCGATGAACAGCTCATCCTGATGGTAATAATAGATGTTCAGCGCATTGGTCTGATTCGTGAACGCCCTGATCGTCCCCTGTTCGAGATCGATGTATAGCCCCCGGAATTGCCCGCTGAGGTCTCTGACCAGTCTCATGGATTCATCTTTGAGGGCAAGCCGGAGCAGGGAAGCTCTATCCTTCATCGCGTGAGATTTCATCAGATCCGCAGAATTGACGACAACTCCTTCAAAGATGGATACGCTAGTTTCGTCCGATGTATAGAAGGTATCGTCAACAGGCTTCGCCCTGTGAGAATTGAACACGCGAAGGATTCCGCGGGCGTGTCCCGGCTTTTCGCAAACGAGATCTATATCCCGAAGTACCGTTGTGTCGAAGTTAACAGGGCAGTTCGTGACCAAAAACATGTTTAGACTCCTTTATTATCCACTCAAGATCATACATCACAAGCGGATCGTTCATCACCTTATCTGTGGTTTGTTTTTTGATTAAACAAAATCCGATAACCGTGAAGTGATAAATTCCGTCAAGCTAATAGTCGAATCCGGGTAGGTTCTGATCAAGATGTGAGACACTTGTTCCACCCTGTCAGGTACGCTAACTGCAACCTCAATTTCTAACGTTTCTAGTGAGTTAGTCCTCTGACTGCATTTTTTCTTGACAGCAAGTGTCAATTTATTTTACAGTACCTGTGTAAACAATATCTCAAAAAAGAGGTAGAGGTATGCCGGAAAGCTTGATGCAGAATATGCATAGTTTTGTTACAGAAAGATTTGCACTATCTAAATTACTTGAAAGACTGACCGATAGATCCCAGAGCCACTTGATCGAGATCAACGGAAAGAGTGGATCCGGCAAGTCGTATATCCTTCAGCCACTGATCAATCAACTGAGTGAATCTTATGACAGGGTGGAGTTTTTCTCCGGACATCCTCTTTTTTACAATCACTTCTTTGAGATAGTGATGTTGCTCTGCCCCATTCCCAAAGAAAATCTGATCAAGCTTCTGAATGAGCATTACGTAAAATACAGAACCGGTAAGAAATACGACTTCTTCTATTTCTTCACTGAGCAGCTCATCAAGCTTAACCTTCTAAGCCCTATGGTGCTGATCATTGACGATTGTGATGTCCTGGATTCATATACCCTGGAGTTCCTGCAATACCTTGTGCAATACACTCCGGACAGCGGAATACAGATCGTGACGATCTCTCAGAAACGGCTCTTTACCTTCTCAGAAGTCGAGTATATTCCTGCACCCAGCGTGGATTCGATCCAGAAACTCCTGAAGAGTCTCTTCCCTGATAATAAACGAAGTTATCAATCCGAGAGCGAGATCCTCTACAAGATATCCGATGGCAATTTGATGGTCATGGAACGTATTCTGATCGAGATGATGCAGGGCAAGGGGAAGCCTGTCTTTGATCTTGAGCCTTTTCTGGATAAAGCTTATGACGCCCTCAGTATCTATTATCAGGCTTTGGGTTCGCTTAGCAGGGCACAGATCGAACTGATCGCTTCGATGTATATCATAGATGGCTTGAAGATCGGTGAGAAATATCAATGGCTGGCGAAATCCAAGACCTTTGAGAAAGATGTTGAGGTGTTGCAGAAGCTGGGATTGATCATCTGTCACAAAGAACGCTATGTCGTGCAAAAAAAGAACGCCTTCACCAAGTGGGTCCATGACAACTATGACGTGATCAAGGATCAGCTTCCCGAATCCATCTTGAATCACCTTGCCAGTAATGAGAAGCTTCCTCAGGTTCAAGCCAAACTGCATCAGTTATTGGGAACTTATTCCGCTGAGCTGTTCGAAGATCTGATTCAACGCTTTACTCTGCTCTCGGACAATGATATACTTGTCTCGTTGTACACTTACGCGCTCAAACACACTACCGACCCAAAGGATAACCTGCGTCTCAGCATAAAGCTGGGAAATGCCTATTCTGATATGAATAAGAAGGATGACGCGGTCGAAGTTTTCCGTCGCTGTCTGCATATTTGCAGCGAAAACGGTTTCCCCGCCGAGGAGGTTATTCACAGTCTTGCCAGCAATCTCTTCGCGGTCAATTCCTCTGCCTTCGCGCTGGAGATCATCAAAAAGTACTCCCCTACCACGATCGATCCCTATTGGAAATCCCGCATCCTGCTCCTCAAAGCCGATATATTGGCTGAATCGGAAGAGTTCAACGAAGCGAATGAGGTCATAGAATCGGTTCTGCACACCATGAGCGCGGTTGACGATAAGCAATACAGATATCTGATCCAGGGGGAAGCGAAGAAGACGAAAGGTAAGATCCATTACTACGTAAACGAATGGGATCAGGCGGAAGAAGCCTTCAAAGACGCTGAGACGATGTATAATCTTGCCAGCGATCATATGGGATTGGCGGCAATATTCAACAATCTTGGGGTGCTTTATATGTTTCAGGGCGAGTGGGAAAAGAGCGAGCAGTTCTTTCTGCGCAGTTTGAACCTTGAAGCAGAGTACTTTAACCTCAATGGCATATCCGTATGTTATAACAATCTTGGGGGGCTCATGGATGACAAGGGCGATCCGGACAGGTCAATATACTACCTGGAGGAAGCGCTCAAACTTCAAAAGCTCTTGAATGAGCCATATAATATTACCAATATCTATAACAACCTTGGTGTGACCCTGATGGATCACAGGCACTATGCCAGAGCCGAAGAAGCACTCAAAAAGTCATTGGAGACAGCGATCGAATTCTCCTTCTATCGTAATATCGTCGCCTCTTTGAACAATCTGGGAGCGCTGTATTTCAAGAAAGGTAATTGGCAGCAATCCATCTCTCTGTATGAACAGGCGATCAAGAAGTCTCAGGAGAATAACTTTAATGAGGGCTTACTGAAGTCATTCAATAACTTAGGTGAAGTTTACGAGAAACAGAATGAACTAAATCTTGCTTACGATCTTTGTTTCAAGGGTTTGGAACTGCTGCCCACAGTCAGTGACGATTATATCAAAGCTGAACTTTATGGTAATCTGGGGTCGGTTCTAACCAAGCTACACAAATTCAAAGAAGCATACGGTTATTTGGTCGAGAGTTTTGATTTCTTCAAATCCCTGAATGCGCGTGACAAGATCATCGAAGGCTGCCAGAAACAGGCATATTACTTCATTCTGACCAGAAACTATGAAAGCGCGGACTATTATCTCGGTCAAGCTCTAAAGACAGCGACTGAACAGAATAACCCTTTCGAGATCGGCAGAACTCACTACCTGAGAGCTTTACTGGAAAGAAAGAATCTTGACCAAGCCAAAGAACATCTCGATGAAGCGATAAAACTCTTCGTCGAAACGGGAGACAATTATGAGCTTTCTTTGGCGAATTATGAGCTCGCAAGTGTTCTCTTCGACCTCAAGGAATGGGAAAAAGCCCTGCAGATCCTCAAGAACAATAAAAAGATCATTGAGGAGTATGGAAGCATCAAGCTCCTGGAACAGAATGACATCCTTACCCAGAAGATAACCAGGGAGTATTCCGCGCAGATGCAGGACATGACCTATGAGGAGAACCTGCTCAACCGTTTCTATGAGATCACCCAGAATTTAAACACGATCTCCGATCTGGATGTTCTGATCGAGAATTCTCTCTCTTCTCTCGTGGATATCTCTGAAGCTGATGGAGGCGTTTTCTGTTTGCACGGTAATGTCAGCATCCCTGGGAGCTGGGACTACAAGATCTATCAGAACTTCTCTCATGATAACCCATATTATGAAGTGTTTATGGATCTGTGTCAGCGGGTTCTTACTGAAAATAAACTTGAAAACTACAAACAGCCTCATTTCGCGCCTGAATACAACAATATTCTGGTCATACCTCTTTCGATCAGGAAGGTCGCGATAGGCGTGGCTTTGCTCTATTGTAAAAGTGGTTCGCGCTACTTCTCCGAGCGGATCATCAATCTACTCAATGCCCTTGCCAACCAGGTTATCGTTATCATTGATAATATCCGTGGCGCTAATTTGGAAAAGACCCATGCCATAATCAGGGAACAGCTGAATTCCGGTAATCTCTATGCCAATATTATTGGAACAAGTCCAGAAATGAAGAAGATCTTCGAGGTCATCGAGAAAGTCAAGGACACTCCCACTTCAGTACTTCTCGAGGGTCCCAGCGGAACAGGTAAGGAGCTTATCGCCAGAGCCTTGCATTATAGCAGCAACCGAAGTCAGAAAGCTTTCGTCGCACAGTATTGCGGTGCGTTGCCTGAGACTCTGTTGGAGAGTGAATTGTTTGGTCACGTCAAAGGATCGTTCACCGGTGCCGCGTATGACAAAAAAGGCTTGTTCGAGATAGCTGATGGCGGAACTTTCTTCCTTGACGAGATCGCCGATATAAGCCAAAGCACTCAAGCCAAGCTTCTGCGTTTCCTGCAGGAGGGAGAGATCAAACGGGTTGGTGCGACGAAGACCGAGAAGGTCAATGTAAGAGTTGTTTGCGCCACCAATGTTTCTCTCCTTGAGAGAGTAAAACAGGGAGCTTTCCGTCTCGACCTTTATTATCGCTTGAATGTAATAAGGATCGATGTCCCTCCACTAAAAAATAGGCAGGGAGACATACCCCTGCTTACGATACATTTCCTCGATAAATATAACAAACGTATCTCCAAGAATGTCTCAGGCATTACTGATGAAGCCATGAAGACTCTGGAAAGTTACGATTGGCCGGGGAATGTCCGCCAACTCGAGAATGAGATCGAGAGAGCCGTTACTCTCGCAGAGAATGGCACTTTTATCAAGTCTCAGGATTTCTCGGATGAAGTCAGACGCTTCATGGAGAATACTCAGACCATTCGTCTGCTCAAGAATAAAAAAACACTGAAGGATTCGATCGAGGATCTCGAGAAGAAGATGATCATTGACAGCATGGAACTTAATGATTGGAATCAAACCCAATCAGCAAAAGAACTTGGGCTTTCCCGGCAAGGTTTGATCAAGAAACTCAAACGCTACAACCTCTATCGTGAAGAGTGACGTGATCTCTATGACAGATCAAAAGATAACTCCGCCTGTCAGTTCGATCCTAAACTATATCGCACTGGATATTGAGACTACCGGTCTGGATAAGACTAGAGATGAGATTATTGAGATCTCCGCGGTTAGATTCATCAATGGCGAAGCCTCAGATACTTTTACCAGCTTTGTTCGCCCCAAGCGCAAGATCCCCCGCTTCATCGAGCTTCTCACCCACATCAAGCAGGAAGATCTGGCAAACGCGCCCGGTATTGAAGCTGTTCTGAGCGATCTGCTTCCGTTTCTGGGTGATTCACCCATCGTTGGTCACAACATCAGATTCGATATCGATTTTATCGATGAATATAATATCCGAAGAGGTGGACTTCACCTCAATAATGAACTTTGGGACACAGCCGAGATCAGCAGGATATATATCCCCTTCGTGAACGATCACAAACTTGGAACCATGACACGTGAGTTCAATATTGAGCTGAATAACGCTCATCGCGCCAATGCCGATGCTCTGGCTTGCGGATTACTCCTCGTAGAACTTACTGAGCATATCAACAGACATTACTCACTCCTGCTCAATGCCAGAATCCTCGATCTTACACGGCAAGCAAAAGCTGATGAAGTCTATCACTATCTCTATAAACTTGTTGAGTATCAGCGTCGTTATGCCCTGATGGGACAACGTCAGCAATCTCCGGAAAACCCCAAGGTCAATGTCATCGATCATATGGCAGAAACCACGGGAGAATGTGACATCAACAAGGTCTTTGGTCCCGATGGAGTCTTCGACAGGAAGTTTCCCAATTATGAATTCCGGAGCGGACAACTGGAGATGGCGAATCACGTCAATCACGCTTTCAAACATGAACAACTCCTGGCTGTTGAGGCCGGAACAGGCGTTGGCAAGTCCTTTGCTTATCTCGTTCCCGCGATAGATTTTACTTTCAGGAATAAAACCAAGGTCGTGATCTCGACAAATACCAAGAACCTTCAGGAACAGCTTTTCTATAAAGACCTGCCCAATCTCTGTAAACTCCTTCCCATTCCTTTCAAAGCCTGTCTGGTCAAAGGGAGGGAGAATTATATCTGCGAGCGACGCTGGGAAGAGATGCTGGCAGAGATGCAGCGGGGCTTTAGCCCCTATGAAGCCCGCGCGCTCATGTATCTGATCATCTGGAAGCATCTGACTAATACCGGCGATGTTTCGGAGAATTCTTCCTTTGACCGAAACCGTTTTAGTATTGTCTGGAGGAAGATCTGCTCCGACCGCTATCTCTGTTCGAACCGTAAATGCCCTCATTACAAGAATTGCTACGTCATGGTCCTGAGGAAGAATATCGAGACGGCTTCGCTGGTCGTGGCAAACCACTCTCTGCTGCTCGCAGACAGCAAGGCTGAGAACACAACACTGGGAGAATATTCTTATCTCGTCATTGATGAGGCTCACAACCTGATGGCATCCGCCGCGCGTTATCTCGGTTTCGAATTCAGCTATTCCGAATTGGTCAATCTCATCAATCAGCTCGCTTTCCAGCATAAGCGCCGGCAAAGCGGATTCCTCAAGCAACTGGACAGCATGATCACCGGTAGTCTTGTGACACAGGCTCAGAAAGAGCAGGTAACCAACCTGGTAAAGAATCTGGAAACCAGTCTTGACTCACTCAGAAAGCCGATCACTAATGCCTTCAGCCATGCGGAACAACGTTGCCAGCAAGCAGATAGTTTCGGTAAACTCAGGATCAAGGATGTCGCAGATTTTGACATGCTTTTCACCTATATCGCCGAGCTTGCGGATGCCTGGAAATCGATCATGAAGGACATAGCGGCGATCTCTAACGTCCTCTCCACCCTTCCCTCCAAGCAGGTCAAAGACTATGAATCCTTGTCGGATACATTGTCCTCTTTCACTCTCAGGATGATCGAAACGGAAAATATCCTCCTGGCATTGCTCGATCCCGATCTTGACAACTATGCTCTCTGGATCGAAACTGATGCCAAGCCCGACAGAAATATCCCCTCTGCCACGATCTGTTATGCTCCTGTCGAAGTCGGAGCGCATCTGGCAAATCTATTCTACAATCGGATCCCCAGTATCGTATTCACTTCCGCGACTCTTGCCCTGCGTGGTTCATTCAAGTACTTCTTCGGGCAAAGCGGTCTGAATCTGGTCACTGAGAAGGAAGTGGTCAATGAGATCGTAGATTCTCCCTTTGACTATCCCAAGCAATCCCGCCTGTTGATCTCCAGCTTCCTCCCGGAACCGAAGGATGCGTTCTTCCAGAACCAGGCATTGAGTTGCCTGGAGCAGATCATCAGTTCCACCAAAACCGGAACCATGGTGCTGTTTACTTCATACAAAGACCTGAATACTGTTTTTGACCAGATCTCGGACACCATGTATCATCAGCAGCGATCTCTCTTCGCTCAAGGTAAAAGCGGAGGCAGATCATCCATGTTGAATGAATTTAAGCAGAGCAAGGATGCAGTACTGCTGGGTACATCCTCCTTCTGGGAGGGTGTCGATATCCAGGGTGAATCGCTCTCGCTATTGATTCTCTACAAACTTCCATTTATGGTTCCCTCCGAACCGATCGTCGAAGCATATCTTGACAAACTCGGAAGGGAGGAAAAAGACTCGTTTATGCACTATATGCTCCCAAACGCGCTTCTTCGCCTGAGGCAAGGTTTTGGCAGGTTGATCCGCAGCAAGACCGACAACGGTATCGTCCTGATCATGGATTCCAGGGTCACAAACAAACGTTACGGAGAATACTTCAAACAAGTTCTCCCCTGTGATAGCTTCGAACTCAAAGATGAGCACCAGTTGATCTCTGAGATCACCAGTTTCTTTAACCGACGCGCCGCGGCATCTACCAATCAAGGCTAAAAGGTATCGCTTGTGACAGACTTTTATACTACACTGAGAACTAGATTCCCTAGCCTTACGGATAAGAACTTGCTCCTTGCCGATGAACCACTTTCCGGACACTGCTCATTTAGAATCGGCGGACCAGCTGATGCCTTTGCGATCCCTGAAACACAAGCAGATCTGATCGATCTCCTCAGTTTCGTGACCGATCATTATATTCCCTATATGATCTTGGGAAGAGGCTCAAATCTCCTCATCGGAGACAGAGGAATACGTGGTTTAGTGATCTCCACCAGGAATCTGAATAAACTCAGTCTGGACGAGAACTACATCAGTGCGTATTGCGGAGTATCACTTAAGGATCTGTGTCAATTTGCGCTGAACGCTGGACTTTCCGGCCTGGAATTCGCCTCGGGTATTCCCGGGAGTGTAGGTGGTGCGGTATACATGAACGCGGGAGCCTACGGAGGCGAGATCAAAGATGTGCTCTATTGCAGCAAGTGCCTTAATGCCGCCCCGGAATCACTTGCTGCTGGACGTCCCATGATCCATCTAAAAGCAGAGAACCATTTGTTTTCCTATCGACACAGCGTTTTTCAGGAGGGTAAGCTGATTCATCTGAGTTCCGTCTTCCGCCTGGAGTATGCTGATCAAGCGCTTATTAAAACAAGAATGGATGAACTTAACCTACAACGTAACCAAAAGCAGCCAATGGATCTTCCCAGTGGCGGAAGCGTTTTCAAGCGTCCGGAGGGATATTTTACAGGTAAACTCATCGACGATTGCGGTTTGCGTGGTTATAGGATCGGTGGCGCGGCTATCTCAGATCTGCATTGCGGATTCATTGTGAATCTGGGTGGCGCGACTGCGCAAGACGTTCTTTTGCTGATCAGATATGTCCAGATAAGTGTAAAGGACAGGTTCGGAGTCGATCTTGAGCCTGAACTTAGGATGGTCGGCGAGTTTTGAAAAGACACTCGTCTCAGGTTCTCTACCCTCTGGGATTTTTTGTTATAATTCTCATATTGTGGAATTTTATCAGCAGTTTCGGAAAGATATCCTTTTGGATCTTACCCTCACCTCTTGATGTTCTGAAAGTCTTTTTTACCAAAGCCGATGTCCTAGCTTTCCATTTGGGATTCACGCTCAGAGCCACATTGCTGGGGTTCTTCATCAGCCTGATCCTGGGTGTGTTCGTTGCCATCCTCATGGATCTGTCCCAGGTGGCAAAACAGACCATCTATCCGTATATCGTTATCTCACAAACGATCCCGGTCATCGCTGTTGCACCCCTGATCATTGTCTGGCTTGGTTATGGACTATCTTCCAAGGTGTTCACGGTCGTACTAACTTGTTTTTTCCCGATTGCCCTGAATTTCTTTGATGGGCTCACCGGAGTCTCCATCGACAAGATAAGGTTGCTCCATTCCATGGGTGCCGGGAAGCTCACTACCATGCGGTATCTGAAGATCCCGAACGCTATGCCGAATCTCTTCACTGGTTTGAAGATCTCCGCCACATACAGTGTTATGGGCGCTGTTATCGGTGAATGGCTCGGAGGGACAGGCGGTCTTGGTATCTACATGACCCGCGCTGCCAAATCTTTCGACATCGAAGAGGTCTTTGCCGTGATCCTTGTAGTTGTTCTGCTCAGCCTGGCTCTTTTCTGGATCGTGACGCTTGCCGAGAGGATCTTTGTGCGCTGGAACTCACAAAAGATAGAGGAATATGAGGAAATCTACAAGTCATGTTAAATAAATGTGGACATTCTTCTATTTTTGATTATCGTTTTTATGTTATCATGTTATACAATAGAAGGATTTGATGACGATGAATGATATCATTGGTTATTTGCTGAGAGAGTATATGATCCTTGATCTCGGCGTTCTCGAATTGAGAGCTCTGATGATTCTGGCAGAGATCGTGTTATTTCTCTATGTATTCAGCGTCTCGAACCGAAGACTTTTCCGGCATCTCCCCGCCGGATCACTAGGATTTTATAATTCTCACTTGCCTTTTAGTCATGTGAGATTGAGAATAAAGAATGTAGATTGGTACAAAGCGCATATTGCCCAGATAATTGAGCAAGGCACTCATGCACATCACAAAACAGAAAAGGCAGGAACAAATGAATACGAAACCCAAGATTAAGGCAATTATATTCGATCTGGACGGCACACTTCTCGATTCTATCCATGATATCGCCGTATCCATGAATCTGGCACTGGCAGAAATCGGACTGCCGGAGTATCCGGAAGAGGACTATAAGGGTTTTGTAGGCGGTGGGTTTACCGAACTTGTAAAAAAGGTGTTGCCGTCGAATAAGCAGTCCACGGCAAACATCGAATCCCTCAAACAGAGATTCTGGGAAACTTATGAAGTCAATTGGTTCTTGCACACCACTCCCTTCCCAGGGATCCTCTATCTCATTCAAAGCTGTATCGCCAGGAAGATCAGGCTGTCGATCCTCTCAAACAAGCCTCACTATTTCACCAAGAAAATGCTGAGGAACTATTTTAGAGGCGTCTTGATCAAACACTTCAAGAACCCCTTTGGTATCTACAGCGGCGAACAACCGGACAAACCCGCAAAACCTGATCCAACCGTTGCCCTTGAATTAGCCGAAAAGCTGGGAATAGCTCCCGAGTTTATCGCCTTCATCGGGGATTCGGATGTGGACATCCAAACTGCCAAGAATGCCGGCATGATCTCCATAGGAGCAGCATGGGGTTATCGCGATAAGGCTGAACTCAAAGCAGCCAAAGCAGACTTGATCTTTGATACTCCCCTTGATCTGGTCAAGTATATCGAGAGTCAACCCAGTATTTAATGAAGTCTTTCCGTAAAGAGCTTACGCTAAACACCCCTCAGCGCAGGGAGTTTGTCAATCTTACTCCCCGCGTTGAGGATGCGGTTCGCGAGAGCGGCGTCAGGGAAGGGTTGTGCTTGGTCAATGCCATGCACATCACAGCTTCGGTCTTCATCAATGATAATGAATCCGGCCTTCATCATGACTTTGAGAAGTGGCTCGAACATCTCGCCCCGGAGAAACCTTATAATCAATATGCCCACAACGGCTTCGAAGATAATGCCGACGCTCATCTCAAACGCCAGATCATGGGAAGAGAAGTAGTCGTCGCCATCACCAACGGCAGGCTTGATTTTGGACCCTGGGAACAAATATTCTATGGCGAATTTGATGGAAAACGTCCCAAACGAGTTCTGATCAAGATCATCGGAGAATAAGCAGATCCACAGCCCTTCTTCTCAGATTTGATCCTCGTCAGTAGAATCATTCCCTCACCATCCTGAATCACCCTATCCTCCCAAAAACTGTCCCTACGCCTCCCGTACGCCCCCTGTATCATTACCGTATGCTCGCCGTACAAGAATCGCCCGGGATACTCTCAGTTTAGCGAATGAGTCCCATGACTATTGAACAGCTCTCTAAGGGCATTCTTGTTTCAGAACATTCAATTCATCGGGATATAGCTGAACAATAACTGAGTCCGGCTCGGTTATCGCTCCATTATCAGGAAAGTGACGCGTGATGCCGGAAAGGGCCTGAATAAAGTGAGTAGCAAAAAAGAACCGCAGCTTTTTGGGGCTGCGGTTGGCTGTTAAGACTGACTATAGTCTATTTGAAATAGTAGTACAAACCGACTTGCGGGATGTACATGACCATCTCTTCATCGCTGTTGTAGGTAAACGGAAGGTCGATGGAAAAGCGGAAATGCCTGTCCAGAATGACTTCAAAACCGGGACCGGCACCTGCAGTCCACTTGGTTTTCTTGACTTTCTCGGAGGTCATCGGAACGCTGGTATCCAGCTCATAACTTGTATAGCCCGTATTGGTCGCGTCATAGGTTCTGGTGAATTGCTTTTCGTTGCTGAGTAGCACGGATCCACCGATGGTCAAATAGAACCTGCTATGCCGGGAGGTATCCAGAACGTGGATATAGTTCAATCCGGCACTCATCGAGTTTTTGCGGCCTGTTCTGGTATATGTAGCGTGCGCGCCGGGATTATCGATATCCTCATCGTACAGATAGTAAGGGAATTTGACGTCATTTGAACCGTAGGTTATCGCTCCCAGAGTAAATTGAATTCCATGTGTTTCCCCGATCCATCTGTAGGAATAGCCATTACCTGAGGCTGTTCCAAACTGGGCACCAACACCTTTCTTGCTCAGGTCTTCCGCGTAACCGACGGCAACACAGGCAAGCAGCGTAAACAAGAGAATAACTTTGATCGCTTTCATTTCTAACCTCTTGATGTTTTGACTGACATACTTAGTAATCTCATCTGCTCAGCTATCTTAACAGACAGGAGCCTATCAATCCCATGTTATTTACTGAAGTCCACCTTGGGTGCTTTCTGGGCGGCTTCATCAGCTTTGAAGAACTGGAACGCTTTGATGTTGAACATGCCGGCGAAAATGTTATTGGGGAAGACCACGATCAGTTGATTGAAGGAGCCAACAGCTTGGTTGTATCTCATCCTTTCAGTTCTGATCCTGGCTTCGATACCTTCGAGGGAAACCTGAAGGTCACGGAAGTTTTGATTTGCTTTGAGATCGGGATACTTTTCAACCACGACCATCAAGCGGGATAAGGCTGAAGAAAGACCCGCCTGGGCGTTTTGAAAGTTCGCCATGGCAGTCGGATCGGTTAGGGCTTCTTTGGTCAGAGTAGTCTGTCCGCCCATCTTAGCTCTGGCTTCAGTCACGGCTGTAAGCGTTTCCTGTTCGAAATTGGCAGCGCCTTTAACAGTATTCACCAGGTTAGGGATCAGATCATATCTGCTTTGATAGACGTTCTCAACCTGTCCCCAGGCTGTTTCGACCACTATCTTCTCTTTCTGTATCTTGTTATATCTGCCGACGATCCATCCGCCAATAATAAGCACTATCAGGACGATGCCGAGTAAAACTCCGAGTAAGATCTTTGTTCCTTGTTTCATTAGGTAAACTCCATGTCAAATTTGTGCAAAGATGCACTCTGCTCTGATATTGTCCAGAGAATTCTTCTCTAATCAGAATATAGGCGGAATATTGGTCTTGGACAACTATTTGATGATCAGATCACCGGAGATGATCCTGATGCTGTGGGTGGACGGCATTGTCGTGATACTAACGTCCTTGCGGAATGTCTGAACCCTTTGGTGGGAAGTGACTTGCAGACTATCGTTGAAGGCTTTGGGAAGGATCAGGGTGAATTCCGAGCCACTGCTGCTGATCTCGAAAGCCGGTATTCTAGGATAACTACTGAGATCAAGAGTCACGGTTCCCTTTGGATTATCAAGCGTAAGTGTCCTGACAGCAAGCGTATCCAGCGACACTGTGAGTTTATCTTCGATCTCTGTAAAGATACCTGTATGGCGTTGGCTGATCCTGGACAGGTTCTCTTCAGGTAGGCTATTGACGCTGTATTTAGTTTTGCTTCCCGGTATACCGAAGCCGTTGGATTCCTGAATCATACCGGTTCTATCTCTCAGATCAAGAATGATAGCAGTACTGCTTGTCCTGATCTCAAGCTTAGTGTAGCCTTTATCGGTTTTCTCCAAAATAACGCTCTTAGCCATATTTGATGTATAGGGTGTTGCCAGAATGACGCTGAAGACGATCAGGAGACCTAGGATATAGATAAGTACTTTGTGCCGAGTCTTCAGTTTCTTTTGTACCTGAATTTTGGGTATGTACCAGAGTGCAATATCGAGATTCATGATCCGATATACCATGTAGCTTACAAGATATACAAGGGCTCCGGCCCAGAGAACATCGCTTAGATAGTGACCTCCCTGAGCAATCCGCGCCAGCCCGATCAGGCATCCGTATACGCCTGCAAGAAGCCCTGTTAGGATCGCGGAGAACCTTCGCTGTTTCCTCAGCACCATCGCAAGAGTAAAGAAATAGAATCCCATCGTGGCATGTCCACAGGGAAATGACTTGCCAGTGCTGGTTCTATCTATCTCCAGAGGATACTCGTAAGCGTATTTGCCTCCGAATTCAAGTGTGTTTCGAGGACGTGGTCTCCCCCAGTGATCTTTGAGAATGGTATTCACCAGCAATCCCGGTCCAAGCGCCATCACGAGTACAAAGTAGATGCCCAGCTTGCGCCATTTGATCAGCTTTGGTTTGCTGAAACTCAGGATGAACAGGAGTAATCCCAGAACAGACAGGAGCAAAGCAGGATAGTTCCCGTAATGATAGACCAACCTGAAAACCGGTAGATCACTCATAAACCAGCCATCAGCGCCGTGATAGAATATGCTTTGAAACCTGATGTCCCAGTTGAAGAGATAGAACCCGGCTGTCAGCAGAGCCAAAACAGCCAGGGTTCCCAGGATATCAACAGAATAAAAGAAATGACGACCCTTGCGAGCCGTCATTTCATTATGATTGGTTGTTTGCATTATTATTCTGAGGCAGGTTCGTTGGTCTCAGGCACTTCCTCAGTGGGGGTTTCTTGTTCTTCAGCGGGTACTTCGACCGGCGCAAGCTCGGGAACTTCAACAGGAGCTTCCTCAGCAACTTCCTCTTCGGAGTCTACGGGTTC
>DAOPZE010000012.1:16702-32361 GCA_035353255.1 Candidatus Cloacimonadota bacterium
ACGGGTTCCTCGTTCACTGCTTCCGGTGCTGCAACTGGTTCTTCAGGGACTACTGCTTCCTGTTCAATGACGGGTTCTTCAGTTTCCACGATGGGTTCTTCCGCGTGCTCTTCTCCTTCGACGGCGACAGCTGCTGCCTGAGCTTTTTCTCTGGCATCTTTCTCAGCTTTCTTCTTCTGCAGTTTTGAGACTCTTTCGCGCATATACTGTTCGTGGATGGCGATGTACTCTTCCTGGAGACGAGGGTCGCGGGAGAAGAAGAAGGCTTTAACTGAGAGGATGAGACGACGGTTGTCCATGTCGAGTTCGATAACCTTGAGAGGAAGTTCTTCTCCAACATGGAAGGCATCTTCGGAATTCTCAAGCTTGGGTAAAGCCAGGTGAGAAATAGGGATGAATCCCTCGACCACTTCTTCACCGATCAAAACATCGACCAGCACACCTTTGGGGATGAGCTTGCTGATCTTGCCTTTGACTTCACTGTTCACGGGAAGGAGCTGGTTCAAGGTCTCCCAGGGATCGCTGGAAAGCTGCTTCACACCGAGAGCGATCCTATGCAGGGCACGGTCGATGGATAGAATCACGGATTCCACTTCTTGCCCCTTACGATAGACTTCGCGGGGGTGGTAGATGCGCTTGGTCCAGCTGATATCAGAGATATGGATCAAACCGTCAATACCTTCTTCGATCTCGACAAAAGCGCCAAAAGCGGTTAGACTCTTGATCTTTCTGGTCAGGACGGTACCGATGGGATAACGATCTTCGATCGTCAACCAGGGGTTCGCTTCCATCTGTTTCATACCCAGAGAGATCCTGCGGTTTTCCTTGTCCATCTCCAGCACGATAGCGTTGATCGTATCACCGATCTTGACAATCTTACGAGCATCCGAGATCTTCTTGGTCCAGGACATCTCAGAGATATGGACAAGCCCTTCCACGCCGGGTTCCAGCTCAATGAACGCGCCAAAGGATTTCACGCTGACCACTTTACCGGTGATCCTGGTTCCTTCGGGGTACTTGATCTCGATATTCTCCCAGGGGTGAGGAACAAGCTGTTTGAGTCCCAGAGAGATCTTGTTTGTTTCAGGATCAAAACCAATGACTTTGACTTTGACCTTGTCACCGATCGCCAACATCTCGGAAGGATGATTGATCTTGCCCCAGGACATATCCGTGAGGTGCAGAAGACCATCGATCCCGCCCAGATCCACGAAGGCGCCATATTGAGTAATATTCTTGACTTCCCCGTCAAGCTCTGTTCCGACTTCAAGTTTCCCAAGAAGCTCTTCACGTTTGACCTGAGCCTCCTCTTCGAGAACCTGCTTGCGGGAAAGAATGATATTGCGATGCTCTTCATCGATGGATACAACTTTGAAGCTCTGTTCCTTACCTATGAATTGATCAAGATTCGGAATAGGTTTCAGTGACATTTGGGAGCCGGGAAGGAAAGCCTCGATCCCCATGATATCGACGATCATGCCACCTTTGACTCTGCGTCTAATGAAACCTTCGATCTTGGTTCCGTCTTCGCAACATTGCTTGATCCTTTCGATGTTGAGAATGAAGTCTGCTTTCTTCTTGGAAAGCGAGATCTTACCATCACCGTTCTCGACTTCATTAATGAAGACCTTGATGATGGAATTGCGCTCAGGAGTTCCGCTGTAGGCAAATTCAGAGATCGGGATAACGCCTTCAGACTTGTAACCGATATCGACCATAACTTCTTTATCGGTGACGTTGACGACCATCCCTTCCTTGATCTGACCCTTCTCAAAGCTGGAGGAATACTGTTCGATCATGCTGAGCATATCGTTGTGTTCCTGTTCTTCCGGTGTAAGAGGTGCAGCAGGTTTCATGGGCTTGGGTTGTTTTACGGGTTTAGGTTCGACCGGTTCAACCACGACGGGGATTTCTTCCGCGACCGGTTCCTCGGTCTTTTCTTCTTCCTGAATCGCTTCAGGTGTTTCAGTTTGAGCCTCTTCCACGGCAGTTTCGCCTTGAACTGCTTCCGGAGTCTCGTTTTCAACTACGTTGGATTCTTCTGGTATGGCATCCAATTCCTGGGTTTGGGTATCATCCGTTGTCTTCGACATCTTGTCATCTCCAATGTTGACATCTTCCGGTGTAAGATCGGATATGACTTCGTTTTGATCATGGGTTAGCATGATTCCTCCTTAAACAAGGGTATTTCCTCGATACTCTTCGCAAAGCTCGGGTCCCTATTGATTTCTTTTATTTGGTTATAAACTTTAATGATCATATCATCCGGAGTCGATGCTCCGGCTGTAATGCCGATCGTTTCTTTCCCGATCAGCATTTCGGGAGTGATCTCCGTCTCATCCTCGATGTGATAGCATTCCGTTTGAGCTTTGCATATCGCATAGAGCTGACGGGTATTGGAACTGTGCTTCCCCCCGACCACAAACACCAGATCTGTCTCCGATGCCAGCGAGAGAGAAGCCGTCTGCCGTTCGCTCGTTGCCAGGCAGATCGTATTGAATATCCTGAGTTCCTTGGTACAATTCAACAGTTTACCGCTCAGATTGATCAGATCGTCCATCTTCTGAGTCGTTTGGCTGATCAGGCTAACCTTCTGGTATTTGGCTTTGCATACATCTTCCCTGGGACTGATAACCCTGGTGTGTTCATCTCCGTAAGAAAGCATACCGATCACTTCAGGATGATCAGCATCGCCCATAATGTAAACCTGATAACCTTCCCGGATCATATCCCGGATCAACTCATGCGTTCTGGCAACGTAGGGGCAGGTTGCGTCTATAATCACATTACCATTCTGCTGGAGTTCCAGACGTTCGCTGCGGGTAATGCCATGAGAACGGATGATGACCACGCTGTCATGAAGCTCATCGACGCTGTTCGCAGGTTCGATCCCACCATTTTTCAGTTCATGAACGATCTGGGGGTTGTGGATCAATTCACCCAACGTAAATATCTGTTTGCCGATGTAATGAGCCTTGGCATCCTGAGCAAGCTTGATGGCGCGCTTGACGCCGAAGCAGAATCCTGAATGCTGAGCTCTATAGATCGTCATTTTTGCCCTGTCCTCTGCCTGATATGCTGGTTCAGGATCTTGACCTGCTCGTCCAGACTCATCTTCGAAGTATCGATCAGAATGGAATCGGCTGCCGGTTTTAAAGGTGCTATGGCGCGACTGGAGTCATTCTCGTCCCTGATCCTGAGATCGGCGATGACTTCCTGATATTCAGCGTTCAGGCCCTTATCGACCAGTTCCTTAAATCTCCGTTTTGCCCGTTCTTCGACATTAGCGATCATAAAGAACTTGATATCCGCGTTCGGGAAGACGATCGTTCCGATGTCTCTGCCATCCATGACAATGCCGCCCTCTTCCCCCATCTTCTGCTGGAGTTCGACCATCCTGGCGCGCACCGGCCCCAGAGCTGAAATATCCGAAGCAAGCCTGGAGATCGATTCTTCACGGATCAACTGACTGACATCCTCGCCATTCAGCAGGACTTTATTGCCGTTGACATCTTGCCTCAATTCAACTTCAATTGTCTTCAATAATTCTGCCACCGAAACATGATCAGCGATATTGATTCCCAGGCGTGTAGCCGCGAGGGCACAGGCGCGATACATCGCTCCACTATCGATATACAGGTAACCCAAACTCTCCGCAAGTCTGCGAGCAGTACTGCTTTTACCCGAAGCAGCGGGACCATCGATGGCAATAATAAGTCTTTTCATATTTATACTTTGCTGATCCATGCTACATTTTTGACAGGCAAGATCAAGTCAATGATTATTTTCTGCTCATCAACTCCCATGATATCCGGTGTTAAGTTCCCTATTTCGGAACTGCCTGCCGATGGAGCTATAAGGGGCTAATGACCGAGTCCGGCTCAGCTATCACTCAGTCATCTTTGAAGGGATGAACAATGCTGAAAAAGGAAAGATCCATGAGATGAAACAGACGGGGTACATTTCTTTATTCTAATGATAGACAGTATGATGCGATGTGTTATTAAAAGCCTGATCAGCCTATTCTGATTTCAAATCCCTGAGCATCAGATCTTTGATTGCCGCACTTGCAGGTTTATCTTCGTAGAGGATCTGATAGACCTGAGTGACGATCGGCATCTCAACCTGCCGCTCTACTGCAAGGTCATAGACGGATTTGGTCGTGGCGACACCTTCCGCGACCATACTCATGCCGGAGATGATCTCGCTCAATTTTCGCCCCTTCCCTATCTCATAACCCACATATCGGTTACGGCTGTGCTCACTGGTTGCTGTCGTGATCAGATCTCCGATTCCGGAAAGCCCCAAAAAAGTCTCAGGTCTCGCACCTAAACTGAGTCCTAAGCGCTGTATCTCTACGATCCCACGGCTGAGCAAGGCTCCTATAGTGTTGTCCCCAAAGCCGATCCCCTTGATGATGCCGGCAGCAATGGCGATGATATTCTTGACGGCACCTCCGATCTCCACACCGATCAGATCATGGCTACGATAGGTACGGAAGAAGCTGTTGCTGAAAATGGCTTGAAGCTTTATCAGTTCGGCATCGTTGTCTCCCGCGATCACAACAGTCGTAGGAACTCCACGCGCAACCTCCTCCGCATGGCTTGGACCGGAGAGAGCATAGATTTTCTGATGGAATTCAGCGGGTAGTTCATCCTTCAGTACCTGATGCATAAGTTTGTTGCTATTCAGCTCTATGCCTTTGGAGACGAGGATGATACCCTTGGGGGGATGCGCTATCCAGAGCAATTCAGATACGGAACGCAGAGTGGATCGGATGTATTGGGAGGGAACGGCTATGATAATATAGTCAGGTTCGAAGGCAAAGAAATCATCAAAATCACCTGTGTAGGCGACTGAATCCGGGAGAGTTATGCCTTTGAGGAGGATTGGATTGGAATGCGTTTCGCGAAGCAAAGTGAGATGCTGAGAATCATATTCCCAAACTGTCAGGCTGTGTCCGTTGCCGGCGAGGAGTTTTGCCAGAGCGAGCCCCCAGCCTCCTCCGCCCATGATCCCGATCCTTAGGAGATCCATGCTAAAGTCCAGAGTTGGTATAGATCAGTGTGTGAGATCGGTAAAGTCTATTTTGGGAAGACAGATCGGAGCATCATCGTCATCGTCGAGATCATAGTCATCGTCGTCTTCGTCAGTCATCCAGTCGGGGCAGAACAGCTGATCTTCCTCAAAGTCCCAGCCATCCACGTTCTGCAAGCCGTACTTTTCCAGCAGATCAGCTTCCCAAAAGGAATAGTAAACCGTTCCTTCCTGAACTCCCCATACTAGCACGGGGTTTTTATAGTGTCTGATCTCAACCTTGTGATTCTCAACCAGATCGAGAAACTCGCGAATCCTTTTGGTATCGGTCTCTTGTAGAAAAGTCATGATCGTTCCTTAAAATTCATACTTCACGTAAGCTCCGAGTCTGTTTTCGCCATATTCTTTGGCTCTGCGGACTGCTGAGTTAGGTGAATCTATGTTTCTGAAGTCATGACTATAGTCAAGGTTTAAATTCCAGCTTTTGGTCAATTCAATATTGACTGTCGCACGGGTCGTATAGATCTGATCGGTTCTGCCGCCGTACCAGTCATTTGTGCCCTGGAAGAATCTTTCTTCGTAGGACAGCTCAAGAGACGGCTGCCAATACACACCCTTGGGTTTACTGCTATCCAGAGGCATCTTTTTCAGGAGGATCAAGCCGGAATACTCATTGCTCTCATAGGAAGAGTCGTCGAGAGGTTCAATCGGATTCTCCTTGTTATCAAGCACCCGGTAAGCGTAGTTCGCTTCTATGCCGAAGTAGGGGAAGTTCTGCCTCCAGCCGATCAGATAGGTCGTAGCGGTAGCATCGAATTCAGTAAAATACTCGTTATAATAATAGTTCTCATATTTAGCCTGGAGTTTCATCGAGCTGTTGGTAAAGGGACGCAGATTCAGATCAGCACGATACAGATCCCGCTGATAGCTGAAATGCTCGAGTAGTCCGGAGCCGTCCGTATCGACATAGTCCCTCAGATAGGTTCTGGGATAAAAACCATAGAGAGCTGTCAGGTTCCAGTAGTAACGGTCGAGGCGCATTCTAACCAAGCCATCCCGGCGATACTTCTCCTTGTTGCTGATGTTCTGAGAAACCGTGGCTGAAACGGAGGGAGTTATCTTCCACCATTTATAGTGAAAGGAATACCCAAGATCAACGTTTGCCTGCATGGTCAGATCGTCAGAAGTAGTGACGAAATCCATCTGTGGCTCATCATGATTGAAAGCGCTCAAGTCATCTTCAGATAACTGGAATACGTTGTCCGAATACCTCGTCCCTATCGTCAAACCACCTTCAAGCTGGGCTGATAGGAGAGTCCAGGAAAACATGAGGACCAGCACGAAACAGAGAATGATCGGACGAAAATAGCCTGCCAGGGTACGTCCTATCGATCTCTTGGAGAGTCTCTTTTCGTTAACGGATCTGGTTTCATTGCACTCCGTGTCCTGCGACTTCTGGGTAAGATCCTTTCTGATCTCGACTTCAGCTTCGTTGAACTCCTGATCAAACATATTGCCTCCTGCTCACTTCTTAAGCACTACCGGTCTGGCAAAGAACATATGGTTGGATTTTGCCTTGAGGACATATTCACCATTGCCCATATCGAGGGTGATCTTCTTTCCGATGGAAAGGCTGGTGACTCCGGTCGCTTTATACTGTGTAGTGCGTTTTATGGTAAAATCGTAAGTATTGATCAGCTTACCCTTGTAATAAAGCTCAAAGACCGGGATGGTCGCATCGAGCAAACGAGCTCTTACATAGACATCAGCTTTGCGATTATTGTTCAGGTTGAATCTGAGCTCCTGCTGTGGAGTGAAGCTGTAATAATCGCTGGCTTTGGAATCACGCTCTATCTTGATCATACCCGCATGTTCGACAAGTTGCAAGCTCGGTAGTTTAACCTTGGCTTTAGGCTTGGGTTTGATGGTATAGAAGGCGCGGAAATAAACACTTCTGCTATAGCAAAGAACGGTTATAGTCTCTGTTTTATCGGGGATCGTAAGTTCGAGCGGCTGGTACAGGTCGAAGCCATTCAGCTTTTCAGCCAGAGCCAGATCATAGGTGACGCTCTTCTTGTTAATGGTGATGACGACCTGGGGTTTCTTCAGAGATTCGATTGCGAACGACCTAAGCTGGATCTTGTCCAAGCCCTTGACGTCCAGGGACATCGACTTCTCAGGTAGTGATCTGAAGAAGTAGAAATTGCCGTTCGCTGTCTTCAGCAACCTTCTGTTGCCGGGATTGACAAAATTCAGGACTTTCTGTTTCGGCAAGGTCTGCCCTGCCAGAGAGAGGACAAGCACTGCAATGATTAACGTTATTATGTGTCTCTTGGACATAGATATAATCTCCATTGGTTAAAGTTCCTCATCAGGATCAACTATATTTGCCATAAACCTTCGGTCATGACGGTCAAAGACAATCACCAATACTATGGCAACGACGAGCAGGAAGAGGCAGATCGAGCTGATCATGATATTATGTACTTTGGTGCTAAAGACTGTTCCTTCTCCTGCTATGGGCTTTTCCAACAATTGGGAGGGCAGATCGTACTTCTTGGTCCAGCGCAATACACGTCTGAAATTCAAAACCGGAACATTCTTCTTGGACATGAGGATGATCATACCCTCTTTTTCATATTCCCGTTCCGCGAGCTTGCGGTTGATACCTTCGGGAATAACTTTTGCGATAGGCTCGCTTCCCACGTTGGCAAGACCGGCACCAATATTGATGAAGGCTTTGTATCTTGTTTCCTGGGGTAATTGATCCTGATAGGCGGATTGCCTGATCTCAATATTCTCCTGAAGGTCAGCGCCGATTATCCGGGGAACGATATTACGATGCATCGCTTCCTGAAGCATCTTGATCCCGTTGTCGGTAAGTCCGATCGCCAAGTCCTCCGCCCCACCTAAGGAAGCATAGGAACTTTTGAAATTGATCATCTTACTTCTGTACAACATCGATTCCATATCCAGCCAGGTCAGCTGCTCCTTATTAGCGCCATAAGACGCGGATGACAGAGATGTGATGATGACAGGCTTCAACTTCATGGTTTGCATAGCAGCATACAGAGCAAGGTTCACTGCCGGGTTCGATCCTGTCAGACCGACCGCGACGTAGTCCCCGGGTTCAAGCTTGAGTTTATCGAATTCCTCGACGAATACTGCGGCAAGATTGGGATTCAGAGCAGCCTGTTTTTCGGATAAGAGACCACGATCGGTGGTGATGGAACTGATCCTGGTTCCGATCAATCCGGTGAGCAGAGGATCGTCGATGGGATCGATCTGTATGCCTGAATGCAGGATCTCCGTGCGGATCGTATCCATGAAAGCCTGCATCAGCTTGGCGGAGGCTACCTTGGTCTCGTAGTTCTCAGTTTTGATCGTGACATAGCTCAATTGGGCAAGGACGAACAAGCCAACCGCGACGACCATGAGAATGATCAGTGACCAGCCTGATTTCAATGAAGGGCGATACATTTATACCTCCCCTTTGAAAATGATCATGAGCATCAATCTCACGACCACGGCAGCTACGGTCATCGTGCTGAGGGTTTTCCAGAATCCCTGGCGTTCGAACCAGTTGGCAATGAGACCCGGGACGATATAACCGATCGATTGCATCTGCAGATCGTATATGGTAAAATTCTGAAATACGACTGCCCGTGAGAGCCAACCGAGAATGAAACCGATCAGAATACTGAGGACCATTCTCCGTTTGCCAAAAAGCAGAGTAAATTGCCCAATGACTTTGATGATCCCCCAGGTTAGCAGGCTGACCACCAGCGTTCCCAGGATCTGCATTGGTTTATCAAGATAGAGAGCGATATAACCGGGTACAACGATACCACCGGCAGAGGCTCCCAAAAGCTCTGTAAAGATCAGACTGATTATGACACCTATTCCGACTGCGGCTTGAACTACTGCTTCAACCACGCTTACTCCTTATTTCTTACCTTTATTAAAAGCTATCATTTTATGCTTGAAGTGCGCTACGATCTGAGCGCCATATTTGATCCTTCCGGCGATATTGCCAATTCCCAGCACGTGCGCTTCTGATCCCATCAAATCGATCACTTTCTGATAAATGACTTCCGTGAGAGGTTCACCCATAGGAATGACCTTATCTTTGGGGATGCCGATCTTGTGGGCATAGGATTCCACTTTCTCCGGGATCTCACCTGTGAGTAAAACATAGGAGAAGTCTATTTCT
The DNA here is from genome assembly GCA_035353255.1 of Candidatus Cloacimonadota bacterium. GTDB lineage: Bacteria > Cloacimonadota > Cloacimonadia > Cloacimonadales > Cloacimonadaceae > PHBP01. The sequence goes on from DAOPZE010000012.1 coordinate 25,953, forward strand.
TTGATCGCGTCCACAAGTTGTTCAGAACGGAAAAGGCGATCAGAACGGCTGTTCAGAATGATTATCTTGGAAACGTTCTTCAGGTGACCTGTGACCATCTCGATCACACGGGCAGTGGACTTGGGATCATTGGCAGCAAAAACATTATAGAAATGAATGGTCTTATTGCAATCGTGAATGACGTATTTTTTCAAGGCACCGGGATCGGGATGAGCGGACTGCATACCCTTCATCGCAACGTCCCGGGGTACACCTGCCTCAGCGCATACTGCCAGAGCGAGCTGAACATTCTCGGCGTGCTCGATATAAGTAAAATGATCAAGTTCTTCCTGCGTGATATCCACGGGTCTGATCTTGTGGATCTTGGTGTGACGTTTATCCGCGACATGCTTCAGAAGGTTAAAATGTTCATTCTCTGCAGTATAGCAAACCCCATTATTGGGAATAGTGTTAGAGAGGCACATCGCCACGCTCTGTTCTGTCGAGCCCATCAGGTCGAGGTGGTCAGGACGGCAGTTCGTGATGACAGAGATGGTGGAGCGGACGAACTTTCTTTCCGTGAGCCACTGGAATACAGGGTTCACAGCCATGCATTCGATCACGATAGCGTCCGGCACATGCTCCACGGCATGACGGAAGATGTACTTTTGCTCGATGATGTTCGCACCGGAGAGACGAATGATCGCGGCTTCACGACCATCAGGCATTACCACTCTTGGAAGTGTACCGGTGATCTTGGCAACGGTCTTCTTACCACCGGCACGCAATCCCGCTGCGATCAACCGTGTGACGCTGGACTTGCCCCGGGTGCCATTTACGTGGATACGAATCGGAATCGCCTTCACGTTCTTCGTGTGGCGCAGATACTCAAGAGTCCAATAGGCAATCAATATCAAGGTCGCAAGAATTAAAACAGTCATTAAGTCCTCGGTCTGAATTTAAACGCTTCACACCTGTCAGTTCACATTGACAGCGTTCACCGCTCATTACTCTATCAAAGCAATAACTATTCCAGAACTGCTCCCGGGGACAATTTAACGGTGATTTTCTTCATTTATTTTAAGGATCTTCTTATCGAATGGACATTTTGACTTTTCTATTGACGTTCCCGGGGGAGTGCTATTACTTTGCGATATGAGAATTTCTTTGGTATTTCTGATCCTCCTGTTGCTGTTCTATTCAGTATCGGAGGACTTACGCGCAGTCTCGGAGCCAGATCTTCTGCGTCAGTATCTTACCGTCTCCGAGGCAAAACTGAACGACTCTATCGATGAATCCGTCGATCTGGCGGGAAAGGCATTGATCCTCGCCAGAAAGCACAATCTGCCAAAAGAGACCTCACAAGCACTGCTCATTCTCGCGAAAGGATATCATAAAGCGGGTGTCTATGACAAGGCTCTTGATCGCTGTCAACAAGCGCTAAGAGGATTTGAATCCATCAACGACCAGCTCGGTTGCGCTGACGCCTACGAGCAGATGGGATACATCTACTGGAAACTCAATAACCCGGATAAGGTTCGTGAGTATTTTGACAAGTCTCTGGCATTGCGGCGCAAATACGGCAACGCTGAACAGATCGCTGATGCCCTGAACAACAAGGGCATCGTCCTGCTCCACTATCTGAAACATCCTGAGGAAGCCCTCAAACTATACAATGAAGCGCTCAGCCTGTGCGAAAAGTCCCACTACAACATCGGGATCGCCCACTCACTGAATAATATTGGCAACTACTACCTGCTCAGCGGGGATTATAAACTTTCCCTGGATTACAATACCCGTTCCTATGAACTCTACAAACGCGTCGGGGACAAGAACCGCGCCGCTATCAACCTATTGATAATAGGATATTTGAACCAACTTCTCGGCAACGAACAACTCGCCGAAAAGCAATACTTTGAAACTATCAAACTTGCCGAAGAAGTCAATTCTCATAGTGTAGTGCGAGACGCCTACCAGAACCTCAGTTCCCTCTATCATATCCAGAATAAAGAGCTGAAACACCTGCAGTATTTCAAGTTGTATTCAGAACTCGCAGATTCGCTCTACAATAAAGAGACAAACAGCAACATCGCCAATTTACAGACCCAGTTCGCCGTAGAGAAACAAGAGCTGGAAAACAAGATCCTCAAGCTCCAGAATCAGCGGCAAAAGCTTCTGCTCCTGGGCTTGCTCCTCCTCATCTCCACCATCCTCACGACCGGTTATTACATCATCAGGGAAAAGCGTCTATCCGAAAAACTCCTGCTCAATATCCTGCCTTACGAGGTCGCGAAAGAACTCAAGCGTTATGGAAAGAGCACGCCTCAGACCTTTGAGAACGTCAGCGTGCTGTTCTCAGACTTCGTCAATTTCACCCAGATCTCTTCCGGTCTGCCTCCCGAGCAACTGATAGACGTGCTGTCGTATTTCTTCACAGAGTTTGACAAGCTCGTCGAGGAATACAGCTGTGAACGCATCAAGACCATCGGTGATGCCTATCTCGCCGTTTGCGGACTGCCCCAGGCACATCCTGATCATGCTGACAGACTTCTAAGAGTTGCTATGGGCATGCTGGAAGTCGTCCGGAAATATAACCTGAAAACTGATCAGAATTGGTCGATACGCATCGGACTACACACCGGACCGGTCGTGGGCGGGATCGTGGGAACCAGGAAGTATATCTACGATGTTTTCGGTGACAGCGTCAATACCGCCAGCAGGATGGAATCCAACAGCGAGCCTATGCGCATAAACGTCTCAGAAGATTTCTACAACAGGATCGAAGACAAACCTCCCTTCTTGGAACGCCCTGTCAGCGAAGTCAAAGGCAAGGGACAGATGCGCATGTTCTTCGTTTCTGATAATGATTTTCCTGAATCATCATCGCTAGAGGATGTATAGGAGATAGTCACAAATATCATTGACCTGAGTCCTCTGCTGAATTCGCGATACCACGGTATCACCAATACTGATCAAATGCATATTATTCAAGCCAATAGCTCATCAGCATCCTCAAAGATAAGCCTAAGATCTGCCTAACCTTCACCGAAAGCCTCTTGGGTGCCTCTTGGGTGCCTCTTGGGTCGTTCTTGGGTCGCGACCCAAGAAGCTCCTATGAGGATTCCAAGTGGGCTTGGTTGTATTCTGCTATTTCCTTTGGTTATGATAAAGAAAAGCCGGAGAGATCATCTCCGGCTTTTATAAATGCTAAAGGATCGATTATCCGCGAATGGCAATACGCAGGTTGTTCACTCCAACTTTGTACCCACCGCTGACTATGATATAGCCCTTGAAGAAATCACTTACATCGGTGATACGCGCAAGGAACCATCCTCCGGTTCTTGCCTCTTCGGTTGATTCGGGGGCTTCATAGACATCATTATTGTTGTTATCATTGAAAGCGATTACCAGCGTACCGGGAACAAGATTGCTCTGAGTCGCGATCTGGGTCTTTGCCCACCAGGACTTCCACTCTTCGCGTCCGCTTCTGACGTTGAAGAACTTCGCCTGATTCTTGGTTTCCGGAGTCGCGGCTGTTCTCAGCTTGCCGATCTCGACCCATATATAGGTCTGATCGTCATTGATCGCTTCGTCCGCCATGAAATAATCGTCACTCTGAATATATTGCGCGTCTATCGCAGGCACTACTGTCTTTTGAGAGGAGAGCGTGCTTGTCGTAGTGGGCTCTTCCATCATGGTCTGAATTTGATCTTTGGGGATGCTGATCGTGACCTTGTCATCCATGAGAATGACAATTCCTCCCTCCGAACTGACCATCTTCCCGCTGTAGATCTTGCCGTTCTTGAGGGTGACCTGGGTTGCGAATACTTGGCTCAAAAGTACGAGCAAAGCGATGATAAAGATCGTTCTTTTCATGTTTTTCTCCTTTTACAGGGGCAAGGATACTCGCTTGCCGGTTTTAGCTGATCGATAGATCGCCTGAATTATCTCCACGGATTTCCTGCCGTCCCTGCCATTGGTGGAGGGAACTGTCTTTCCGAGGAGCACATCGATAACGTTGCGGTAATATGGATTGTGCCCGAAGCCATAGACATTTGGCGGCTGATAGGCAGTATCGAGAGCGATACGGTCGTCATCATCATAATCATCGAATTCCCATTTCTCGATCTTGTTGACAGCGAATCCTCCGACCTTGACGGTGCCGGTTTCACCAATGATCGTGATCGAACCTTCAAAGTTCTTGGGGAAGGTGAGCATAGTGACGTTCAGAGTCGCAATGATCCCGGAACGGAAATTGAGTATGGCGCAGCCTGTATCCTCAGCTTCGATATGTCGCGCCATAGTAGCTGTGGTCGCCATCACGGAATCGACATTGCCGAGCAGCCAATACATGGCGTCAACGTAATGCGAAGCTTGGTTCATGAAAGCTCCACCGTCAAACTCCCATGTCCCGCGCCATTTCTCCTGGTCATAATAGCTTTGAGGTCTCTGCCAGAAAACATTGGACTGGGCAAGATAGATCCTGCCAAACCTGTTCTTGTCAACAGCGCGTTTGAGCAGTTGCATGGTGCTGTTCAAGCGGTTTTGCTTCACGACGAACAGCTCGACCCTGGCATTGTCGCATGCCTGGATCAGCTTATCGGCGCTTTCGATGTTAATCCCCATCGGCTTTTCCGTCAGGACGTTTATCTTGTGAGCAGCGACGTCTATACCGATCTGGGGATGGATACCACTAGGAGTGCAGATAGAAACAAGATCGAGCTTTTCCTTCTCCAACATTTCCATGTAGTCTGTATAGTAAGTCGGGATGTGGTATTGTTCCGAGACTGCTTTGGCTTTCTCGGGAATAATGTCCGCGCAAGAGACGAATTCTGCCTCGGGGATGCTCGCGACTGCTTCCAGATGGTTCTTGGAGATCCTGCCGCAGCCGATTAGTCCGAGTCTGATTTTCTTCATCGGTGTAAACTCCTGTCTATCATTTATGTTTATTTGTTTCAGTAAGGTACCACTCACACATCTGTGCGATGCTCTGCTGGATGCTCTGTTTCTGGATGAACCCTTCCTTGCGTATCTTCCTGGCTGTGAAGTAGGTTGCCGTCGAGAACTTGCGCATCCTGTCGCTGTTGACAGGCAGGTCGATGGAGAAGAGCTTCGCTGGAATATCAAAGACCATGCCAATGGCTATCGCCAGCCCTATGGGTATCTTGATCGCGGGAACCTTGAACCCCGGAGTCTGGGCTATCGTGCGCATCAGTTCTGCCAGCGTGATATAGGGCTCATCCACACAATTATAATGTTCAAAGCCCGGTTTGAGCTTGTCCAGGCAGAAGATGATCATATCCAGAACCGTTCTGAGCGAGACGATTGATTTGACGTGACTTCCTGAGCCAACCGTGACATACGGTCTGCGATGCAGAGTGTCCAGGAGCTTGTAGAGATTGGCAAAGTTGTGAGGTCCATAGATGACTGTGGGACGCAGAACGATCAATTCTCTTTCCACATCCTGTTTCTGCCAGTCTATGGAGAGGATCTCGCCCGCGAGCTTAGATTCTCCGTATGGATGATCCGGATTGTAGGACTCTTCTTCGTCCGCCATACCTTTGGGGTGTCCAAAGACCGAGACGGTGCTGATATAGACAAGACGTTTGATCTTGTGCCCTTCCATGAAGCCCAAAAGCTCTTTCGTCCCGTATTTGTTGTGGCTGAAATACTCCTCACGGCTGATACCAAAGTCATGTTTGGAAGCGGCACAGTGGATCACGAGGTCGATCCCGCTCTCCCTAGGCAGCTTTTCGAATCGAAGCACTGCCTCAAGATCGTGCAGTTTGCGAATGTCGCCTATGAGCGTGTTAGGATGAGCCGTCGCGTCGCAATGAGAACTGATGTCGATCCCCAGAGGTATATGCCCCAGGGATTCGAGTTCCCACATAAGTTTTGATCCCACGAAGCCATTACTACCGGTTACGAGTATATTCATTGATCCATTAACTCCAATGAGTCAGCCCCGCAATTAACTTCATGATCTGCGTTAATATCAGAGCTCTTCTTGTTTTGGACATAATTCACATACCCAGAACTTTGTAAAGCAATTTCTTGTTAACTTTTGAATCTTGCTTCGATCTCGCGAACAAGTTTTTCTGCCAATTGACTGCGTTGAAAGTTCTTGAGGACATAGTCCCGTCCCTGTCGTCCCATTTCCTTCAGCTCTTCAGGTGAGGACATCATACGGCGCAGCGCCTTTGCCAATGCCTCAGCATCCCCGGGAGGAACAACGATCCCCGCCTTAGCCGTGTTTATGACTTCCTCCGCTTCTCCTCTGAGACAGGCTGCAAGCGGAAGTTCAAACGCCATATAGGCAAACATCTTGGATGGCAGAGCACCACTCAGCACCGAGATATCCTTGAGGGGAAGCAAGCCGCAATCAGCCTGCTGCAAGATCGCTCCAATCCCTGTTCGGGGGACTTGTTCG
>DAOPZE010000013.1:0-31434 GCA_035353255.1 Candidatus Cloacimonadota bacterium
AGCATGGCATACACCGGGGTTTCCGGCAAGAAAGGGATCTCTCTGGAACGTTACACAGATGAGGACAGCTCCGTGCATTGGCGCTATAGCTTGGCAGAAAGTGGTTCCACTCCTGCTTTGGAGAATAGCCAGGTCACCCAGAATATCCCCGAGATCGATGGCACACTGAAGCTGACGACCGATGCCTTTTTCCCGCTGCAAGGGGGTAAACTCACTCTCGTTTATAAGCTCAAGGTTTCCAGCACCAACGTCAATTGCCGGATCTATGACATGCGTGGACGCAAGAAGCGCACCCTTGCCGAGCATCTGAACGTGGGCGAAACAGGAATCCTGGAATGGGACGGGAAGGACGACGACGGCAAGATCCTCCCTCAGGGGCCATATATCATTCTCTGGGAGTCACAATCCTCTGGTGGCGGGAAGATATATCGCCGGCAACTGGAAGTCGCGCTCGGGCATTAATATGAGTCATCGCTAATCATGAGTCGCATTCTTGCGTGCTGATTCTACTGGTAACAGAAAAAGCTTGACTCACTGCTCCGATCGGATTTGCTTGAAAAAACCGCAAGGATTAACTCGTTAAGGAAGATCGATGGTAGGAATTGTTTTCTCATACGCGACAGTGGGTATCGACGCTCAGCAGATAACTGTGGAGTGCGATTCGTCCGGGCAGATCTTTACCGTAAACATCGTGGGAATGGCGTCGAATGCGGTCAAAGAGAGCAAGGATCGTGTCTTTGCCGCTCTGAAGAACTCCGGTGTGGAGGCGATGAACCGTCAATACACGATCAATCTGGCTCCCGCGGATATGAAGAAGGACAGTTCAGCTTTGGATCTGCCCATCGCAGTATCAGTGCTGCAGAGCCGAAAGCTGATCCCGGTCGAATATCTGCGTAAGGTAGGCGTGATCGGTGAGCTCTCCCTGGATGGCAATGTCCGTCCTGTTTCAGGAGTTCTGCCCATTGCCATCGAAGCCAAGCAAAATGGTCTGGACGTCCTGATCGTTCCATGCGAGAATGCGGAAGAAGCTGCGATCATCGATGGTCTTAGCGTGATCCCAGTCTCTTCCCTGAGAGAGACTCTCGATTACCTCACCGGCAGCATCAAAATACCACCCGCGACGGTTGATCGTGACAAGATATTTCAGGTATTGAATGACTTTCCTCTGGATATGCACGATGTCAAAGGGCAGTTTCAGGTCAAACGCGCGCTGGAAGTCTCTGCCGCTGGAGGTCACAACCTGCTGATGATCGGTCCTCCCGGAAGCGGCAAGACCATGCTGGCACGCAGAGTGCCGACTATTCTGCCGGAACTCAATCTCGAAGAGGCTTTGGAGGCCACCAAGATCCACTCTGTGGCTGGCTATTCACGTGATTTCCGCAATGGTATCCTGACCACCAGACCTTTCCGCAGCCCTCACCACACCATCTCTGATATAGCTTTGGTTGGCGGAGGAGCCTATCCTCGTCCGGGAGAGATCTCTCTGGCGCACAGAGGCGTCCTGTTTCTGGATGAACTGCCGGAATTCAAACGCGGTGTCCTGGAAGTGATGCGCCAGCCCATGGAGGACGGCGTGGTGACCATCTCCCGAGCTACGCAGAGTTTGAATTTTCCCGCTGAATTCATGCTCATCGCCTCGATGAATCCCTGTCCCTGCGGATACTATGGCTCAAATATCCCAAATCATCCCTGCGGCTGTCTTTCAGCTTCGATCCAGCGCTATCGCAGCAAGGTCTCGGGTCCCCTGCTCGACCGCATCGATATCCACGTGGAAGTCCCCACGGTAGGCTATGCCGATCTGGCTTCGCTGCCCACCGGCGACCCCTCAAAAGTGATCCGTGCCAGGGTGAATAAAGCGCGCCAGACCCAGCGTGAACGCTTCGCGGAGGAGGGGATCTATTGCAATACCCAGATGACCTCCAAGCTCCTGCGTAAATACTGCAAACTAGAGCCTGACAGCCATGCCCTGCTTCAAAATGCCATCGACAAGCTGGGCTTTTCCGCGCGCGTCTTTGACCGCATCCTGAAGGTCTCCCGTACCATTGCCGATCTCGACGAATGCGATACTATCCGTCCGGAACACATCTCCGAGGCGATCAATTACCGCACTCTGGATCGAAAATACTGGGGATGAAGGATCCAGGAGAAGCTTAGAATTCTGCCTCGGATAGCGGCCGGTTCTGTTCTTCCTTCAGCTCCGCGATCATGCATAGGCGTACCAGCTTGAGATCCTCGTAGGTAAAGGCTTCATCCAGAGCATTGAACACGGGTGAGAGAGTGGCAAGTCCATTTTCCCGGAACGCTTCGCGGACCTTTTGGTCGTCTTCCTGGCTCAAAGTGCTGAATCTCTTCAAAATCCCGGGATCAAGCCAGCCATCAGCTTCCAGAAAGTGCTGGAGATGTTCGATGATCGTTCGCAGCTGCACTCCGAACTGAACCATACATTCTTGCAGATTGTGTCCGCTCTGGAGGTATTCGGCGATCTGTTGTGATTTGCTGAGAGGTTTTTCGTGATTCGCCGGGGTTTTGTGATTATCGTTGGCTGTCCGTTCGTCTATTCCCCTGGGTTCGCAGTAATCACGAATTATCTCTATGAATTGCTTTCCATATCTCTCAGCTTTGTAACTACCAACCCCACTTATCCGCATAAACGCTTCGGGGCTTTGAGGATAGTACTTCGTCATCTCTTGCAGATTGCGGTCTGAAAAGATGATGTACGGAGGGACACGTTGTTCCAGTGCCAGATTACGTCTTAGTGAAACAAGTTCGTCAAAGAGTGTTTCGTCTGAATCCGGTTCGGCTGGCTTGAGCCATTGTGAAAGCTGAGAGCCAGGCATGAGAAAAGGAATCTCACCACGCATGATCTCCCAGCTTTTGGAGGTTAGGGTCAGGCGGAAATTCGGATATCTTTCGACGACGATCCTCTCCAGTTTCAGCGCTTGATAAAGGCTGAACCAATCAGCTTCCTTCCACTCCCTGCCGATGCCATGCACGGAGAGACGCTCGTCTCCGTCCTTGATGATATCATTAGCCATTGATCCTCTCAGGATCTTGATGATGCGTTTCGCGGGATACCTCTCTTCGGCACGGTAGATAGCAGAAAGGAATTTCTTCGCCTGTTCTGAGACGTCCGTTTTTTCTCCCGCGCTTGCCAGGCAGTTATCGCACATCCGGCAGTTGGATTCGGGATAGTCTTCGCCGAACCACTTCAGCAGTGGTGTCCTGCGGCAGCCAAGATACTCGCAGAAAGCGATCATGGCATCCAAATGCCTTTTGGTGTTCTCGTTCAGGGCAGGATCTTCGCTGGTGAAAATGATCTTCTTCAGAAGCTTCAGATCACCATAGCTGAAGAGCAGCAAGCAGGTCGAGGGCAAGCCATCTCTTCCGGCGCGTCCGATCTCCTGATAATAGGTCTCCGGGCTTTTAGGCAGGTCAAGGTGGATAACATAGCGGATATTGGATTTATTTATTCCCATGCCAAAGGCGATCGTGGCGACCATGACCGTTACTTCGTCGTTGATAAAGGCTTCCTGGTTTTGATGCCTCTCCTCGTCGTTCAATCCTGCATGATAGGGTAGGGTGGAGTAACCTTCGCTAAGCAACTTGTCGGCAAGTTCATCGACAGTTTTGCGGGTCATGCAATAGATGATCCCGCTTTCCCTGGGGTGCCTTTTCAGGAAATTCAGGATACGCCGGTAGCTATCCTTCTTCGGTTCGATCGTCAGAAGCAGATTCGGACGGTCAAAACTCTCGATCCTTTGGTTTTCCAGGGGAATGGACAACAGCTCGCAGATATCTTCCCGCACTTTTGGGATGGCAGTGGCGGTGAGGGCAAAGCAAGGCACCTCCGCGAACCGTTTGCGCAGAGTGTCCAGTTGCCGGTATTCCCGGCGAAAATCATGTCCCCACATAGAGATGCAATGCGCCTCGTCGATGGCTATCAATGACGGGGGCTTGCTTGCCAGAAGCTCGAGGAATGCCGGTTTCAGCAGCGTTTCTGGTGCGGCGTAAAGAAGCTTCAGCTTTCCGGCGAGAAGCTCACCCCTTATCTGCGCCTGTTCTTCGGGACTCTGCAGGCTGTTGTGCATTGCTGCGGGTATTCCCAATTGAGAGAGCTGCATGACCTGATCTTTCATCAGCGAGATCATCGGAGAAGCGACCAGAGTATAGCCATCCAGGATCAATGCGGGCAATTGAAAGCAGAGTGATTTGCCGGAACCCGTGGGCATCACGGCGAGAACCGATTTTCCCTCCAGTAGGTCACTGATTATCTCTTTCTGAGCTGGTAAAAAGGCGGTAAAGCCAAACCATTTGTCTAAGACCGAAAAGATCTTTTGTTCCATATTCATAATCCTACACTCCCGAATATCGATAGGCGCATCCTGAACGACCTGTGATCAGAAGTCAAGGAATTTCGCTTAGCCGCACCTGAAGCATACTCAGTCGCCATTTCCGGAATATCTATTGACAGGAGACGAAGAGCCGGGAAAGTAGAATCCATCTATCAGGACAAGGCAGGATTTATGGATATTGTCTATAGCATCGGTCATTCGAATCACGAAGCGGAGCAGCTGATCGCACTTTTGCAGGCTCAGGGAGTAAACCTGATCCTGGATGTGCGCAGCACTCCCTATTCACAGCGCTACCCCCAGTTCAACCGCGAAGAGCTGATCCGCGAACTAAAGAAAAGCATGATCCGCTACGAGTGGTTCGGAGAGTGGTTCGGCGCGAGGCAAACTAACGAAGATTTCTATACTCCCGCAGGGTGGCTGAATTACGCCTGGTTCACCGCCTCGGATGTCTTCAGCGAGGGTATCCGTCAGCTCGATATCTATTTGGTCAAGGGTTTGACCCCAGCGCTGTTATGTGCGGAAAAGGATCCCTTCGATTGCCATCGGGCGATCATGGTCTGTCGGGCGCTGAGTTTGAATGGCTATGAGCCGCGGCATATTCTGGCGGACGGCAGGATCCAGACTCAGTCGGAACTGGATACAAGACTACTGGATAAATACTTCCCTCATCGTGACGAGACCGATATCTTCAGCCTGATCGAGGGAGAGTGCGAACCCGAAGAAGTGCTGGCGGAAGCTTATCTGAAGCGCAACGAAGCCATTGCCTGGCGTCTCGAGAATACGGAGGATTGATGAAACTCTATACCATCGGATTTGCCGGTAAGAATGCGGAGATTTTCTTCGGTCTTCTGCGGACCGCGGGCGTAAAAAGCCTTCTGGATATCCGTTTGAATAACAAAAGCCAACTGGCGGGCTTCACAAAAGCGGTCGATTTGGAGTACTTTCTCAGGCAGATCTGCGAGATCGGCTATTATCACTTTCCCCGGCTCGCGCCGAGTCAGGAACTCCTTGAGGCATACCGCAAGAAGGAGATAGACTGGGACGACTACCTCCCATGTTTTGACCAGTTGATGCGGGAGCGGGATACAGACGCCTTTCTGAAGAAAGAACTAAAGGGTATCCCCAAACCGATCTGCCTGCTCTGCTCCGAGAGCGAAGCCACTATGTGCCATCGCAGCCTGATCGCAGCAAGGATCGCCCGCCTGTTCCCCAAGACGGAGATCATCCACCTTTGATAAAAGAGTTGATCCTCCTGGCAGCTTCCCGCAAATATGGCAAGTACTGCGTGGCAGGGATCGACACTTCTTCCGGGCAATGGCTTCGCCTGGTGACTAATGATTCTGACGCTCACTATGCCATCGACGCTAAGGACCTGGTCATGGATAATGGTGAGACCGCGCAAAAGCTGGACATTGTGAGACTTGAGACCACGGACAGGTCCATATCCTACTTTCAATCTGAGAATTATATCATCCGCAGGAACGTCCCCTGGCATAAGGTCGGCATTGCCAGCATCAGCGATGTGACTGCAGTCCATCCTCCCAATCAGCCTGAATATATCTTTTACGACACGACCCGCAAACTCCCCCGTCAATTCTATGCAAGTCTTTCCTTCGATCAGATCCATTCGCTCATGCTGGTCACCCCAGAAGATGTACAGGTCGAGATCCGCGATCAGCAGGAGAAACGCAGGATCTTGCTCCATCTGCTCTACCGTGGAAGAACCTATGAACCATTACCGGTGACGGATATCGAGTTCAATGCCCTCTGCGCCAGGCTGGAGCCGGGGCTTTATCCTATGCGGAAGAAGGGCATCATGCTCTGCAGCGTCGGAGAATGCTACGAGAAGGACCAGTTTCATTACAAACTGATCGCGGGGATCATGCTCGAAGGCTGAGTATTCTACCTGTCCGGTTCACCTCAGAAGGATCATCTTTCTGCTGCTTACTCTCTTCCCGGCTTGCAACCTGCAGATATATACCCCCGCGGCTGTAGGCTTCCCCTGTGCATCCAGACCATCCCAGAAAGCGGAGTGATCGCCTTTTACCCCGGTCTCATTAACGAGACTGCGCACTTTCTGTCCTCTGGTATTAAATATTTCCAGGAGTGCTTTGCCGGGTTCCGCTAATCTATAGGAGATCGTGGTAGCGGATGTAAAGGGATTAGGATAGTTCCCTGTGAGGCAGGAGCCCGGTTCCGGCGCGGCGGGATCGTCAACTGCTCCGTTGGGCTCGATGATCAGGTCGTCGATCAGGAGCGCCATGGCATCGATAGAACTGCAGCGGATACCAATATATACAGCCTGATTGAAATACGCGCTCAGATCATAGGTATACTCAGTCCAGCTATCCGGAACATTCGTCACGTATCCGCTGATATCTATAAAGCTCTGCGGAGCTGTCTCAGTTGTGGAAACCCCCACCTGAAAGCTATTTAAACCATATTCAAGAGCATATGATCTGGCAAAGAACCTCAGTTCCAGAGGACTCAAGATCATGGGTGTGATAAGCCAATCGTTATTGGGAGAAAAACCTGCTGCAAAGCAAGCCGCCATCTTGCTTCCGCTATGAGCTGAAATGTTCGTCAGTGGGGGCACTGTGGAAGAGGGATTGAAGATGATAAAAGCCTTAGGCACGCTGAGATTGGGAAAGCTGATCCCATCAGGGGCGTAAGTTTCGCTCATATCCACATCTACAAGAGTCCAGGGAGAGAACTCAATAGCAAAATCAGGATAGGTCTCAAATCCATCCTGGAAAGTGCTCGTATAATGATAAGTCAAATTAAACTGTAAAGAAGTAGTTTGACCAGACACGACCAGCACATCGGTTATCGTTAAAGGTTCGAAACTTGGGTGGCTGGCGGTAACGTCGTGATGTCCTGAGAAGATATTCAGATTGTAATGACCCGTGTTATCGGTAGTCGTCGAATAACCTTCGCTGGAGACTGTCGCGCCAACAATAGGGTGGCTCATATCACGCATAACAAAGCCAGATACCGTCCCCACCTGTATAGGTACAAAGATGCTATTGGAGAATGCCGGAGGGGAGACGACGTTGTTCAGATATATCGCTTTTACCGCCCATTTGTAGGCAAGCTCCGGCATCTGAAACCAGTTTATATCCACATACGCGGTTGCGGTAATCGGGTTTGGCGTGAGTGAGACCCAGACGCTCTCGTTCTGCTCTTCTCCGGGATGCAATCGCCAGACCTTGTATGCCGGGAAGACCGGCTCCGTCACGGGATGGTTCCAGTTCAGGTAGACCTGCATATTATTCTCGACTGCCTGCACATCGGTCGGAGCTAAGGCGTATCTGACCAGAAGCATGGTTCCCATATTCAAGGCTGTATTCGCAACCATGATCGTACCCGTATTATTGTTATATCCTTCGAGCATGATCTGGTAGGTATATGTCCCGGCTTCCACTCCCTGGATGCTGAATTGACCCAGCGTATCAGTGACAGCCGCGTAATTCATGCTACCCATCAAAGAGATGAATGCCCCCTCCAGACCTTGTTGGGGATCAACGCTGTCCGCAATTCTGCCGGAAACGGTTACCACTCTGTCCGGTTCCACTGCCCCGATCCCCCAAATGGAAAAGCTAAACAAGACCACAAACATACTAATAAGTATCAATTTCTTCATCTGAATCTCCTCATTATCAACAGGATCTACATCCTGTGACCTATTTAACCAAAAGCATTTTGCCTGTATGAGCCTCTTTACCAGCCATCAGGCGATAGAAATACACACCGGAAGCGACACCACGTCCTGAGGCGTCACGTCCATCCCAGACGGTCGTATGGATCCCTTCCGGGATCTCGCCGCTTACCAGATTTCTTATCATCTGTCCTTTCAGGTTATACACAGTCAATTCCGTGCGCGTCGGCGCATTCAGATAGTACTTGATCGTGGTACTGGGATTGAAGGGATTGGGATAATTTGGATAGAGTTCGGCTGTCACTGAGGGAGTATCTGACGGATCATAGGCTGCCGAGGTTTCGTTGATGATCATCTGCGCCCAGAGGTTTGTGTGCTCGATGGGCTCATCTTTCTCATAGTTCGCCGGGCCGTCCGACCAAGAGAGAAGGACGCGGTTGCCGATCACGGTGCTGTTCAGGTTATACGCTTCCCGTGTGGTCAGGTTGATATGGTAATCGTTGACCGCGCCGATCAGCCCGCCATCCTGAGTCACAAAGCGGTATTTCAGATTGTTGTGTTCATGCCCCGTACCCTGATCGTCGTAGTCTTGCCAAACAAGCGCGAGTGCGTCGTTCGGGAACCGTGCGATTTGCATATTGGAGATCGAATATTCGTAATTGTTGACCGTCAGCGCTTCCCAGAGCGGAATGAGATCATAACCGACCCGGCTGATCTTGGTGAATGACTGGTCATCCTGATAATCCGTCCACAAGACTATGAAGTCATTTGCTCCGCAAGTGGTTTTACCATTGTATCCCTCCCAGGGAAGATCGACCTGTGTGGCGGTCTGCCCGAGAAGAACCTGCCCCTCAGGGGAGAAGCGCTGCGCCATCAGACGGTTGCCTGATCCTGCCACGTATTCACTGAAGAGGATGAACAACCCTTCCTGAGTCAGCTTCAAACTGCTGAAGGGGCGGTGATAGAGGCTCTGTCCGGAACCGGGCTCCACCGATCGCCCAACCGGACTCCAGCCTGCCAGAGGCGCTCCTTCCGAAGTATCGAAACGCATCACGTAGAGATCAGGAGTATTGTTTTGATCAGTTAAGCGCCTTTCATAGACCAGCCAGTTATCCTCGATCGAACATAGCGAGTTGTTGCTGGTCGCGGCATCCTGGATCACTGATCTGCCACAGGCTCCCCACTGGATCTGACCGTCGCTGATCTTCTGCATCATTATCTTACCGATATTGTTATTGTCGCTGTAGGTCAGATGAGTCCAGCCGATAAAGAAATCTCCGCCGATCTGCGATATAGCTGAATTGGACACACGACCATTATCCAGATACGTAAGCCTGATGCCGTTTTCGCCCCAGAGCCTGCTGCCGGAGGAATCCAGCAACTGGGCATAGAGATCATATCTACCGGAATGCCGTTCCTGCCAAAGCAGCACGATCCTGTCTCCGGAAACGACCTTTGCCTTCTCTATGTAGAGCTCACCCCCGGTGTCCAATGTGACCGGGATCCCTCCTGTGGCGAAACCGGTCGTCCCATCCGGAGCGATCTCCTGCATATAGATCATTGTCCTGTCATACCCATTGCGGTCATCGTTCCAGAAGAGCACCGTATCATTTCCGCGGGTGAGGCTGACCATTCCTTCGCTATACATGCTGTTCAGTCCACAGACCAGGCTCCTGCCGTTGGGTTCCAATAAAGGATTGCCGTTCAGATTCAGGATCTGGTAATAGACACCGCTCTGTGAACCACGCTGATCCACCCAGGACGCCCAGATATGGTCATTCACAATCCTCAGTGCAGGTTGGTACCAATATCCCTCATTGATGTTCAGAAGGACTCCGGGATCACCCCATTGGCTGCTTCCCGCGGCATTGAACCGCTGAATGTAGATCGAGGGTTGCGCCTGATCGACTGCATAGTGCCCCCAACTGATACAGCAACCGCCATCGGTATCGGAACTCCATAGCGTCGATTGTGCGCTGTAGTACCCCACAGTAGCGGCATCGACCAGAACACCGTTTCCCCACAGAGGAAGGCCCGAGGAGGAGAACTTCTGCAGGTAGAGATTGTTGCCGACATAGCTGATCAGGGAGATCAGGATCGTATTATCCGCGGGGGAATATATCAGTTCCTCGGGACTATCACAGTATATTCCCTGGTTTGTAAATTGGTAAGGTTCTGTCAGGATAGTCTGTCCGTTCAGGTCGAAAAGCTGTAACTTCAGGTAACTTCCAATATCGTTTGCCGAGTACCAGAGCAGATAGATCACTCCGTTTCCCAAGGTCATCAGCCCATTCCGGTTCATCTCAAAGTCATTGCCGATGCAGACCGGAGCGTTCCAGACCGGGATCCCTGCGGCGTTAAAGCGGTTCAGATAGACTCTCGAGGCTACGACGTAAGTGGTGGAGTAGGAGATGACAAAACCTCCAGATCCATCCATGACGATCGAGGAGATCGTATAGTATTGCTCGAGGGTCAGGTCGATCCCGCTTTCCTGCCAGCGGAGGGCTCCATTCGGAGCGATGCTCTGTCCCATCGTGCGGATGCCGCTGTATCCTTCCAGGGTCCAGGTCAGGATCATTCCGCCCAGTGCATCGGGAGTCAGCCGGATCTCGCTCTTGGGGTCAGGGTCGGTAGTGATGGCGATCCCACCTTCCTGCCAGAGCTTCTGCCCGGATTCACTTATCTTCTGCAGGTAGATCTGGCTGGTGTTGTAAACGTAGGAATCGATCCAGGCTATTATAAAGAAACCGTCTGATGTCTTTTGAATGACGGGGCTGCGTTGCGCGCCGATCTTGTTGTCAACGATCAGAGGCGTGCTCCAGAGCGGAATACCCTGAGCATTGACCCGCTGAGCGTAGAGATCACGTCCGTTGGCATGGGTGTCCGACCAAACATAGATCATTCCCCCGTCAGAAGTTATCGCGCAGGCTCTGTTCCATTCAACTGCCATGCTTCCACGAACTTTCAGATTAGTGTCCCAGGCAGTAGTGGCGAAAATACCAATGTAAAAGAAGCAAAATACTAAGAGTAAACTCTGTTTCATCCTCACCTCTATCCGGCAAATCCGTAATGAATCTTCTATCCTCCTTCAGGGGAATGCCAAAGCCGTTCGGGATGGATCCCATGTCTCGCATGGGTGATTCTTATTGTTTGCTGCAAATATGTGAAGCAAAAAGAGTTCCACTTTTATATTTGATTCAGTAGGAGCGACATCCTGTCGCTGATATTGTCAGGATGTTTCTTTTACACAGAGACACAGAGACACAGAGGATTTAAATAAATTAAAAAAGAGTAAAGGAGTAAAAGAGGCTTTTTATACAAGCGCTCACCGTAGCGCCATTGATCTGAGTTTGGAGCAAAATTAAGTTTGGAGTTCAAGACGGCTAAATAGTCTTTACGTAAAAATCTGTTCTTCAAGCCGGCTTGGACTTCAAAGCGTTCAGCATCTGTTTAGCCCTATGCTAGAGATACGGTTGCAACTGTCGCCATGAAGTCCAAATCGCCTTTCAAGACGGGATGCCAATTCAAGACCAGCTACGGCGCTTTGAACTCCATGCTGAGCTTTGAACTCCATGCTTAGATCAGCTACGCCACTCAGACATTTTCCAGCCCTGATCCCTGTTTCCCGATCCCTATCATCTCTCTATCCTCTCTCTATCATCTTACGTCATGACATAAGATGATAGAGAGAGGATAGAGAGGGGATAGCCAGAAGAGCAGAAGAAATCAATAAGAGGTTGACAGGATTCTGCCTGAGTGCCATTCTGGACGCGAGGGTAAAAGGAGCATGAAAAATGAAGAGATCAGTGTATGTTTTAATAGTCTGTTTTGGGGTTCAGATCCTGTCGGGACTACCCTGGGAACAGGATAACAGCGTCTTCAATCCCAGCGGGATCCCCAGCCTTACCTTCTCCCAACCACGTTTCGCCGATCTGGATAATGATGGCGATAAGGACTTCCTCCTGGGTAATACGAATATCGGTCCGCTCTTCATCAAGAACATCGGCAGCGCCAATGCCCCTGACTTTATGGTGAGTTCCGGAGTCACGGAGGGGATATCTTCCCTGGACGCGGAACTTGCGGTATGCGTGGATATGGACGCGGACGGTGATCTTGATCTGGTCAGCGGAGGTTATACCGGGCTGAATTTCTTCCGAAACGACGGGAGTGTGAGCGTTCCTGAATTTGTGGAGGTACCCGGATATTTCTCCGGCTTGATGGTGGGAGAAAATCCCGTTCCCGATCTTGCGGATGTCGATAATGACGGTGATAATGACCTGGTCGTGGGGCTTAGCGAAAGCGGTGCCGTCCTTCTTTATACCAATATCGGGAGTGCGATCGCGGGTCAATTCAGCCAGTCGCAGATGTTGAATCTCGGGGATGTGGGCCTCTATGCCTATCCGATCTTCTGTGACCTCGATTCGGATGGGGATCAGGATATCCTCGCCGGCAGGGATTCGCACGGCTTCATCTATTATCAGAATATTGGCAGCTCTTCAGCCGGGAATTGGCAGGCGGAAGATACGAATTTTCAGGGACTCGGCATGCAGACCTATTGGAATTCTCCCGATCTGGTCGATCTGAACAACGACGGGAAATACGATCTGGTCTTTGGCACTGCTTCCGGTCCACTCATGTATTATGTGAATACCGGAACGGCTGCTGCACCTGTCTGGCAGGCGAATACCTCATTGTTTGGCGGAGTTCTGGATGTCGGAGGCGCAAGCAGTCCGGTTTTCTATGACTTTGACGGTGACGGCGATCTGGATCTGATCAGCGGAAGTCAGATGGGTGACATCAAGTATTTCGAGAATACCGGAACCCCCTACAGCCCTGCCTGGGCGGAAAATAACAGCTATTTCAGCAGTATCGATCATTCCATCTATGCGGCTGTGGCGATCGGAGATGTCAATCGTGACAACCTGCCTGACGCGATCATCGGCGATCTGAGCGGTCATCTTTACTATCACCGCAATACGGGCATGGGTTTTACTCTGGAATCCGTTTATCTGACCGATGCGGCGCTGGGCGGCTGGTCGGTTCCGAGATTGGTGGATATCGACGCTGACGGCGATCTGGATATCGTGGCTGGGAATGAAGCCGGGAATCTGGTTCTTTTCGAGAATACTGGCACCCCCCGGGATCCTGCCTGGACTGGGATCACGGGATACTTTGGCGGGATCGATGTAGGTTCGAATTGCTCTCAGGCTTTTGGCGATATTGATGGCGACGGGGACTACGACTTCGTGGCGGGGAATATCGGCGGGAATCTAGCCTGCTACCTGCGTCAGGGCTTCAGTTGGGAGCCGAACAGCGTCATCTTCAGCGGAATATCCACGGATCAGAACGCCGCGCCTGCGCTTGCGGATCTGGATCATGACGGCGATCTTGATCTGATATTGGGCGATTACGACGGAACTTTCAGCTATTACAGAAATCTCCAGTATTCCGATGATAACCTCAATCCTCCTCTGAACCTGAGCGTTAGCGGAACCGCCGATGCTGTCCTGAGCTGGGATCCGCCTCTGGAGGGAAGCAGTTCTCCCTTTGAGCGCTACAACGTCTATCTCAATGGTGACTATCAGGGCTTCACGACCCAGCAGAGCTGGAATTTTACCGGACTCAGCCCGAACGTCACCTACACGGCGTGGGTCACGGCGCAATATATCGCCGGTGAATCCCTGCCGGCAGTGATCGATCTGTCCTTTACAGGCAATGAAGATGATCTGATGGCGGCTATCAAGCTGCGTAATTATCCCAATCCCTTTAATCCCAGCACGACGATAAGCTTTGCGGTCAAACCGGGCGAGACTGCGGTCGTGACGATCTTTGACCTCAAGGGAAGGCAGATCAGAAAGTGGTCTGCTCTCGCTTCCGGAGAGCATGATCTGGTCTGGGACGGACGGGATGCGCATGGACAGACGATCGGTTCGGGAATGTATTTCTGCAGAGTGAGGACGCAAACAGGAACGCAGACCCATAAAATGATGCTTATCAAGTAATAGTAATTTCAAGATCAAAAGAAAAGCTCCGGGAGACCGGAGCTTTTCTCTATTATGTGGCGTTCAGCCTGAACGGCTGAACGCCTGTTTTACGGATATTATCCTACTCGACCAACAGCATCTTGCGGGTGGAGTTGTAGGTGCCCGCGCTCATGCGGTAGTAGTAAACACCGCTGGAGACGGGACGGTCACTATCATCCTTGCCATTCCAGACGATCTGGAAGTGACCGCTGGCTTTGGCTTCGTTGACGAGGGTCTTTACCTTTTGTCCCTTGAGGTTGTAGATCACGAGGCTGACGACAGCGGGTTCTTTGACGCTGTAGCTGATCGTCGTGCTGGGATTGAAGGGATTGGGGTAGTTGCCTTTCAATTCGGTGGCAGTCACAGGGAGCAGATCATCATCGATCCCTGAACCGGGGAGCAGAACGAAGTTCACGGTCGTTGTCTGGTTCGGGTTGACCTGAATATTCTGCTGGGTGACGCTGGTGAAGTTCGTCGCGGAGGCTGTCACGCTGTATGTTCCGGTGGGCAGGATGATGCTGTAGGCACCGGAATTGTTGGTTGTGGCGGAGTATGTTCCCGCGGTGACTGTGGCTCCGGGGATCGGTTGGTTGTTCTGCTGACGCACCACACCGCTGATCATGCCTGTCACGACTTCCTTGATCAGAGAATTGGAAAGGGTCGCCTGAGAGGTCACGTTATTGGTGTAGATGGCTTTGACCGCCCAACGATAGCTGCCGTTGGCAAGAGTTGCCCAGGCAGGATCGTTGATAGGAGGTGAGACCAAGGGGGTCGGGGTCAAAGGTACCCAGGTTGCTTCATTGGTTTCGGAACCGGTTGTCAATCTCCAGACCTTATAGCCCTGCAGGCTGCGAGTGGGATTGACGGTGGCTCTGAGCTGCTGAGGACTGGGCAGAGATGATTCTCCACGGGAGAGACCTTGCTGGACGGCGCGGGAAGTGGCATAGGTGGGAACCGCTCCGGTCAGTGTTGTCTTGCCGGCAGAGCGTACTTCAAGCTGATCCGTGGCAAAATGGAGGCTTGTTGTGGCATTGCCGATGTAGATATCATCGATGAACCAGACGTACCAGAGACCGTCATTGCTGGGAGGATCGATTGCGTGCCAGGCGAGCTTGATCTGCTGTCCGGCATAGGTGCTGAGGTCGATCGTGACGGGGGTCGCGTAATAGTTCCAGCCGCCGGTCTGGGTACTGGCATCCCAAAGGACTGTCCAGGTCGCGCCGTTATCGGTCGAGACTTTGACGTAGTAATGATCGCCGGAGGTCGAACCAAAGTAGCCATAGTTGGCAAAGCTCAGGTGCGCCGTGGGCGGGCAATTGAAGTTCGGGGTCTTGAGCCACTCATCCTGATGGTTGTAGCTCCACCAGAGACCGCCCTGACGCTGGCCTTCGGGAGGCGCGACAGTCGTGGAAGCGATGACGACGCTGCCGAAGCTGCACCAGGTGGGATAGACTCCGCTGGAATTGATGGCGCCGGTATCAGTGATAGTCTGCGTCCAGTCCGTGGGCGGGAAGGTCGTTCCTTCAAAGCCTTCCGTCACTTCGACGGCATTGGGATCGGGCGCTGACCAGGTGATGATCGCTTCGGTCTGAGGAGGATTGAGGCTTGCGACTACATTGATCGGACCAAAGGCGATCTCATTGAGAACGACGTTGCCCATGGCATAGTTCGTTCCTGTCACGATGATCGTTCCGGAAGCGGTCGAATAACCGGGAGCCATGATCACATAGGAATAGGTCTGATTGGCATAGACCGCAGGAACGGTGAAGGCGCCGGTGGCATTGGAGTTCACGGTATAATCCGCGTAACCGTTCAGGTGGATGGCAGCGCCGTTGATACCTATCATGGTATCTGAAGCGAGAACCGTTCCTGTCACGTTCACGGTAGCCATCGGCTGCATAGTCACGTTGATAGTGAGTTCCTGATCTTCGGCAAGGGTTATGTTTTGGGTCTGGGTCACATAGCCGTATTTGCTGAAGGAGATGGTATAGTTGCCGGGAAGCACGTTCAGCAGGCTGTATTGTCCCTGCGCGTTCGTGGTTGTGTTGTATCCGGCATCGACAAGTGCGACAGCTACTCCGGGAAGCGGGGTGTTTCCGGGTCCGTTAACGGTTCCCAGAATGTCACCAACCCCACCGGGTATCACCAGGAAGGTGGTCTTGGGGAATTGTCCAACTGCTGTCGCAGCAGCTGGAGCGGCGGGATCGTAGGTCACGGAGTCAGATTGGATCTTGCGGGCACGGTTCGTTCCGATCGTCTGAGCCTGGAAGTTGTCGCTCGAGCTGTAATATTGAGTGTCCATCGGGCGGTTGATCATGACCACCAGATTCTCGCCGTTAAGATAGAGGTAAGGAGTCGGCAAAGGAATGGTGATGATGTTCGCGCCTGAGGGATAATTCACAGTACCGTCAAATACCTGGGTCAGGGAAGTGGAAGGGATCCAGCCGGCTGAGAGATCAGGGCTGGTGGTTGTTCCGATCCAGATCTTGGTGGGCATGGCGGTGAGGTTGGACACGAAGTTATTGTAGAATCTTAATCCTGTGATCTGTCCCATGAAGTTGCCGAGTTCGGCTGGGTAATAGAGACACTCAAACAGGCTGTTCTTGTAGAACATATCCACGGGAGTACGCGCGCTCTGACTGCCGTCGCCGACAGTGATGGTGACGAGACCCGCGGGATTCACGAACAGGCTAAGGTTAGGCGACTGGTCATTGCCGGTGTTCTGGTCACCGGTTAGCACCGTCTTGGCGTAGATCGTCATAGCGCCTTCAGCGGTGGGGACCCAGGGAACGTTCACGTTCGTGATCTGACCGGGAGTCAGAGCAGGACCTGCCACGGAAGCAAGCTCTGTTCCGGTGGAACTGAAGAGCTTCACGTTGTAGGTGCTCTGAGGACTGGTTCCCCAGTTCTGCACAGTGACAACGTAATCTGAACTGATGTTCACTGTGGGAGTTGCGTTACCGGCGAGTGCGTTGGCGCCGAGATCGTTCGGAGCGACCAATTCAATGGTCACATCATCGACGTAGAGGAGACGCGAAGTTCCGCCCAGACCATGCTTGAAGGCTACGGTGTGTCCGGTTCCTGTGTATCCCGTGAAGCTGACGATGTACTCCGTCCAGGTGGTGGTCAGAGCGATGTTTTGCACTTCGGTGTAAGACGCTGCGTCGCTGGGATTGCTTATGATACCTACGGAAATCGGATATCCTGCAGAACCGGCGCGTCCCCAGAACTTTAATCTGGTCGTATTCGCGGGGATAGTCGTTCCCAAAGGAGGAGCGAGAAGGAGCAGAGTCGCGTTGGCGTCCGTGCTGTTCGTCATTCCTGCGGTATTGGGAGTGCTATGCGGGGTTGTTGTATAGGTCTTGACCAGTGCTGTTGTGACTGTGGACTGCACGATCGATCCCCAATCGGGAGGCAGCGCAGGCTGGGTCACTCCGTCAAAGTTCTGGGAGTAAGGCAGAGTATTGATCGTGGTGTCTATGCAGTTACCGGAAATGGTGAGTGTGTGAGTCAGACGCGTCATGTTGTCCACGATGGTGATCGTGGCGGTGTGTGCGCCGACTGCGGTGGGATGATAGACTCCCGTGATTACGAGAGGCGTACCGAAGGTCACGGTCGCGGGGAAGGTGGGAAGGTTCGAGAGCGTGATGAAGGGACTTCCCGTGACGCTGATGGAACTGATCACCAGCGGAGCTCCGCCGGCGTTTGTGATTGAGAAGCTCTGGTTGTTGGTGCTGTTGATCAGGACAGTGCCAAAGTCTCTTCCGTTGGGACTGACCGAATACAACGGCGAATTGCCGATGGCAGCCATGTGTAAGGTTGTCTGCGGGAACTGAGCTGAGAGTGTGCCGGTCGCTGAAGGAGCAGCCGGATCATAGGTAACCGTGTCAGAGGTCAGCTTACGGGCACGGTTTGTTCCCGCCGTCTGAACCTTGAAGTTGTCGTTGGTATTGTAGCTCACGGTGTCCATGGGACGGTTGGCATAGAGCACCAGGTTTCCGCTGGTATAGTTGAAGGCTGTCTGCAATGGGATCGTGACTGTGTTCTCACCGCTGGGATAGGTGATATTGCCATCATAAACCAAAGTAAGTTCCGGAGGCAGGATCCAGCCGGCAGAAAGGTCTGCGAGCGGAGTCTGACCCAGCCAGATCTTGGTGGGTTTATCCGGGAGGTTGGTCACGAAGTTATTATAGAAGCTCAGTGCGCTGATACTTCCGTACATACCGATCTCGGAGGGGAAGTAGAGGCACTGGAACAAGCTGTTTTTATAGTAGAAGTCGACAGGACGTCCTTCCACGGCAGAACCGTCTCCGACTGTGACGGCGACGACGCCGGCTGCCATGACGGAGATATTCAGGATAGGAGTCGTATCGTTCGTGGGAACCGCGTCACCGGGAAGAACCGCTCTTCCTGTCAGAGCTACAGGACCAGCCGTTGAGGGAGTCCAGGGGATCAGGAAGTCGTGTTCTTCATTGGGAGCGAGAGTCACGCCGGGAACGGAGGCAAGAACTGTCTCACCGCTCATCAGCTTGACCGTGAATGCCGTGCCGTTCTGCGTAGTGGTTCCGGTGTTCTTGACATGCACCGTATAGGTGGCCTGCAATCCCACTGAAGGAGTGGTCGTGCCGCTGACTGTCAGGGCGGAGAGATCCAGCCTGAGGATGCGGATCATGTTGGAGAGAGCGGGTACGCTATACACATTATTGGTGTAAGCAGCTTTGACTGCCCATTTGTAGTTACCGTTGGGAAGTGATGCCCAGGCTGTATCGGTGAAGGTCGTATCCGTCACAGCGGTAGGAGTGAGCGAGGTCCAGGTGCCTTCATTGGCTTCGTCACCCTGAAGCAGACGCCAGACCTTATATCCGGTACGGACTCTTTCAGGATCACGGCTGGAGGAAGCTGCCATTTGATACATCGACTTCGTCGTCCCGGTTCTCGCGATCTTGGCGTTGACGCCGTCTGTCTCCATTCCGGAAGCCTTCTGCATCATACCCGGTGTGTAGGTGTAATTGACGGTTCTGCCTTGCGCAGTGCCGACATAGAGATCGTCTATATACCAGCCGGCATAGGACACAGTGCTTGTGGCATACCATTCGAAGCTGATCTCCACGCTTGCCTGGTTGCCATAGGCGGCGAGATCAATGACAAGCCGCTGCCAGGGCATGAATTCCGCAGCAGCACTGCTTCCCCAGACAGTATTGCCGTTCACTTTGACCAAACCGTAATCCCAGGTATTATAACCATCCATATAGTGCCAGAAATCCAGCACGGGGGAGGTCACGCTGGAGAGATTGAAGGTCTTTCTGAGATAGGACCAGCCTGCGCAATTGGAGTAGCCGCCCTGAATAACTGTTCCCCACATTCCAGTTCCGGAGTGCGCGGCTGAGGGCGGAGCGTCCACGTAGGTATCGATGTCAGTATAGTTCGCGGCATTGTAGGTGTTTGTCCACTGCCAGTCACCCAGGGGGTTACTCCAGCTGGAGGTAGGCACCCAATTGCCATTATTCTGTTCAAAGTCTTCCTCAGCGCCACCGCCTCCGGAACCCGGATTACGCCAGATAAGGCTGACCTGAGTCTGCGCGGCGTTCTGGGTGGCAACGACGTTCGTGGGAGGAAGGGCGATCTCGGACATGATCAGGGAGCCCATACTATAGTTGGTGGTTCCAACGTTTATGGTTCCCGTGAGGTCCTGATAACCTTGCTTCACGATCGTATAGTTATAGGTATTTCCGGAGAGCACACCGGTGATGGTGAACTGACCCTGAGCATTTGTGGTGCCCGTGAAGTCCAGCGGCCCATCCAGCGAGATCGTTGCTCCGGCAAGACCAACCGTGGGCTGATCGCTGCCGTAAACAGTTCCGGTGACCGAAACATTGGCAGATGCCGTCAAACTAAAGTTCAGGGTGCTCGCCTGATCGGCAACGATGGTCACCGGCAAGGTCTGAGACTCATACCCAAGCTTGGTAGCAGTGACCGTATAGGCTCCGGGGATCACGAAGGGGAAGGAATATGTCCCGTTGGCTCCCGTAGTGAAGCTGTATGTTGTCGTGTTGATCGTAACCAACACTCCGGCAAGAGGATTTCCACCTGAAGTGACCGTTCCCGCAAGAGAACCCATGCCACTTGTGACCATGGAGAATGAGGTCATGGGGAACTGACCACCGAGGGTGCCGGCAGCGGAAGGCGCCAAAGGATCATATACGACCGTGTCGTTATAGAGTTTGCGGGCACGCGTCGTGCCGATGGTCTGGCACTTGAAGTTATCCGAAGAGCTGAAGTATGCCGTATCCATCGGACGATTCACACGCATGATCAGGTTATCATGCAGATACATATAGGGAGTCTGCAAGGGAATCGTGATCGTGTTCTCGCCACCGGGGAAGTTGACCGTGCCGTCAAAGACCAGTGTGTACTGATCGGCAGGGATCCAGCCCGCGGATAGATCGGCAAGCGTGCTCATACCCAGCCAGATCTTGACCGGCTTGTCAGTCAGAGTGGTCGTCACGAAGTTATTATAGAAGCTGATTGCCGTGATCTGACCAAAGGTGTTGATCTCATTGGCGAAGTACAGCCCCTCATAGACGCTGTTCTTATAGTACATGTCGATCGGGACCCTGGCAACCTGATCACCTGCGCCAATCGTCACAACCGTGGCGCCGGCAGGCATCACTGAGATGGTCATGGGATTGGTCTGATCGTTGGCAGGATTGACGTCTCCGGCAAGGACTACTTTCCCATAAATGCTCATGGGACCCTGTACCGTCGGAGTGAAACCGATCTGCACCGCAGCGTCAGCTCCGGGGGCGATCATCGGGCCGGCTACTGATGCCAGCTCCACGTTGCTGCTGTTGAAGAGCTTGACCGCATAGGTGCTCTGCGAAACAGTTCCCCAATTGTGTACCCCGACCGTATAGTTGGCAAGAGTATTCACAGAGGGTGTGCTGTTCCCGGTGATGGTAGTGGCTCCCAGGTCGTTGGGAGCGATCAGCTCAAAATTCACACCATCGATGTACATTGTCTGCGAAGTCGCAGTACAGCCGTGCTTGAAGGCAATATAATGACCATTCCCGGTGTAGGGAGTGAGGTCGATCACATACTGTGCCCAGCTGGCTGAAAGAGTCATATCCTGAACCGTGACAAAGGTCGCCGGATCGGTCGGACTGCTCATCACACCTACCAGAATGTGATAGGTCGTAGCGCCCTTACCCCAGAATTTGACTCTGGTGTTATTGACGGTGATCCCGGCAGCCATGGGAGGTCCGACCAGGATAACGTTAGCCGTCGCGTCAGCGCCGTTGTAGATCCCGACGCAGTTCGGAGCGGTATTCGGAGTGGTCGTCACCGTCTTGACATAAGATGTGGTGACGGTTGACTGAACCACCGACGTCCAGTCGAAGGGCAGCGCCGGAGCGGTCACCAGATCCCAGTTCTGACTATATGGCAGAGCTGTGAGTGTCGGGTCACCATGCGTGGTGAAACTCCAGACCGGGCAGTTCGTCGCGCTACCGATGGCATTATAGGGTATAACTTGCCAGTAGTAGGTGGTCGCGGGGGTCATATCTCCGGCGGGATCATAAGTGGTCACCGCACCGAGATCGATATTATTGGCGATGTTGTTGGGCGGGATATTCGTACCGAAGTTGATCCTGTATCCCGTGGGGAATCCACCGCCCGAAAGCCAGTTCAGCGTGGATGCCAGAGTCACAAGCGTGGCTCCGTTCGTCGGACTGACGAGGCTCGCGGGGTTCGGTGGTACGTTTGTCTGAGGATAGTTGAAAGTGAAGGTCGTCCCATTGGCGGGGAAGATCTGATCGGACATGACGCAGTATTCGGTATTGGCTGCGGCTGCGGTCGTGGCTGCCCAGCTTGTGGCTGTCGTCCGGGCGAAGAAATCCGTCACGGCAGGTCCGCGAAGTCCGACCTGGAAGTTTCCTGCGGTGGTGTTTGAGGTCATGACCCCATAAACTATTTCGACTTTATTGGTCGTCTCATAGAGCCGGATCTGAAAGCTGAAATTGTCTCCGGTTCCGGTTGTGCTGTACTTTTTGTAGCCTGCCCACTGGATGACGCAAACACGGTTAGGCGCGGTTCCGATGGTTTCCAGCCGCAGAGTCGAGCCGGTCTGAGCCTGAATGTCTCTTGCCAGAGCGCTGATCCGGTTGTAAAGCTGATCAGGCGTGATGGCAACACTGCTCGCTATCGGGGTGTAAGCTGAGGTAGAAGCGTTATTCACAGAAGGCGTCAACGCTGATTGTCCCAGAGATATCCAGCCGTTGTTGTTGATCGCTAAACGGTCAAAGGATATACCGTTGAACAAGAAGCTGAATCCGATAGGGAACCCGGGACCAGTCGTGGTCGTTCCGCCCGCAGGGGTTGCCGGATCGACAAATCGCTGGTCATCAGAGGTTTCGGTTCCCAAAACCGTTCCACCGGTGATCGGTGTGTAGGTTCCTACCGTGCTCAAAAACGAATATTCAAACGTTTGAGCAAATAGGCTGCTAAAGACTCCTAAAGAGAAGATCATCAGCAGGGTGATAAGCAATTTTTGTTTCATTGCTCTTTCTCCTATTAGTTTTGTATGTTATAAAAGCCTGGCTATCGGCTTGTAGATCACTCCGACAGCGAAAAATACACAAATCTATACGCTTTCATTGAGGGTCTCTCGTAAAGAAATAACCCCGACGTTCATGATATGCAATATTCATGGCAAAACAAGATATTTCCTTCTTGCTGCCGGCTGGGATTTGTTGAAAATTGTGAATTTGCCTGTGGATACCTCGGACTGTCGGGGCTTTTGGGGGATTTTGCCTGCTTCTGCTACCCTCCGAACGAGTTCTGATCCGGTTAGTTTCATCGCATCCCAGGCTTCGATCTTACGGGCATCATCTTGCTATCCTCTCTCTATCATCTTACGTCATGACGTAAGATGATAGAGAGAGGATAGCAAGATGATGCCTTGACAGTTGCATCTAGTGGTGGCGACATCCTGTCGCCGATAACGCTGAGATTAAAAGGTGGAACGGCGTCCGCCTGTACTGTATAGGCGCTCGCCGTAGCGCCTTTCTAAGTAGTGAAGTGGTTGGGTGGTGAGGTGGTGTCGCCCCTCCGGGGCTTTATTTCTGGTGAGGTGACGATGTTCCCGGGGTTTCGCTTCGCTCCACCCCGGGCTATGGAATGCCGTCCCTCCGGGACTAGTATGGATCATCACCTCCCCCGGGACTAGCATGGATCATCACCTCCCCCGGGACTCAAATGGATCATCACTCCCGCAATAGCTTACGGGTCGCGCTAAATTTTCCGCAGGTCATACGGCAGATGTAAACTCCGTTGCCAACCGGGTTGCCGCCGGCGTCTCTGCCGTCCCAGACCAGTTCATGCGTTCCGGCTGCCTTGGTTTCACGCAGGAGGGAACGTACCAACTGTCCACGGATGTTATAAATATCAATGTTCACGGGTGCGGATTCCCCCAGTAAGAACCGTAGCGTGGTCATCTCCCGGAAGGGATTGGGAAAGTTCTGTTTGAGCTCCGTTCGCAGAGGAGGAACCGTGGGATCGTTCGCATCCACATCAGGTTCCAGCTCCAGGTCTAGCTGAGTGACCTCGCCAGAAGTTATCGTGAAGTTTCCGTTCCAGATATATACTTGCCAACCGTCATGACCTTCCACGTATAAATGGTATGTCCCAGGATAGAGCATGTAATAGAAGTTTCCCTGCGCGTCGGAATAAGTCACCACATTATCATAATTGTATCCCAGAGAGATCGCGGCGTTCACTATTGGGTAGCCTCCATACTGAGTGGTCAGACGCCCTGCGAGCAAGCCCTTGGTGGACAGACTGTATACTCTGTTTGAGAAGGCTGGCGCGGAGGTCACGCCATTATTGTAAACAGACTTGACAGCCCAGATATAGCCGTTTTGGGAAGCATATACAAAGGCAAGATCAGTAAAGCCTACAGCGGTGATCATTTCGGGTGTGAGCAGAGTCCACGCGGTTGGATCGGCAGTCTGATCGAAGGGTAAGCGCCAGACCCGGTAGCCCAGTAACTCACGCGCTGAAGTGTCTGCTTCCCAAGAAATGAACACGCTCATCACCAGAGGATTCAGATCAGCGGTGACGTTCGTCGGAGCTGTGGTCGGCTCGCTGATATAAAGATTGCCGAGGTTGCCACCCCCCAGCGGAATGTGGATCGTACCTGAGCTGGGACCGTAAGCATAGGCAGTGTGGCTGAGGTTGTAGCTGTAATCCAGGCCGCCATAGATAGTGGGAAACACAAATTGTCCGGCTGCGTCAGTAAAGTCCGAATAGGTCTGGTAGCCGGTCAGATAGACCAGGGTGTTGGGTAGCGGAAGCCCGGTATCGCTTGCCAGCACGGTTCCAGATACCTGCACCAGCGGGATGGTCTGCATGATGAAGTTGTGGCTGAGTGTCTGCCCCTCTGACAGGTTGAGATGGTTCACTATCTCGAAGTATCCGTTCAGGTGGCAGATGATCTCGACCTCACCCATGGGAATGTTCGGGATACTATAAGCACCGGAAAGGTCGGACGTGACACCGACGTTTCGTAAGGGTATGGTGATCGCGGCTCCGACGACAGGTTGTCCACCCGGGTAGGTGACGGTTCCCTGGATATTCCCCATGAAGCCGGGGTCTTTGATGAACTTGACGAGAGGGCGGGAGTAAACCTCAGTAGTGAAGCCCGGATCCTCAGGATTGATGTAAGGCAGATCTGATCCGGCAGTTAGGGTGCGGTCGAAGGCAGTACCACTGACTTGCCAGAAATAATGTGTTGCGGGGATAGTGTTTGGTTCCCAGGGATGCTGAGTGAGCATGACCAGGTTTCGATATGATTCATAGAGGAAAGGTGTATCCAGAGTGATGAGCATCCATTCCAAGCCGGGACCGAACTGCACCATGCCGTCGAAGACCAGGGTAAGTTCACTGGCGGGGATCCAGCCGTTCCCGAGGTAGGTTTGGTCAGTGAACCCCAGCCAGATCTTGATGTGCTTGGGCGGGATGCCTACGTATGTATGTGGTTTGAGCAGGATCGCCTCCAGCATGCCCGTGGCAGTTCCCAGTTCGCTTGCCCGAAAGAGGCTTTCGGAGAGGAAAGTGTTTTGGGTAAAGGAAAATGGCAGATTGCCATAGGTCTGCGGTTGTCCGACGTCAATTGACTGACCGTCCGGGGTCATGATAAATATCTGTCCGGTGAGGGTGGAGTCGTTGGCGGGAACGAGGTCTTCATCCCAGACCACTTTGGCATAGAAGTTCAGGGCTCCATGACCTGAGGGAGTCCAGAGCGCAGGCACTTCCCGGCTTCCCAGTGGCGAGATCGCAAGCCCCGGGGTTGAAGCCAGCTCCACACCGTCAGAGCGGAAGATCTTCACGGTGTAGTTATTCTCGGTGTATCTGCCCCAGTTTTTGATCACTACAGATATGGTCGAGACAGAGCCGGGCTGCACCGTGGGAGGATTGATCAGGCTGACGGCTTGCAGATCGTACTGGGGGTAATCTTCGAGGATGATATCATCAAAAAACACTGTGATATGATCACTTTCATTGGTTCTGAAGGCAAAATGCTGTTCATAGGGGAGAACGGTTCCGAGATTAACATGACACAATGTCCATTGCAAGTTTTGCCCTGAGAGGGAGATAGACTTGATGAACCGGAAGGTGGCGGGATCAGTGGGGTCGGACATCACACCCACGCTGAAGGAGCCGGAAGTGCCATAGGCACGGGCGTAGAACCTCAGACGTTTGCTGGAAGCATCCAGGCTTGGAGCCATGGGCGGCGAGATCAGATACAGTGCGGCAGTGGACGTACTCTGCCTCTTCAGGATGGCGCAGGTGGGTGAACTGTGTGGGTTGTCTGTCGTGGTATAGACCCAGCAAGTTTGCGTGGCAGGAGCAATGATGGAACTCCAGTAGTCGGGCAATTTGGGAGGAGTAGCCTCATCAAAGCCGAAGGTCTGAGGCGCTGAACTGATGAAAGCATCACCACAGACTCCCCGAAGATAGATCTCCGTGACTGCCCGTTCATCCACAATAAAGTTTAGTGGGTTGGTTATCCTGGTGAATATCCTCAGCGTGGCGGGGTCTTCACCGATCGCTACTGGCAGATATCTTATTGTCAGAGGTACGATATCTCCCGGTTCCAAAGTCAGGGGTAAGGCTGGCATGTTTACGAAACCGTAGTTATCAGGATCACTGAGCTGCAGCCCGGTGATCTGGAAGTTTCGGTTTCCGGGATTGCTGAGTTTGACCGTTGCCTGCCGCTCGTGGGCTTCCCAGGTCGGATCGAACTCCAGGGTTTGGGGTATGCAGACAAGTCTTGGTCCGTTGTAAAGGGGCAGCATATGAAAGGTGGTCTTGGGGATAAAGTTTGTATCGGTAGTGGTTTGAGGTGGGTTCTCAGGATTGTAGGAATAGCCCTGATTCTGGTTCCAGAAGAATTTGCTGGTGAGAGGCTGGACGGTTCGGTAGCCGTCAAACTTGCAGGGATTGGCGACGAGAAAGCTGACGCTGGGTTTATAGATCATCAGGACGAGGTTATCACTCTGGTAGGGGAAGGGGTTCGAAAAGGGAAGGAACAGGGTGGAAGTCCCCATATTGATATTTATGTTCCCATCATAGACAAGGGTCATGGCTGTACTGGGAATGGTGCCTGCGCTTAGATCAGGATCCGAAGTAGTTCCCAGCCAAACCTTAATAGGGAAGGGCTGCAGACCGTAGGTCATTTGCGTGTAAAGCGTGATTCCGGCGATTATGCCCGGTCTGCCGATATCCTCTTCTGAATACACACACTGATACAGGCTTATGCCCCGTGTGCAATAGATAGGAGCATAATGCTGCTCCGCGGCTTGACCTACCGTGATCTGCGCTTCCTGAGCCAGAACCGGGATCAGTCCTAGCAGGACGAGCAGGAATGCCAGTGTCCTTTTCATGCCTTGCCTCCTTGAAATTGGGAAAAGTGGCTCCGTCCTCAGCCGAGGACGGAGCCCAGGTCATAGTTTATTCGTTAATCTTAGCTACTCGACCAGCAGCATCTTTCGGGTTGAGTGGTAAGTGCCCGCGCTCATGCGGTAGTAGTAAACTCCGCTGGCGACGGGGCGGTTATGGTCGTCTTTACCGTTCCAGATGGCTGTGTATCTGCCACTGTTCCGGTATTCGCTGACGAGGGTTCTGACCAGCTGTCCCTTCAGATTGTAGATGGCGATCTTCACCTCGGCAGGATCTTTGACCGCATAGCTGATCGTGGTGCTGGGATTGAAGGGATTCGGGTAGTTGCCGTTCAGGGCGGTTGCCACGACAGGTGCTGTCGGATCGTCAGAATCTGAGCCGGGAATGAGGACGAAGTTCACCGTGGTGGTCTGGTTTGCCACGACGAGGACATTCTCGACCGTTTGTCCTGAGAAGTTGGCGGCAGAGACGTGGACGGTGTAGGTTCCCGTTTCGGCGATGATGCTGTAAGCTCCGCTGTTATTAGTCGTCGCGGAATAGGTTCCCGCGGTGACCACGGCGCCGGGTATGGGCTGGTTGTTCTGCTGACGCACCACGCCGCTGATCATACCTGTCTCAGTGATGCTGATGATGGTATTGGAGAAGGAGGGAACCGAGAGCACGCCGTTGGTGTAAACGGCTTTCACAGCCCAGCGATAGACATTGTCCGGAAGATTATTCCAGCCGGTGTCCGTGTAGTGGATTGCTGAGATCGGTTCTGGAGTGAGCTCTGTCCAGGTATTCTGGTTTGTCTCCTGCCCGGAAACGAGTCTCCAGACCTTGTATCCTGTCAGGAAACGGGAACTTTGGGCGTTCTGTTTGATATACTGAGGATGAGGCAGGGAGAGCTCGCTGCGGGGGCTGCCGTTTTCCATGAAGCGAGACCTGTTTGTCGTGGCTATGGGACTCGTGAATTGATGTGTACCTATTGAGGCGGAACGGCGCTCGAGGCTGTTCACTGCGAAACGGACGTTCTGTACTGCGTTGCCGATATAGATATCATCAATGAACCAGACGTACCAGAGACCGTCATTGGAGGGCGGGTCTATGGCATGCCAGGCGAGCTTGATCTGCTGTCCGCCATAGGGCGCCAGATCGACTACGATAGGCGAGGCGTATGAGTTCCAGCCACCTGTCTGAGCCGAAGCATCCCACAGGGTCGCCCAGGTTACGCCGTTATCGGTCGAGACCTTGATGTAATAATGGTCACCGGCTGTCGAACCGAGGAAGACGTATGAATCGAAGGACAGATAAGCTGTGGGCGGGCAGTTGAAGCCTGGAGTGATCAGCCATTCGTCCTGATGCTCATAGCTCCACCACAAACCACCCTGACGAGTGCCTTCGGTAGGTGAAATGGTTGCAGTTCCCACGACCGCGGGACCAAAGCTGCACCATGTGGGGAACACACCGCTGGTATTGGCGGCGCCCGTGTTGGTGATCGTCTGGGTCCAGAAGTCAGGCGGGAAGCCTGTTCCCTCAAATCCCTCGGTCACTTCCACCGCGTTGGGATCCGGAGCTGTCCAGTCGATCAGAGCCTCGGTTCCATTGGGATTGAGAGCGGCAGTGACGTTGCTGGGTGCGTAGGCTACTTCCAGCAGGGTTATGGGTGGAATGACGTAGTTGGAAGCGCCAACGGTGATATTGCCGGAGGTAGAAGTGTATCCAGGGCAGGTGATGGAATAGCTGTAGGCTTGGTTGGCATATACACTGGGTATGGTAAAGGCACCGGTAGCCGTCGTATTCACCGTATAGTTCTGATAACCGGTCAGGTGGATGGAGGCTCCGGAAAGACCCAAGGTGGTGTCTGATGCCAGAATGGTGCCGGTGACGTTCACGACAGGCATGGGTACCATGGTCACGTTCAGGGTGAGAGTCTGATCTTCGGCGAGGGTGATATTCTGCGTTTGGCTGATGTAACCGTAATGGCTGAAGGTCACCACATAGTCATCCGCGATGATGTTCTGGATGCCATAATGACCCTGCGCATCTGTCGTCGCATGGTATCCACCGGTATTGAAGCTGACGTTGACATCGCTCAGGGGCTGGTTTCCCGCGCCGAGAACCGTGCCATTGACGTGTCCCACACCACCCGGTATAATGAAGAAAGTGGTCGTGGGGAATTGTCCTGAGTTGGTTCCGTCTGCGGGAGCGGCGGGATCGAAGGTCTCGGAATCGGAATAGATGTTCATGGTGCGTGATTCACCGACCGTCTGGCATTTGAAGTAGCTTAAGGAGCTATAGTACTGGGTGTCCATCGGGCGGTTGACCATCATCACCAGGTTTCCGCCTGTAAGATACATATAGGGTGTGGTGAAGGAGATATGTATCGTGTTTTCTCCGGCGGGATAGGTGACTGTTCCGTCAAAGACCAACTGCAACTGCGTAGAGGGTATCCAGCCTCCGGAGAGATCAGGCTGAGTCGTTGTTCCCAGCCAGATCTTGGTGGGCATTGAGGCTAATTCGCTGGGGAAGTTGTTGTAGAAATTCACTCCATAAAAAATCCCGATGGTATTGCTCAGTTCAGTGGGATAATACATCGTCTCAAAGAGGCTGTTCTTCCAGTAGAAATCTACCGGCATCCGGGCTTCCTGACTGCCGTCGCCGATGGTAATGGTGACCAGACCCTGAGGCTGAACCACCACGGGGTAATTCGGACTCTGATTGTTTATGCTGTTCTGGTCGCTGGCCAGGATGGTTCTGGCGAAGAGGGTGACCGCACCTTCGACATCGGGAGTCCAGCTGATCGGCACTGAGACAGACTGGTTAGGAGCGACGGTCAAGCCTGCCACGCTGGCAAGCTCGACTTCCGGCGTCTTGAAGAGTTTGACCGTGTAGGTCGCCTGAGGATTGGTTCCCCAGTTGAAGACGTTCACGGTGTACACGGTTGCCGACCCCACGCTGGGCGTGAGATTTCCTGTCAGGTTCAGAGGCGAAAGGTCATTCTGCGGTGTAACTTCCAGCATGACGTTGTCGATATAGACCGTCTGGTAGGTTCCTCCACCATGTTTGAAGGCAACATAATGCCCCGCTCCGGTGTAGGAAGTGAAGCTAATCACATATTCAGTCCAGCCGGTAGTGAGTGTTGCCGTTCCCAGCTGCACGAATGTCGCGGCATCCTGAGGATTGGTCATGATGCCAACCTGCAAGGTGTGTCCGGCAGAACCATTGGCAAAGAACTTCACGCGCATGGTGTTCAGGGCTGTGGTACTCTGCAGGGGCGGTGTGATCAGGAGTTGAGTCGAGCCGCCGTCACTAGTGCTGGACATCACGACGCAGTTGGACGGTGAATAAGGATTTGCCGTCGTTGTGGCGATCGTGGAACTGCTTGTGGATTGATTGATCATCGACCAGGTGATAGGCAAAGCCGGAGTCGTGACCGTATCGAAGTTCTCGACGTAGGGGAGTGTCGTGATCGTGGGATCGATACAGGTTCCCGTGAGATTGACCGTATGCACTTGCCTGTTATTAGCGGCGCGGGAACTGCCGAAGCCACCTTCCCGGGTAGCAGCCATATTATCGTTGAAGGTGATCGTTCCGGTGTGTGTACCGACTGCTGTAGGCAGATAGGTCGCCGTGAAGCTGAAGTTCTGCCCGGTATTCAGGGTGATTGGTATGGTCGGCGCGCCGGTCAGATTGATCATATTTGAGCCGCTGTAAGCCATGCTGTTGATCGTGAGAGGTCCGCCACCGACGTTTGTAACCGTGAACTGACGGCTATGAGTAGTATTCATCAACACTGTGCCATAGTTCTGGGTGCTGGGATTGATCATAAACATCGGATCGGGGCTCAGAGCGGTCAGGAAGAACGTTGTCTTGGGGAATTGACCGCTGAGAGTGGCTCCATCCGGCGGAGCTGTGGGGTCGAAGACAGTCGAGTCGCTATAGATATTTCGGGCACGGTTCGTTCCCACCGTCTGGCACAGGAAGTAGTCGCTGGAACTGAAGTAGGTGGTATCCATAGGACGGTTCGCCATGAGCACGAGGTTCCCGCCGGTATAGGCATAAGGCGTCTGGAGCGGGATCGTGATGGTGTTCGGACCGGAAGGATAGGTGACCGTTCCGTCAAAGACCAGGGTCAACTGGGTAGAAGGTATCCAGCCCGCGCTGAGATCCTCGCTCTGAGTCGAGCCCAGCCAGATCTTGGTTGGCTTGTCGGGAAGGTTGGTGGAGAAGTTATTGTAGAATGTCACGGCATTGATATTGCCGAAGGCACCCATTTCCTGAGGATAATAGAGAGTCTCGAACAGACTGTTCCTCCAAAACATATCGATAGGCACTCTGGCGTTCTGGCTTCCGTCGCCTATGGTCATGACCATTAAACCCGCAGGCATAACGGTGATACCCAGGTTCGGCGACTGGTCGTTGAGTGAATTCTCGTCA
This sequence comes from Candidatus Cloacimonadota bacterium, assembly GCA_035353255.1. Classification (GTDB taxonomy): domain Bacteria; phylum Cloacimonadota; class Cloacimonadia; order Cloacimonadales; family Cloacimonadaceae; genus PHBP01. Next base: position 31,410 of record DAOPZE010000013.1, read on the forward strand.
CCGGTCAGAACCGTCTTGGCATAGA
>DAOPZE010000014.1:0-30270 GCA_035353255.1 Candidatus Cloacimonadota bacterium
TTATCAGATGAGTCCGTCACGCTTGAGAAGCGCGTCAGGATCGGGCTTACGTCCCCGGAACGCTGTGAACAGCTGCATGGGATGGAAAGAATTACCCCGGGATAGGATGTTCTCCCGGAAGGACTTCGCCGTCGCGGGATCAAAGATGCCATGCTCGGTGAAAGCGCTCCAGGCATCCGCTTCAAGAGCTTCCGCCCACTTGTAGCTGTAGTATCCAGCGGAGTAACCACCCGCAAAGATGTGCGCGAAGGCGGTGGAGATGCAGGTTCCGGCAACGGCGGGAAGCAGTTTGTAAGGAGCGATGGCTTCCTTCTCGAAGGCTGAGACATCCTCGATCTTACCGGGATTGCTGCTGTGCCACTGCATATCCATTGAGGCATAGCGCAGTTGATTGATATTTGCGACGCCTGCCTGGAAGTTTTTCGCGGCGATCACCTTGTTCAGAAGTTCCTCGGGAAGGGGTTCTCCCGTCTGATAGTGTTTGGCAAAGAGGTTCAAAGCTTCCTTTTCCATGAGCCAGTTTTCCATGATCTGAGAGGGAAGCTCCACGAAATCCCAGAGCACTCTGGCGCCTGAAACACCTCGGTAATGGCAATCCGAAAGGAGCGCGTGCAGCGCGTGACCAAACTCATGGAAGATGGTACGGGCTTCGTCCAGACGCAGCAGAGACGGCTGATCATCAGTCGAAGGAGTGAGTGAACCGACGATCGAGACGTGCGGACGACGCTGTCCATCGGAGAAAAGACCCTGACCCTGGAAGGTCGTCATCCAGGCACCGCCACGTTTAGTCTCACGGGGGAACAGATCAAGATAGAGCAAGCCCATGTATTTGCCATGGTCATGAACTTCCCAGGTTTGAACGTCTTTATGATAGACAGGCACGTCTTTCACACGCTTGAGGTCGATACCATAGATCTTTTTGGCGACTTTGAACAGTCCTTCGACCACGTTCTCGACCTTGAACCAGGGGCGCAGAGCCTCTGGATCATAGTCGAAGAGCTTCTCCTTCAGCTTGTTGGAGTAATATCCAAAGTCCCAGGGCATCATTTTATCCAGCTTATCGGTCTTGAGCGCGAAGGCTTTGGTCTCCGCGACTTCTTTCTTAGCCGCGGGATAGGCGACCTTGTAGATCTTGTCCAGGAAGCTTAGGACAGCTTTGGGTGAACCCGCCATGCGTTCTTTGAGCACGTACTCAGCGTGGTTCTTGAACCCTAGCAGTTTTGCCCGTTTGTAGCGAAGCTCAAGGATCTTCTTGATCAATTCGCGGTTATCGAACTTGCCTTTAAAGGCGCGTGAGGCGTAAGCTTTCTGCAGTGTCTTGCGGATCTCGCGGTCTTTGCAGTAGGTAAGCACCGGAATCATGCTCGAAGGCTGCAGGTTAAAGAGCCAGCCTTTGTCCTTGCCTTTCTTTTTGGCGAGGAAGGCAGCTGCGGCAAGTGCGCTTTCCGGAATGCCCTTGACCTCTTTCCTGGCTGTGAGATGCAGTTCGAAGGCATTGGTAGCGTTGAGAATGTTATCGGAGAACTTAGGGCTGAGGGTGGAAAGTTCCATATCAATGGCGGTGAGTTTGGCTTTGTCCTCGTCCGAGAGGAGCGCGCCATTGCGGATAAAGCTCGTGTAGGTACGCTCGATGATGCGATAGCGTTCCGCCTTGATCAGATAGTCCTTGTCCGAGAGGTCTGAGGGGAGCTTGGGTTCCGGTTTCCCGGCAACTTCCTTATCATAGACCGCTTTGATCCTGGCAAAGATCTTGGGATCGGTGGATATCTTGCTGCCAAATTCTGCCAGCATAGGCGAGATCTTCTGGGCAAGAGCTTTAAATTCTCCGTCACTTTCAGCGGAAAGAAGATTAAAATAGATGCTGGCGATGTAATCCAGGTGTTCTTCGGCATCGTCCATGGCGAGGATGGTGTTCTCGAAAGTCGCCTTGGCCTTGCTGTTCTTGATCGCGTCGATAACGGTCTGAGCTTCACTGATCGCGGCTTCGAAGGCAGGGAGGAAGTGTTCTGTTTTGATCTTGTCAAAGGGCACTGCTTTGAGGCGGTGTTTGTTCTCTTTTTCCAAGAGCGGATTGGTTTGCTTAGCTGATTTAGCTGCCATAATAGTAATCCTTTTTGATGATATTTCTCTGCCAGACAGGATAATCCAAGGCATGGTTTTGGTCAATGATTTTGTTTGGCTGGAGCGTCGTTTAGCGGGTTTTGTCCATTTCTTTCCACACTCCTCAGTGTGGCAGAGCAATCATCTTCCCGGTAGGCGCAATCGACTGCCTAAGCTCAGTTCCGTCTCCTCATCCTCTGCCGGGCAGAAGGTGAACTCAGCCACTACTCCAAGCCTATGCTTGCCACATCCCGTACGGCTATCATACGGGAGGCGTACGGGGAGCGTACGGGAAGCATACCCTAATGTAAAAGGAGCCAACACCATGTGTCTAAAGCAGCAAAGATATGCCCTGGAACCGCAGCGGCGATATTTCTTGACACAAATAATAGCGTCAAAGAAAATCAACACAGCTTTCGGACAATCAATATAGTTTATGTGAGGATGCGATGTTTTATATGCCGAGCCGGGTGTTTTTTGGTAATGATGCACTGACAAGAGCCACCGAGAGGATCAGAAGTCTGGGGCAAAAAGCCCTGATCGTTAGTGGAAAAAGCTCCGCGAGAATGAGCGGTGCTCTCGACGATATCGAGCGAATCCTGAGCCAGAATGGTCAGGAATGGTGTCTCTTTGATCGGGTTCAGGAAAACCCTTCCATCGATACGATCATGAGCGGAGTCACTGAGTTCGTTGTCAACAGCTGTGATTTTGTCATCGGAATAGGCGGTGGCAGCCCTCTGGACGCGGCAAAGGCGATCTCTCTCGTCGCAGCGAACCACACCGACAGGAACAATATCTATAAAGCAGAAAAATATAAAAAGTCTTTCCCCATCGTGGCGATCCCAACTACTTCCGGCACCGGCACGGAAGTCACACCCTATTCAGTTCTTACAGACCCCAAAACACAGAAGAAGGCAGGCTTTGGCAGTGAACTGGCTTTCCCGACCTTGGCGATACTGGTTCCGCTCTATACCCTGACCATGACCCAGACAGTGACCCTGAACACGGGCATCGACGCACTCTCACACCTCCTGGAAGGGATCTATTCGAACAAGCGGAATACCGTTATGTTCCCGATGATCTTTGCCGGAATAAAGATCATTTATGAGAATCTGCCCAAGGTTCTTCAAGACCCCCGCGACCTCTCCGCCAGGGAAGAAATGATGCGGGCCTCGCTCTACGGAGGGATGACTATCGCTCATTCCAGCACGACTTTACAGCATTCGATCGGCTATCCCCTGACCTCTGTCTTCGGTATCCCGCACGGGCTCGCCAACGGACTGGTGATGAAGGGGATCATGGAGCTTTACTATCCGGTGATCAAGAAGGAACTGGACAGCCTGTTCGCATCCCTGAATATCACTCAGATGCAATTCTATAAATGGCTTGAGGCTCTGAAGTTATCCCTGGATATCAGGATCCCGGAAGCCTTCATCGAGGATAGAACCCCAGAAGTCATGGAAAGCAGGAATATGGCAAACAACCCCTTCGAGATCGATCCGGAAGACATCCGACGCATCTACAGGGAACTCAAGGAAAAGGATTAACAGCTTACCACTTCTTGAAGATAAACACCACTGCCAGAACAATAAAGCAGAAGCCGACCAGATAGTTCCAGCGTAAGCCCTCTTTCAGATAGAGCACCGAAAAGATGCTGAACACGACGAGTGTGATGACCTCCTGGATGGTTTTGAGCTGAAAGGCGTTGAACTGACCGTAGCCAATGCGGTTTGCCGGGACCTGGAAGCAATATTCGAAGAAAGCTATTCCCCAACTGATCAGGATCACGGTGAGGAGTGGTGCGTTCTTGTATTTCAGGTGTCCATACCAGGCAAAGGTCATGAAGATATTCGAGATCGTGAGCAGAAGTATGGTTCTCATAACTCACTCCCGATAAGTTCTTTTAGCAGTCCTGAGAAGATCGCGGAGTTCAGCAGTATCTCCAGATGCATGCCGTCTCTATGGTCCTGATCGCGCTCCAGACTGATCCTTATCCCCTCCGCGACGGCTTTCATGGCGAAACGGACGGATGCGAAAATACTTACTTTCCTGAGCATCGAGGCGCAGAGCAGAGAAGTGAAGACATCTCCTGTTCCTGGATACCAGGCGTCAATTCTCTCACCCTCAAGGATCTCAAAGTCTCCCTGAGCGTCGAGAACCGCCACGGCGCAGCTGTCTTTTCCGGAAGCTGGAACAGAGGTGATGATCACGTTCTTCGCTCCAAGTTCTTGCAACCCACGGCATAGATCAAAGGTGCCTTCCCCGGTGATATCTGGGTCGAATGTTTTACCCAGTAGAGTAAAGGCTTCATAGAGGTTTGGAGTGATGACGTCTGCCCGGGCGATCAATTCCCGCATCGCAGGGATTATGCTTTGGTCATAGCAGGAATAAAGACCTCCTACGTCACCCATCACGGGATCGACCAGGATCATTCCCTCGGGCGCAAGGAGCGTTTCCAGATAGGGCAGAAGCAGGGAGGTCTGAGCAGGGCTTCCCAGGAACCCGCTGTAGATCGAGTTAAAGCGAATGCCAATGCTCCTCCAGTGCTCCAGAGACCTCCGCATTTGATCCAACTGGTCGCTGAGGACGTAGCCTGGATAATCCGTATTGGTGGAGAGCACAGCCGTCGGCAAAGCACCGGTCTGGATTCCCATGCGATACATGATGGGTATCACCGCCATCAATGACGTGTGTCCCCATCCGGAGAGGTCGTTGACTGCCAAAATGCGAGTAAGCTTCTTATTCATACAAGACCATCGGCTATTGCCCCCGCCCAGTCTGTCAAGCTTAAATCTCAGGCGGACAGATCACTTGACAGAAAGATCGGATGGATTATCTTTGCATTGTCCTGCTATGCAGATAAGATACAAGTGAAGGATGAGCCTATGGCACTGCTACTCAAGACGACCAAATTCATTGAATCCCAGATAGATGCGTTTCTGGATATTGTTGGGGATTCTGCCACCTTGTTTCACATGGGAATGGAAGACTATCTCTGCGAAAGATACAGTCAGTTTGAAGAACGCCTTGCCCGGGTCAGGGAAAACGAACAAAAAGCGGATGACCTCAGAGTGAGTATCGAGAGATACCTCTACGAGCGTACCCTGATCCCTGAGAACCGTGGCGACGTCCTCGCCATCCTCGAAAATACAGACGAGGTGATCGACAATATCAAGGACGCAATGCTCCAATTCTCGATCGAAATGCCGGATATTCCCTCCGAACTGGACGATCTCTGGACGCAAACCTCCAAGGCATCGGTCCAGGCAGTCGAGCAGCTGACCTTCGCTGTGCGTTCCTTCTTCCGCGATCTTCCCGCAGTGAATAACTACATACATAAAGTATATTTCTTTGAACGCGAAGCGGATCACCTGGGTGAAAAGCTCCGCCGCCTGATCTTCAGCTTGGATATCGAACTCTCTCACAAGAGCCAGCTCAGGTTCTTCGCGATGCATATCGAAAAGATATCTGATTACGCTCAAGCCGTTTGTGACCGTTTGGCGATCTATACGATCAAGCGCCAGCTCTGATGATCTTCATCTATCTACTCAGCGGATTGTTCCTGGGTTGGTCCTTCGGGGCAAAAGACACTGCCAATATCTTTGGTTCAGCGGTCGAGACCCGCATGCTGAAATTCAAGACAGCCGCCCTGATCGCGTCGATCTTCGTGACTCTGGGTGCCCTGCTGGATGGTGGTGGTCCCTCCGGGACGCTGAGCAAACTAGGTTCTGTCGATGAGATAGGCGGTGCCTTCACAGTCGCTCTGGCGGCAGCCGCGACCATTACCCTGATGGTGAGGATCGGCATTCCAGTCGCCACGACGCAGACTCTTGCGGGCGCTATCATCGGCTGGAACTACTTCTCAGGCAGAATGACAGATTTCAAGAGCCTGGGAGTCATTGCCGGCAGCTGGGTGATCGCCCCTCTTCTGGGAGCAGTTTTCGCTGCGGTACTCTTCTTTATCTTCCGGTATTCTCTGGATAAAGCCAAGGTACATTTGCTGGAGCAGGACGTCTGGACACGTTTCTGGCTACTGATAATCGGAGCGTTCGGAGCATATTCCCTAGGCGCGAACAACATTGCCAACATCGTTGGTATCTTCGTACCGGTAAATCCCTTCCGTGATATCCAGCTTCCCGGTTTTGGAACGCTCAGCGGCGTAACTCAGCTTTTCATGCTGGGCTCGTTGTCGATCGTAGTGGGTATCTACACATATTCGCACAAGGTCATGAAGACTGTCGGTAAGGAGCTTTTCAGCCTCTCGCCGATCACGGGACTGATCACCGTCCTGGCGGAGTCGCTGGTATTGTTTCTCTTTTCCTCGAAGGCTTTGCATGATCTGCTGGTGAATCTCGGTTTGCCGCCGATCCCCTTGGTTCCCGTCTCGGCATCGCAGATCATCGTCGGAGCCGTTCTCGGCATTGGTCTCGTCAAGGGTGGTAAAAACATCCGTTACAACCTCCTGGGAAGGATCTCCCTGGGCTGGATTGCGGCTCCGGTGCTGGCATTCTTCTTCTCCTTCGTTGCCCTGTTCATCGTCCAGAACGTTTTCGAGATGAAGGTCAAACAGCCAGTCTCATATAGTTTTAACAAAGAAAGCCTGACCGAACTTAAGCTGGAGAAGATCGATCTTGATCCCCTGGCTGTGGTCAATGGAAGGGTCTATGCCTCGGAACAGGAACTCTACAAAGAGCTGAAGGACACCGGCAGTTACACGCCCGACCAGATCATGCGAATCATCAGAACCGCAGAAGTCCATCCTCTTACTGTCGATATGAAGCTATTTGCCAAACAGAATCAGCAGACCAAGCTCTCGCAGGAACAGCTCGAAGCCCTCAGCAAGCTCGATGGCGTCACTTACCAGCACAGATGGCAACTCCGTAACGCATTGGAACGATCCGCCGCCTGGCAGCCGGTGCTAAAACCCAGAACTACCTCTGACAAACACTATAACGAAACATTAAATTCCGGTCTGGAATTGCTCTACAGGACTTTTGCCGAACCGGTCAGGAAGTAAATGAATCCTTTTGTGATCAAGATCATCCCCCTAATTCTGTCCTTTTTCCTGGGCATCATCTTCAAGTGGCTCAGGCTGTTATCCAAGGATGACGCACCTGTCCTGCTGCGCTTGGTGCTGACGATCACCCTACCAGCCCTGACGATTCTTTCTATCTACAGGGCTCAGCTCAGCGCGGATATGCTGCTCATACCCCTTTCCGCCATGCTGGTCGTCTTCTGCATGTACGGGATCTCCAGCCTCGCCGGGAACGTCCTGAAGTTGCCCAAGACAACATTTGGCAGTTTCCTGGTCGGAACCATGATCATGAATACCTCTTATGCCTTGCCGTTCTTTCTTGCGCGATACGGGAATGACGGCTTTGTCCGGGCATCCCTGTTCGACATGGGCAACACCTTCCTGATCTTCACTTTCACCTATTACAACGCCATCAAGTTCGGAGACAACAGCAAGAGCGATAAGGTAGACTGGAGTAAATTCCTCCGGCTTCCTCCGCTCTGGGCAATGATCCTCGCCTTCATCATCAAAGGAGTGAGACTCCCCCTGCCACAGGTCAGCATTTCCTTTTTGGAACTGGTCGGAAACCCAACCGCGCCATTGATCATGATCGCTCTGGGGTTGTATTTTGAGCCTCAACTCAAGCACATGAGCAAAGCGCTCGTGGCGATCTTTATTCGCATGGGTCTGGGTCTTTGTCTGGGGCTTATCCTCTCTGCCATCTTCGGTTTGGAGGGGATCACCCGCACGGTCGTGATCGTGACCTCTGCCACACCGATCGGTTTCAATACTCTGATCTTTGCCAATCTGGAGAATATGGACAGGGAGTTCGCGGCGACAATGGTCTCGATCTCGATTCTCATCGCGCTCTTCTATCTGCCTTTCCTTATATACGTTTTCGGTTAGCCTTTCTCTTTTCCATGGCATAGGCGACAGGAAGTCTCCTCTATTTTGCAACCCATCATCTTGCTATCCTCTCTCTATCATCTTACGTCATGACATAAGATGATAGAGAGAGGATAGCATGAAGTCAGCCATCTGATGTGTGAGAGCTGAGTTTGGAGTTCAAGCCGGCTGGGAAAACTCTACTCTGACAGCTAATCTCAGCGCCTGCTTGGATTTCAAAATGATAATCATTGGTCTGTAGATATGTTTCAGATACACCGGCGACTGACGCATGAAGTCCAAATCGCCCTTCAAGAAACGAGGTCGATTGAAGACTTTCAACGGCGCTTTGAACTCCAGCTTAGAAATAGGCAACGCTTAGTTTTACCTTTCATGACGGGGAGAAGATTCGCTGCTGATCATCGACCCTACTTCAGGACTCTGACAACCTTGAACCCGGGAAAATAATCCTTGACTGAATAAGAGATAAATCATACTTAGAAAAAGTGACTGATGAGGTCTTTCCAAAAAGTAGCGATACCATACGGTATCACTTCCCGGGCTGGCCTCAGACAGTGATATCTCAACAGCAGCATACGTTTAGGGAGGAAAGTAGTGTGACCAAGAGAACAGTGATTTTATGTTTCTTGTTGCTAATGTTATTGGTTGGTTGTCTGAACGCTCAGGAACTGACCGGAGTCCAGGCTCAGCGGGTGAATAAACGCTATGAGATCAAGTTTGACCTGTATAACTTCAATTGGGGCGAGAAGTTCGATATCTATGTCTTCGCCAGCAGAGAAGGATCGAACGACTGGTTCAAAGCAAAAGCCCTGGTCGGATCCTATCAGAATGTGGAATCCCGAAACGAATATATAGTCCTCTGGGAACCTGTTCTGGACTACAAACCCTATGCCAAGTATGACTTTAAGCTCTACGCTGTAAATCGCTCCTACACCAAGATCAATTATGATTATGAGACGACGGAACAGGTTGGGCTGCTCCACGTTATAAGTACTATCCCGGACGCTGACCACTATATCGGTGACAGCAAGATAAGCGTTGCGGTTCCGATCGCAGTTCCCGCGGGAGATTATGAGGTCACGCTCAGAACCGGAACAAATATCCGCGGCAGGGCTGGCGTCAAGGTCGAGCCTATGAAATACAAGGAAGTGGAGCTCGTACCTCAGGAAGGTTTCTTGTCTGCCAGTTCGAACGAATCTGGCGCCGTATTCAATGTTCTGGGGAAAAGCTACGTCACTCTGGAAAAGCTGACCTTACCTGTTGGTGATTATTCCGTCGAAGCTATCGCCCCTGAATCGCTTAGGAAACTAAAGCTGGCTAATCAGGTCGCCCGGGTGACGATTCTGCAGGGCAAGGAAACCAAATGCAAGTTCGATTTCCCCATAGGCTTTCTTACCCTGGTCAGCAATGAGGAACGTGTCGGTTATTCCGTTGATGGCGAATATCTTGGCACGAGCGTCCAAAAACTCAAGCTGGCTGAGGGGGTGCATAAGGTCTCAGCCAGATCAGAAAATGCCAATACTCTGATCAACAACTCCATTCTGGAATCGGACGTCACCATCACCAAAGGTCAGGAAACAACCACCAGCTTCAAATTCGCCTATGGTTATCTGACATTGAGGAATAACCTGGAGAACTGCACATATACTCTCGATAATATCCGTGTAGAACGTCCGGAAAAGATGAAGCTGCCTGTGGGAACTCACACTTATACGGCGAATTACATAAGCCCTTACAGTCCGATCATGAAGAGCTTCACACTGAAAAGTGGTGAGGAACTGGTTGAATCACTAAGATTTGTCGTGGATAAAAAAGCGATCAGGGCTGAACGCAGAAGTCAATTTCATTCGTTGTTCTACACATATCCATTACAGCATATCAGGATAGATCACAATTTCGGATTTAAAGAATCCGATAGACTGAGCTATCAAAACTATAATTATAAGCCGATATCGAACAGCATTTCGGTTTCAGGAATTCAAGTCAGGGACATGACTAGGATCGATTCATATGATTACTACTCCAGAGCTAACATTGGTGATCCGTTCTTTTATGTAGGTTTTGGGATTCTCGATAAGGTAGTCATTGGTAATGAAATTGGGAACTCTCAAACTGGTATAATGTTCGATTGGTTAAGCGGTATAGCAGGGGTTAGCGGGATCAACAAAGCTGGTACTATCTACTCGACTCTTGAGGGAAAACTGTTGTGGAGCGGGCAATATCCTCTCTATAAGCACTATTCGGTTGACGGTGAAAACTACATCTTTGTTAATCGGTTTTTAGATCATTCGAGTGAGGATAATCCTTCAGGGGAGGGCGAGCCCAGAAGAGCTATCAGAACGAGTAACATGAGTCAGCTAGGATTGGAAGTAGATTATGAAATTGGTTTCAGGTTAGGCGCTCATATCTTTCTCAGTACAAAAGCCGGTGTGAGATACCAAAGTGATTTTGGAGGAGGGTGGTTTACTCGAAGTCAATTGGATCAGTGGTATAATTTCACTACCGATGAGCCTGAGCCTAACAACGATCAACGCTTACCTCAACGTAATGTAATGATGGACGGATTAACATTCCGTCTCGGTGTAGGGATTGGTATCCCGCTATCATCATATTCGTATTCGAATTATTAGATCAACGGAGGACATAGTTATGAGAAAAACAAGATATCTCTCGATAGTGGTCATATTGTTGCTCATATTGGGGAACAGCCTGTTTGCCAAGGATGTTAATGATATTCTAACCCGAGTCAAGCAACTCCGGCAATTTCTGGCATACAGTCCCAAGTCCGGCAGTGCCAAAGTTTCAGCCGCAGACAGTCTTGCCGTCGCGAACCGTAAAGCTGAGATCCAGAAAGAGATAGATGCTTTGCTGGCTTCCTCCCGCGAAGATTACAGCACCCGTGATGTCAAGATCCTTGGCTACATTCAGGATAAAGGAGTCCTTTCCCTTGATGATATCGATCTGGGGAAGCATCTGAACATCAGGATGACTCAGCAGCAAGCGGATACCGTCACCAGAAATCCCCAGAACTTCTATCTTACCGCTGTGCGGGAACTCAATCAGAGCCTTGATTGGGGCTATTATAACTGGACTCTTAAGGGCTATAACGTCACCTACTATGAAGAGCCGGAACCAAGCATGAACATTCCGGATACGCCTGATCTGGCGCACAACGACGAGCCACAGGTCGAGATCGACTATATCTTCGCCGAAGATCCCGCGGCTAAGACAGGGGTCTCATACTACGATTCTGGTGACTATGAGAACTCCCTGCAGGCGTTTCTGAACGCCAACCAGGGAACGACCCGCCAGCGTCCGGTGTATTACTATTGGATCGCCATGAACTATATGAATCTGGGGGACATCACCAACGCTAAGTTCTATCTGGAGAAGTATCTTGCCACAATGGACCGTAACTATCGAGGTGAGGCGGAAACCTACCTCGCGATCCTGAACCGTCAGCAGAGCGTCTTCCGCAGAGTCGTGATCAATAACTATCCGGAATACCTGACCAGTGACAATGGTGAATCGCACTTCACCGTGAGTCCGGACGGCAATTATCTCTATTTCAGTTCACTGCGTCCCGCGAGCCTTGCCAAAGCCAACATCTGGAGAGCGGAAAAGCTGAATAACATCTGGGGCTATCCTGTCCTGGTCTCGGATCTTTCCACCAATAGCAACGAAGCCTTGTGCTCATTCTCATCGGACGGCAAAAGGGCTTATCTCATGGGGAGCTATGAGAAAGCGAAGACGGATGTGGATATCTATTACAGCGACTGGGTGACAAAGTGGAGCGCTCCCACCAATATCCAGACCGTGAACAGCCCCGCGGAAGACATCGATCCCTATGTTTACAACGATAAACTTATGTTCTTCAGCTCTACTCGTGAGGGCGGTTTTGGCGGATATGACCTATATCTCAGCGTTTACGCGAACGGAGTCTGGCAAAAGCCTTTCAATCTTGGTGCCAACGTCAACACCTCAGGGGATGAATTCGCGCCATTCATGGATTGGGATGGCAAGACACTGTTCTTTGCCTCGAACGGATTTACCGGCTTCGGTGGCTGCGATATATACAAGTCAGTGGTGCTCAATTCCGCCGGAGATGAATGGTCTGTCGCAGAGAATGTCGGCGCGCCTATCAATACAAACCGCAATGACAGCAGGTTTTACCATATTCGCAACAGCAACGAGGCGATCGTGCTCACAGACCGCAGCAGAGCTGATCGCTACCTCATGCGTCCGCTCAGCCTGGATTACGCGCCTCGGTCATACTATATAACGGAGAACAACGGCGACCGTACACTGAAGATGGATACGGATGCGACGTCTCCTCTGAGCGGCTTGCTGGCGACACCTGATACAGAGCTTAAAACAGTTATGATCAGGGGAACGATCACCAACGAGAAGAAAGAACCCTTGCTTGCCGAAGTGCAATTCAGCTATACTGAGGATGGCGTAAGCTATTCAGAGACGGCACGTTCCACCAAAGAGGGTAACTATCTGATCACCTTGCCCAGAAAACACAAGTACCACGTGGAATGCAACCTCTCAGGATATTCGCTCTATTCGACTGACTTCCTGCCCGGCATCGAAGTGAATGAGTTCGATCTGAACCTGGTTCTGCTCCCGATGGATATGGACAAGGTATTTGTTTACAACAATATCCTGTTCGACTATGACAGTGCCGTGATCAAAAAGGAATCGCATCCTGTCCTGAATGAGATCGCTATCACGCTTTTGAATTCTCCGACCATCAGGGTGGAGATCTCCGGTCACACATGTGAGAACTCCGGGGGAGAGAAATATAACAACAAACTCTCCAAAGACCGGGCTGAATCTGTCATTGCCTATCTTGTCTCTAAAGGCGTTGCGGAGAAGCGCATGATAGCCAAGGGCTATGGACTTAGCAAACCCATCGCGGATAACAAGACAGAGGAAGGCAAAGCCATGAACAGGCGCGTCGAGGTGAAAAGGATCAAATAGCTTAGACTGTCAGACGTGGTTTCGCAGCGCCAGCTCCATGGGGTGTGGATTCAGGTAATACTGCTCCGCCAGATACTGCTTGTCGTATTTGCGGACGTAGTGATTCAATAGTGTGACGGGAACTATCAGGGGCACGAACCTCGCTTTGTAGCTTTCAATGAGCTCGAGCATCTCTGCTTTCTCAGAGGAGTTCAGATCATTCTTGAAATACCCGAGGATGTGCTGGAGCACATTCTGATGCTTGCTCCTGGTCGCTGAGAAGGACATAGCCTTCATGATCAGGCTTATGTATTCCGGCAGGAATTGCTCAATTGGCAAATGAGACACTTCCGCGACGAGCTTGCCTGTTTCCCGGTACAACTGCGGGTTGTGCGCCATGAGCAGCAGTTTATGGCGTGCATGGAAGCTGATGATCGTTCCCGGGTTTAACTTTCCCTCTAGCAGTTTATTCCATCGGTGCATGACGAAGATACGCTCGATGAAGTTCTCCCTCAAATCCGGATCATGGAGCCTGCCTTCCTCTTCGCAGGGAAGCAGGGGGAACGCTATCATGAACTCATTAGCGAATATCCCAATGCCTTTCTTCTGCCCCGCGCCTCCTTCCGGAGGGTAGACCTTGACCCGCTCCATACCGCTGGAAGGGGATTTACTCTTGAAGATATATCCGCATAATCCGCGCTTTGTCAGCTCTTCGAGCTTTCCCCTGGAGTAATCAAGCATCCTCTGAGTATGGTCGATTCCGCTGTTTGTGGTGATGAGCCTGGGGCTGGTAAAATCCCCTACGAGCCTCATTGCTTCCCGGGGGATCCCGAGACCGCATTCTGCTTCAGGACAGACTGGCTCATAGCTCACATATTTCCCCAGAGTTTCAACCAACCAGTCATCATACTTATGTTGGCCGTCATAGCGAACTTTATTGCCCAGAAGGCAGGAACTGATCCCCAGTATTGGCATATCTTCCATAACTGATCCTCCCGGGGCAAGCCAAACACTGCCGTGTGTATCTGTCAAGCAATAAGCAGAGAGGATTTTTTCGCTTGACATTATTGTATAGACCGTTAGCTTGGTAGAGTTGTGTAAAAAAACATGCGAAGAGGTGGCTATGCCTTCTCTACACTATAAGTTAAGTAGAATATTTGGACTATAACAAAGGAGTATTTATGCGAATTAACATTCAAAAGTATCTTCTCCTGCTGGTATTATCACTGGTGACTCTCAGTGCGTGGGGCGTAGTAAGCGAATACTCGTTTACCTCCACCATGGGTACTTACACAGAGATCAGCGGAGGAACCGTCCTCGGTACAGCAGCGAACGATCAGGAAAGTTTCAATGCTTTACCTCTGGGCTTCAGTTTCACTTACAATGGAGTATCTTATACCGAAGTCAGCGTTCAGACCAATGGTTTCCTTGCCATGGGTCCGACGGTGACTGTGACGAACCTTCCCATCAGTTTCGCGACCGGTTCAAACAACGTTATCGCCGGTTTCAGCCGCGACCTCAAGAGCCGTGACACGGGCGAACTGATGTATATGACCACCGGAGAAGCTCCCAATCGTATCTTTACCGTTCAATGGAAGCACTATCGCCGCGTGCCTACCAGCACCGCGAACGATGATCTCAGCTTCCAGATCAAGCTTTATGAAACCATCAATAAGGTTGCTTTCGTCTATGGCAGCATGACTGCCGTGACAGCTTCGACAGCCGCGACGATCCAGGTAGGACTTCGTGGTGATTCAAGCGCGGACTTCAACAATCGTACAACTACCACCGATTGGGCTGCCACAACTGCCGGAACGGTCAATACCAATTCCTGCACGCTCAGTGCCACGGTGTTTCCTGCTAATGGCTTGACCTTCACATTCCAGCCCGCAGTGGTTGGCGAACCTCCTTTGCCAGCGCAGAACCCTGTTCCTACCAATGCCGCGACCAACGTCAACCGCGTCATCACTATGTCCTGGGCTGCAGGCGGTGGAACGACAGATGCCTACTATCTCTATTTTGGAACGGATAATCCGCCTACCAACATAGTCAATGGCACTTCTCAGACCGCGACGACCTACCATCCTGCCGCATTGAGCTACAGCACAACCTACTACTGGAAGGTAGTTCCCTACAACCAATTCGGTAATGCGGTCAATTGCCCGACCTGGTCTTTCACGACTTTGGCAGATCCGACCGTCACAACTTATCCTTTCAATGAGAATTTCGATACTGTGACCGTCCCTGCTCTTCCTGTCGGCTGGACCACGATCAATGCCAACGCTGACACCTACACCTGGGTCACCTATGCCGGCAATGCCGACACAGCCCCGAACAGCGTTCGCGTTCAGTACAACACGACCATTCCCATGAACGACTGGTTGCTGATGCCTCCCATGCAACTCACGACCAACAGACAGTACCGGGTTTCCTTCTCCTATCGCGCCGCAAGCGTCACCTATCCTGAGAAGTTAGCTCTCTTCTGGGGTAATGAACCCACCGAAGCCGCTCTGACAAACCAGCTCTTCGTGAATGAGAATATCAACCTGCCGACATATACTGACGTGCAGGTTCTGCTTACTCCCACCACTACCGGCGTGTACTATTTCGGTTTCAAGGGTTACAGCGATACAAACATGTTCTACCTCTATCTGGATACCGTTTCCGTAGAGGAGATCACCGATGTCATGAACCCGCCGACCAATTTTACCGCCACGTTGAACGGGAATGACGTCCACCTTGCCTGGACAGCTCCCGCAGCCACCCGCAGTCTTCTTGGCTACAAGATCTACAAGGATGCAGTGTTGCTTTCAACGATCAGCAACCCCGCGACCCTTGCCTATGATGACAATGATCTGGCTCCCGGAACCTACGCTTACACTATCATAGCTTATTATGACGGTGGCGATTCCGTACCCGCTGGTCCCGCATCCGTGACGATCCTGCCTCCCATGTTACCGCCTGCCAATCTGACCGCTACGGTCACCGGCAACGATGTGGCTTTGGACTGGGATAATCCTGAACCTCCTCTGACAGGAGACTGGATCACCTGGTGCCAGGATGTCCTTGGCAATTCCATCGGAACAAACGCGGCAGTGATCTTCGACGTTGCTCATCGCTGGACTCAGGCTGATCTGGCACCTTATGCCGGACGCACGATCACCCAGCTCAGATTCGTTCCCTCCTATGCCAATTGCGTCTATACCGTAAAGGTCTGGACAGGCGGATCAGCAACCAATGCAGGAACCCTTGTCTCATCCCAGGTCGTCCCGACCTTTGTGGAAGACGACTGGAATCTTGTCGTGCTGAATACTCCTGTTCCGATCCCCACAACCGGCGACCTCTATTACGGATTTGAAGTCAATACCCAGGGTGGATATCCCGCGGGTTGCGACAATGGTCCGCAGATCGACGGCAAAGGCAATATGATGTACTTTGAAGGTGAATGGACAACTCTTTCAGCTCTTGCGTCCACCCTTACCTACAACTGGTTGATCAAAGCCTTCGCACAGTCCGGCGCCGCTTCCAAGGCAGTCGAACTCCTCCCGATCGCTGAGCATCAGACTTCCGCGGTTCGCAGCGGAAGCCTCGCCGTCGAACATACTACCCCCAATCGTATCGACCGCGCAATCACTGGTTACAAGGTCTATCGTGACGGTACTTTGATCTCCACGATCGTTGATCCCGCCATTACCGCGTATTCAGATATGGATCTACCCAATGCCACCTACAACTATAACGTGACTGCTACCTATACCACCGGTGAATCAGTCCCCGCGACTACTCAGGCTGTCGTCAACGTTCAGCTGGCTCCTGTGCTCTTCGGTACGGATTTCGAATCCTATGATAATTTCGCCACGGCCTTCGCGCCTTGGACCATGGTCGATGTCGATCAATCCCCGACATACGGCATCACAAACGTAGAATTCCCCGGTTCTGCCGGAGCGATGGCATATATCATCTTCAATCCTTCGGCGACGACTCCTCCGATCACGACTCTTACCCCTCATAGCGGAGCCAAGATGGCTGCCAGTTTTGCCGCCACTACCCCTCCCAACAACGATTGGATGGTCACCCCGAGGATCACTCTGGGAACAGGCAGCGCGCTGAAGTTCTACGCCAAATCTCACACAGCCACTTATGGTCTGGAGAGATTCCGCGTCGGCGTCAGCACTCTCGCATCCATCATTCCTCAAGGATTCCAGTATATCACGGGTGGCGATTACGTTGAAGCTCCCACAGCCTGGACCGAGTATGTCTATGATCTGTCTGCCTATGACAATCAGACGGTGTACCTTGGGATTCGCTGCGTCTCCAACGATGCCTTCGTCTTCTACGTCGATGATTTCACCGTCCATTCAAATGGCGGAAGCGTAGACAACGACGATCCCACCACTCCCGTCATCCAGAATGCCCTGGTCGGCAACTACCCCAACCCCTTCAATCCCGAAACGACTATCAGCTACAGCGTCAAGTCCAGCACCCCTGTCAATATCAGCATCTACAACCTCAAGGGACAGCTGGTCAAGACCCTGGTCAATGAAGTCAAGGATTCCGGAAACCACTCTGTGGTCTGGAACGGAACCGATAACTCAGGCCGTGCGACCTCCAGCGGTGTCTATTATTACAAGATGCAAGCCGGAAAGTTCAGCTCGACCAAGAAAATGATCCTGATGAAGTAGTTAACCGGTTATTGAACTAATCGATTAACTCAGAATAATCGAAGCCCCGGAACCAATGTTCCGGGGCTTTGTCTTTTGGGTACTCGTTAGAGAACAAACACAGACTCGGCTAAGCATGGAGTTCAAAGCGCCCTAGCTTGTCCCGGGCTGGCATCCCGTCTTGAATGGCGATTAGGACTTCATGCAATAATTGCCTTAAGTATCTGTAGCTTTGATTGATACAGATGGTGTCGTTTTGAAGTCCAAGCCGGCGCTAAAATTAGTTGTCATAGTGAAGATCAGCTAGCCGTCTTGAACTCCAAACTTGGACTACTTGACTACTTTATATTTGTGATAGCTTTCCTGAATATTCATCCATCAGTTTCTATTCAGTATTTCCATGCTATCATTCCGGTATCATGTCCTGTCATGACAGGACATGATACCGGAATGATACCGGGAAGATGCCGACAAGATACTGCAAAATAAAACAGAGGCGCATACACGCCTCTGCTAATTATAACTGGACAGGATCGTCTATCAGGCTGTTCTGATATAGGGAACGGTGGCGGGGATGATCAGCTCCGCTTCCGTGGCTTTGACGACCTCTTCGATCGTGGTGCCTTCAGCTATCTCTTTGAGAACCAGACCATCGGGGGTGATTTCCATCACGGCAAGATCGGTGACGATGAGATTGACTTTGCCTTTGGCAGTAAGGGGAAGTGAGCATTCCTTCAGGACTTTGGAATTACCATACTTATCAGTGTGTTCGGTAGCGACGATGACCTTTCTGGCTCCTGTGACGAGATCCATGGCGCCGCCCATACCGGGTACGAGTTTGCCGGGGATCATCCAGTTTGCCAGATTGCCATGTCCATCGACCTGCAGGGTGCCCAGCACGGTGATGTCGATATGTCCGCCCCGGATGATGGCAAAAGAAGTCGCAGAGTCAAAATACGCTCCACCCTTCAGACAGGTGATAAATCCGCCTCCGGCATTGACAAGCTCGGGATCCTCACAGCCTTCTTCCGGGCTGGGACCGACGCCCAGCATGCCGTTCTCGGACTGGAAGATAACGTGGACTCCGGCGGGGATATGGTCGGCGACCAGAGTGGGCATGCCGATCCCAAGATTGACGTAATCGCCGTCCTTGAGTTCCAGCGCGATGCGTTTGACGATCATAGTGCGCTTATCCATTGGCGACCTCCTTCCGGTGCAGGACGAGGTAGTTGACAAAGACTCCGGGGGTGATGACATCTTCGGGATCGATCTCGCCGATCTCTACGATCTCATCGACTTCAGCGATGGTGATCTTACCGGACATTGCCATGATGGGATTGGAATTACGCGCTGTCTTGCGGTAGATGAGGTTGCCGTGTTTATCGGCTTTATAGGCACGGATAAGGGCAATATCTCCACCGATCGCGGTCTCGAGCAGGTATTCCTTTTCGTTGACGGTGAGGACTTGCTTTCCTTCTGCGACGATGGTTCCCAGACCCGTCGGGGTGAGGATTCCACCAAGCCCCGCGCCGTGAGCGCGAACCCGTTCCATCAGAGTACCTTGTGGTATGATCTCGATGCTCAATTCGCCGGAATTCATCTGGTTCTGGATCTCTTTGTTCGTCCCCAGATGTGAGACCTGAGCGGTTTTAACAAGGTGATTGACCACGAGCTTACCGATTCCACGATTCTCGTAATCAGAGGCGATGACGACCATATGCAGGTTTTGGGTGTTGTTTTCGACAATGGCGTCGATAAGGTTTTCAGGGGCTCCGACGGCTAAGAATCCACCGATCAAAAGACGGCTACCATCGGGGATGAGCCCTGCCGCTTCTTTGGCGGAGATGATCTTGGGCATGCTAACTCCTTTATACTATGTAATCTGTAATGATATGTCTGTCGCTTTCTCCGATAATGATCTCCAGATACACGGCGTCATCACGGTAATCCTCGCTCATGATCTGAGCCAGTTCATGCAGTTTGGCGACAACGGCTGTATGTTCATAGGGTACGCGAACATGCAGTCTTGTGGTGTTGAACAGGGCTCTTTCCGCCCGGGAGACCAATTCGTCAAGGTTTGTTCCTTCCAGAGCAGAGATGCTCAGGGAATCAGGATATCGCTTGGCGAGGAAACTGAGATAAATCGGTTCGACCCTGTCTGCCTTGTTCAGCACAAGGATCTGAGGGATCTCATCCGCGCCGATCTGATGGAGAACTTCGTTGACTTGCTCCCGGTAATACTCGAGACGTTCGTCGCCACAATCCGCCACATGGAGAAGGAGATCGGCGTTCTGAACTTCCATAAGGGTCGCTTTGAACGATGCAACAAGATGGTGCGGAAGCTTTGAGATGAAGCCAACTGTGTCCGAGATGACGACAGGCGCGCCGGTCGCCAGTTTGAGCTGACGCGAGGTGGAATCGAGAGTTGCGAAGAGCTTATCTTCAACGAGGACTCCTGCCTGGGTCAAAGCATTGAAAAGAGTTGATTTACCGGCGTTGGTATAGCCGACGAGGCAGATCTTTCTGGCCGTATCCCGCTGTTTGCGCTGGGTCTCTTTCTGCTGCATGATCTGTCTCAGGCTCTGAGTGTATGAACGGATACGTTTGCGGATCAACCTTTTATCGATCTCGATCTGTTTTTCGCCCATGCCTCGGGAAGCGCCTCCAGAAGTTCTCGCTGAGCCACGCTCCTTGTCGAAATGTCCCCAAAGTCTGCGTAGTCTGGGAAGCTGGTATTCCATCTCGGCGAGCATGACCTGCAGCTTGGCTTCCTTGGTGTGGGCATGATCATGGAAGATGGAGAGGATGACCTCGGTTCTGTCTATGACCCTGATCCCGAAGTCGCGCTCGATGTTTCTGGCTTGCATAGGTCCCAGTTCTTCATTGACGACCATAACTTCTGCCTTAGCCTGAAGCATACGTTGGGCGATGTCTTCGAGGAATCCCTTGCCGAAGAATGTGCTTCGTTCGGGGAAGTTGCGCTTCTGAGTGTAACGTCCCAAAGGCTGGATCTGAGCTGTGTCGCAGAGGCGTTCGAGCTCATCGAGGCTGGCGTCGGCTTCTTTCTGGGACTCCCCCTGACGGATCAGATGTACCAAAAAGGCGGTGCTTTCAGTCCTGTCCAGTTCCTGCCAGGGTTCTTCCTCAAGCTCAATGTCTTCGAGTTCGTCAAATTCATCATATGGCATTGTCAATACCTCTATTTGATAACGGCAAACTTACCCCTGGCGGTCTTTCCATCCATTTCGATAACGTAGAAATATATGCCGGAGGAAACTCTGCGGCCACCTTGGTTGATCAGATTCCAGCGCCAGGTAATGTTGTTATTGTCCGGGTTGAAGGGTCCGATAGGGGTTGAATAGACCAACGTTCCCGCGGAAGTATAGATGGCGATCTTGCCTTTCTTATAGGAGGGGAAATTGATGAAGGTGAGCCAGTTCCCCGAAGTGCTGGTGACAGGATTGGGATAGACCTTGATATTAGAGAGATCCTTGATATCGGTGAGGATGAATCTGGCTGAATTGTATTGGGGAGAGAGAGTGTTTCCCGCGAGGTCTTTGAGCCCCGACAGAGTGATATAGTACGGCTGGCTGGAATATTTGAGTTTGTGTGCCAGGCCCAGAAGTAATCCATCGGCTGTATAGGCATAAGATATCAGGGAGTTATCCTGATCATTGACTGGAAGAGTCAGAATGTAGTTGTTCGGGTCATTGATCCCGAAGCTGTCGATCTCTTCAGAGAAGGTGATCAGCAGCGACTGATGTCCGTCCAGGATCGTGGTCGAAACCACCTGAGGCGGAGTCGTATCCTGAACGTAAGTAAAGCTGTACTGGGTCTGAAGGGGTTCTACTCCTGTGTGCCCCGTCAGATTTCTCAGGCTGAGGGTGTAAAGCGGTATGTCCGGAGTAAAATGATGGGAGAACCGGAGGATAACGCCGGTGTTGTTGTGGATGAGATTGACGGAAGTGGGAATACCATAGTCGTTATCGAGTGAGAAATATCCGGGATTGATGATATCCGTCGCCATCTCCTGGTTAAAGATCAACCGAAGTTGATTTGATCCGACCATAGTGATCTCGGTGATCTCCGGGCATGGATAGGGAATCACTTCCGACCAGAGGGTGGGAATACTCTCCGGCGGGCTGAAGTCGGTATTGACAGCCGATAGAGCGTATTGGTAAGCTCTTCCGGTGACCAGGCCATCATCAAAGAATTCGGTTCCGCTGACTTCGCCGGCGAGGGTGACTTCACCTGATTCATCCTTGCGGTAAATTCTGTAGCTTTGGGCGTCTCCGGCGATCCACTTCAGCATCGCGGAATGCTCGTTCAGGGGTTTTGCCTGGATCATCACGGGCGTTTGCGGACCAGTGTAAGTCTGCATTCCGTACCATTCGGTCGCGACCAGGGAATCGGCGGTGACTGAGCTGTTTGTTAGAAAGTGGACTGTATTTTCGGTGTCGCGCCAGGTGCATATCTGGTATGTCCTGAAGCTCTCGTTATAGAAACTGGGGACAAACTCGCCGTTCTGGTACTCGACCGTGTAGAGATTTGGTGAAAGCGCGAGGATGATCTCGGATTTGCCGTCATTATCGATGTCTTCGCTGGTGATGCTGTTTTGGGATTGAACGTCATTGAACATGATCGATCCCATGGACGCGAAGTGATCATTGCCGGTGCGGGTAAAGCCCTGGAAATACCAGAAATTCATATCGGCATTGAGTTGATCAGTAAAGTAGCCGCCTACGAAGAAGTCCTTGGAGCCATTGCCATCGAAATCTCCTGTGGCAAGCTGATAGGTGTTTGCCACGGCAAGCCGGGTCGACCAGGTCATCGACGCGGAATTCTGGTTCATGACCTCAAAGATCATGATATCACCGTCCGTATCGGCGCAGAGGATATCGGGGATGCTGTCCCCATCGAGGTTTTCCACAAGGATCGTTGGGACAAAGGTGTTACGGGATGTGGTGGTCGTCGTGTTGTGCAGTGTGTTCCGCTCCACGATATGATTGAGGGTATCGCGGGAGTAGGTTTTGATCACATTCTCGGAAGAGAGGTTCTTTACCAGAAGTATGCCGGTTGTGTTTCCGGACATGTATTTGGCGATGGTTCCGCCGGATATGGAAGAATCCTGCCAGGCGACCACGTTCGGGAAGAGATCTCCGCCACCGGTTTCTCGCAGATAAGCTCTGTCCGCCTTAAGCGAAAGCAGCTCCATCCCGATGGCATCAGTATTGCCCAGCCCCATCAACCAGAAGCTGTCATTATAATCATACTTCTGCAGATGCCCGGCGGGAGTCGGTTCATAGGCATATACTCTGCCATAACCGCTGGTGGGAAGGTCCATGGCAAAGTATTCAGGATAACCGTTGCTATCAAAATCATAGGTCTTGGGAAGCGGAACTCTGGCTTTACCCACGGTTTTCTTGTTCCAGCCATAGGTATTTACTGCGACGTACTCGATATTCATGAAGTCTGCAATGGGGCTTCCATGATACGCAAGTCCGCTGATGTTGAAGGCGTTGATCTCAACAGTGATCATCCCCTCAGGGATGTCCGTGGGGAATGCCCAGACCTGAAGACTGTCGAGCGTTGAGGCATAGCTGAAATGGATCGATCCATCCGAGGCTGTGATCTTCAGATGACTGCGGACTCTTTCGTTAAAATAAGCGGAGGCGTAGTAACGTACGTTTTGCTTGTCGTAGCGTTTGAAGCCGATCAGGGTTTGGGATTTTAGCACGGGCACGCTGTGATCATAGACGACGGTGCGGTAGTGGTTGAACTTCGCGCCTAGCTTGTCCTCATATTGGATACGGATAATGTATTGACCCTCGGCAAGATCGTCAGGAAGGTTAAATCTGGCGATGACGCCATTGTGAACTTGTTGAAGGTAATAGATCGGCGAAGCGGTGTCGTCCTCGACGTTCTTCCAGTCGATCGAGGAAGGTGTCGTTTTGTTCGAGCGCATCACACTATAGCGGAAGAAATTGGTACCGGAAATGGTTCCGGTCAGATCAAAAGAATCGTTTATCCCGCTCATCTCATCGGGCGAATTGATCATGATCAGGGGAGGATCAAGGTTGTCGAGCATCTTCTTGACGTCTAGCAGCCCGTGTCCGTACTTGTTGTCATATCCAAGTGGCCCCAGATCATCGCAGGAGCTTAAGAGCCTGGAACGCACTTCTTCAGGCGCTAAGCCGGGATGCAGAGAGAGCAGGATCGCAATGGCTCCGGAGACGTAAGGCGCGGACATCGAAGTGCCGTTCATTTGCATATACATCTCATCCTGATCGAGCTTGTAGGTGCTGAGAACACCCTCACCCGGCGCAACGAGGTCCAAGTCAACTCCATAACTGGAGAAACCTGCAAGAACGCGGGACTTGTTGATCGCGCCGACTGAGATCACGTTCGACAGACGGGCAGGATAAGAAAGCACGGGAACAGGGTCGTTGCCTGCCGAGGCGACGAGATTCACACCCCTGCTGTGAGCATATTCACAAGCGTCGGCGATGATCGGCGAATAGTTTGGATCTCCCCAGCTCATGTTGATGACGTTGCATCCCATGTTCGTGGCGTAAACTAAACCGGCAGCAGCGTCGTCATCCTGAAGATAACCCTGACCTCCAAGTGTGCGGAATCCAGCTCGGATAGGCAGAATATTGGCGTTCCAGCAAACTCCGGTGACACCGATGCCGTTATTACCGACCGCGCCAATGATGCCGGACACGTGTGTGCCATGGAAGTTCTCGTCGTTAGGATCGTTGTCCGGGTTCAGATAATCACCCAAAGCCTCATCCGCCTGCTCAGGAGCGTCGCAGAAGTCCCAGCCGCTCCAGTCGTCTATATAGCCATTTCCGTCGTCATCTATGCCGTTATCGGGTATCTCGTGAGGATTGACGTAGATATTGGCGGTCAGATCGGGATGCTCTCGCAGGATACCGGAATCAACTACGCCTACAAGTACAGTTTTGCTCCCTGTTGTATAATTCCAGGCTTGGGGCAAGGCGCAGAGGGTATGCAATTGATTGGGATAAAGGGGATCATTAGGTTCTACGAGCATCTTGTTCAGGTAATTCGGCTGGACGTACTCTATCCCTTCGAAGCGCAAAGAACCTGCTTTGACTGCTTGCCAATCCGGGTCGCTGGAGACGTTTATCCTGTAGTACCGGGTATCAGGCAAGCCCTTGATGGGTTCGATCGACTTGACGCCCAGTCCTTGCAGATAGTTGTCGAAGCTGGTCAGCCCTGTTTTGGCACCCTTGACAGTGATAGGTGCGGAGGTCTTGACCAGTAACTGTCCCGGAGCATATTCTCCGGCAAAACACAACACCACGCTCAGTAGAAGCATGCCTAGAACGGCTAGTTTATTCAACTGCATCAATTATCCTCAGGTCTTAGAAATAGTAGCTCAAGCCGAGCGAATGAACATCACTCAGGTTGTCTGTGAAGGAGGCCCAGCCATAATCCACTCCGAAATGATCATAGCGGATCCCGATCCCTGCGGTCAGATCCTCGGCGCTATAGTTTATCTTGTAGCCGGCACGCAGATAAAGCGTGTTCCAAAAGCCAAGTTCCGTTCCGAAAGTGCCCTTCAACTGCTCGTCCAGGCTCTGGGTCGCGGATACTGCAAGACGCACAGATGTGTTATCTCGAGTATAGGTCTTGCTAATATCGAGTTCTGCCGCCAGAGGAAGCTTAAGGGTTTCGTCGTTCATTTTACCGCCATACCCCAGGTTGCGTACCGCAAGGGAAACGATCATATCCGGGAAGGGGGGCAGCCAGGTGTAGCCAAGGTCTGTGCTGAATCCAAGCGCTGAAGCAGTGCTGATCTTCTCATAGACCACTCCTGCGTTGATACCGATGTATTGGCTGGGAGTCAGCCTCAGCCCATAGTTCGCGCAGACATTCAGATCCATGGGATTGTAATAGCCTATGATATTGCCATATTCGTCACGTTTCTCGATCTCTCCGTAGCTGAGATTCCGCATAGCCAAACCGAAGTGTGATCTGCGGTTGGAATAGGAGTAGTAGAGATTCGTATTGTTCGTGTCGGAGATCCACTTGCTCTGAGAAGCTCCAACGCTACGGCTCTTTTCCAACGTACTTATGGCAGGCTGGATTATAAACGAGGCAGAATTCTCAACCGGATCCGCAGGTCGACCTGCAAGAGCCAGGCTGACGGGATTCACGGGGATATTCAGGAACTTGAACCCATATTCTCCGGCATTGTCATGAATGTAATCGGCGAAGCAAGCGTTCACAAGCAGCAGCGCGCCAACGATAAAAAGCAGTTTATTGTTCATACAAGTCTCCGGTTATTTTTCCACGGCGAATTTTAGGTTGATATGACCCCGGTCGGAGCTTACCACAGCGATATAAATACCGCTATGCAGCTTTCCCGCTGGCAGGATAAAGAGGTCACGGTTCTGCAGATATGCCTTAGCCATTCCTGTGCCGCTGTAAACCAAGGCGCCACTGATATCATAGATCTTCAGGTTAAGTTGTGTATTCCTGCTGGTCATGACGTTCAGGACAAGCTGATCCCCATGATAAGTTTTCAGAGGATTGGGATAGATATAGACTTCTCCCGGGACAAAGGTCTTGTCGGTCAGGAATTGATTGGGGAAGGAGCTGACGTCCAGGAACGCCGTGCGGCGCAGGTTTCCATATTCAGTGAACCAGGTCGTGTCCGCGTCGGCAGGATCGTAGCCGGGGATCTCCTTACGGAAGATCTTGCCATTGTCAGACGCCGTCCATAGATAGTAGAGGTCATCAGAAGCTTTCCCCACCAAAGGAAGATGTCTGCTTCGTTCTGAAAAGGATACAGGGAAGCCTTGATCGCTCACATAGTTCTCGTTCCAGGCTCCCAGCCTGTTATTGCTGAAATTGCCTATTATATCTAGTTGGCCGTCATGATCGATATCCAGGGCTCTGACTCCGGAAGAGAGGCTATCCGCGGATGAACCAACAAGCCTGGATGTCCCCATGAGCCTACCTGCGTAATCTATAACCATCGCACCGGAGGAAGTTCCTAGAAGAATGTCATAATACCCGTTTTTGTCATAATCCGCGAAAGACAAAGGCGCGGTCACCACCTCGTCGTGGATGAAGGGGAAGCCCGGCACGGGATTCAGGTTATCATCGTAAACATAAACCGCGTGTTCTGTTTGCAGGATCAGATCGTTACCCTCACCTCGGGTGAACGGAGCCATGAACATGCTCACCACCAACGAATCCGCCGGAATGACCAGTGGTATTCCTGTGTAATGATCACCATTCACATCAAAGCTATTCAGAGTATAGGCTTGCCCTGGATGACGGGTCAATGCCCAGACCCGCTCGTTGGCGTAGATCAGATTGGCACAGATCTGTTCTGAGAAATACAAGCCAGGATGCCTCTGACCGGTAGCTTTATCCAGGTAGTCATATTCGCCGGTTCCATCAGCCTTGTTAAAGGGGAGAAGCAGTTCATTGCCGGCATCGACAGGATGTGATGCCCAGCTATAGTTCGGCAGGTTGAAGAGGGTTTCTATCCCGTTCTGATCCAGGCTACGGAGTCTGACCAGATTTTGCCGTTGCACCGGCAGATACGCTGTTGACCCGTCCCAGGTAAATGTCTGGGCAAGGGTATCGGCTGCGACTGGATAACCGGGCATAAGAGCTTCGTTCTTCCAGATATAGATCTGACCGTCCGGCAGGGGTTGGAATATCTCCTGGGTGCCATCTCTGTCCAGATCTATCATCGCCGCGTTGATGGTGTTGATCCCGGTATAGTTTGCTTCAAGCTTCCAGCCGAAACGCACGGAGAAGATCATCTTTTTGTCAACTTGCGAGATGTCATAGATCTCCAGGGGGTAACCGCCATAATAGCTGACAGCGTTCGGCAGCGAGAGCAATCCGTTATGCACTGAATTGCCAAAATAGTCATTATTACCGGGTCTGAAACTATCATTTGGACCTCCGTATTTGTAATAGTCAAAGAGCCCTGTGTCGAGCTGCTCGATCCCGTCCGCCTCTTCCAGATCCACGCCTTTATGAGAAGCGTCAGCGTTGACCCTGTTCATCTCAAAACCCGTATCAAAGTTTGCCGCGATAACGTTCTCGTCAATATGCCAGATCAGCATGCCGGAACCATCCAGAGGTTGGCTCTGTCCGGGAAGCAGCGGTCCACCCAGTCCGGGGAGCATGAAGTCCCATTCACTTCCCTTATAACGATTCTCCATGAAGTTAAAGAAGGGTAGCAAGGGGTAGTCCGGATAATAGTCCTGTTCTCCTTCAGGGAGCAGGTTGAAGCTATAGCTTGGTGCTCCGCTGTAGGGATCGACGCTGTCGTCAGGATTCTGCTGGCGATTTTCCAGCAGGAAATACTCATTGGCAGAGATGGGAACTTTGTAGAGCCTGGGGGTCAACGTGTTATGATTCTGGAAGTAATCAAGCTGAAGTCCCTGCATATCCCCGGTGAGGGTGACGGCATCTTCCCAGCCGAGATGATACCTGCTCCAGGCGCAAAGCTGTGCCGGAACATAACCGCTGGCGTTCCAAACACCGGTTCCCATCAGCCCCCAGTTGCCGATACCCTGGGAGACACCGTTGCCGGAATCATTGTCAAACAAGGTCGGCAGTCCGATCAGATGCCCGTATTGATGTGCCAGAACCCCATAAATACTGAAGAGATAGGTGCTGGAATTGGGGTCAGGCGGCAGGGGGAAATAGTCATGAAACTCGCTTTCCGGAACCAGTACGATGTTTTTCAGATTGATACCGTCCGCAGTGGCTATGCCGGGATAGTTGTCATTCTCAGGATCAAGCGCGTCCTGTAGGTTCTTTCGGGTCACGAAAGTGGACCAGATCGTGTCGGTACGAATGCCGCTTGTGTCAGCTTCCTGTCCCGGACCCGCATGAAAGACGATAATTCCGCCATACTGAGTGAAATCTATCTGCGGATCAGCCAGTTGAATCAGTTCTGCGATCATCTCTTCGCTTCTGGCATCGATATAGTCATCGGTGTCACCGCCATAATAGGCAAGCGTGTGACTCATGGTAAAGACCTGATCCCAAAGCGTGTAACTCAGTTGATACCTTCCATGCGAGGCATCAGAATAGAAATCCGCCAGGTGGAGCATCCAACGGTCAAAAAAAGCGTCGTTATGCGCCAGACTATCCGGGAAAGCAGGTGTCTGGACAAAGCTCAGATCGGAGAACTGAACTCTAAGCACCAGAATATTATTGGGTATCTCACGAGTCTGTTCGGAGAAGAATGTTCCCGGAAGTTCCGGGCGAGTCCGTTCGTAGGCAGCGGGAACATGCCTATACATAGGGTTAGGCGGCACCAGCGCTTGCAATGTGCTGATCGTCAGGCTGAGGATCAGGATAGTGCCAAGGACAGCGTATATCCTTTGGGACATAAAGGTTTACCCCCTTTGGGTATCTTTTGTGCTGCGAAAAGATTCGCCGTAAAACTACAAAACTACTGCCTAAGGCATACTCACGAACAAAACATGAAACACAAGCTATTTTCCCGCCACTTATCGGTCAATAAAAAAAAGACACTCCCGCAAAGCAGAGAGTGTCGTAATACTATTGATCAAACTGACGTCAGGAATTCCTCAGACGGTCTTACCTGCCATAATGTCAGCTTCGTTGCACTTGCAAATTTCCTGGAACTGGGGTGTGGGAACCCAGCCACCGGTGGATTTCTTGTTCATGATCAGCTTAATACGCTTGATCTCGGTCTTGCAGACTTCGCATATGATCTTACCTTCATTGGTCCTGTCATGCGCGGTCTTGGCTTGAAAGCTCTTAATTTTTCCCATTTTATCCTCTTTTACTTATTTGCTCGTTCGATGTATTGACTGCTGCGGGTGTCGATCCTGACCTTTTCGCCGGCTTCGACGAAGAAGGGAACCGTCAAGCGCAGTCCGGTCTCGGTAAAGGCAACTTTTCCGCTTCCCGAAGCGGTGTTTCCCTTGACGTTGGGTTCACATTCAGCGATGGTCTGAACAATGGTGGTGGGCAATTCGATACCCAGGATCTCACCGTTGGGAGCGGTAAGGATCATCACTTCAATGTTTTCCATCATTAGTTTCTCAAGATCGCCGATCTTGGCGAGATCAACAGTGATCTGCTCGTATGTCTCACTGTCCATGAAAATGAAGAAATCACCTTCACGGTAAAGATACTCTTTTTTGGTGCGTTCGACTCTTACTTCAGGGAAGTTGTCACTGTCCCTGAACGTGTTCTCTATGGTTCTGCCGGTGCGGACGCTCTTCATCTTGGTGCGGGTGAAGGCAGATCCTTTCCCGGGTTTGACATGCAGAAATTCCACGATCTCGAAAAGATCGTCTTTGTATTCGATTATCATTCCATTACGGATATCAGCTACTGAAGCCATAAGTATTCCTTTTGGTTTTTGTTCTCAAGTTGACCAAGATTTTACTATGCGCTATTTTGGCAAGAGTTTTTATCCAATACCTAGCAAATCATAGGTGTAAAACTATGTTTGAAGTAGATTTGAGTTTGCAGTTCAAGACGGCTAAACAGCATTTACGCCAAAACTTCTATTTATACCGTCTTGGGACTTCAAAACGTGCAGCATCTGATGATAGCTAAGCTATAGATGCGCAGGCA